>NZ_JBWKCJ010000042.1:0-70854 GCF_056436545.1 Streptomyces sp. NPDC043738 | reverse complement strand
CCCCCCCCCCCCCCCCCCCCCCCCCCCCCCCCCCCCCCCCCCCCCCCCCCCCCCCCCCCCCCCCCCCCCCCCCCCCCCCCCCCCCCCCACCGCCGTTCACGCAAGGAGCGACCGGACCGGGCCGGCCGACGCGTCAGGCCAGAAGTTCCGCGTTCAGCGTGATGTTCTTGACGCCCGCCAGGGCCTGGCTCACCGGGCAGTTCTTCTTGGCGTCCTCGGCCGCCGCCTGGAAGTCCGCCTCGGACAGGCCGGGGACGCTGGCCTTGACGGTCAGGACGATGGCGGTGATGCCCTCACCGGGCTGGAAGGTGACATCGGCCTGGGTGTCCAGGGACGCCACGGTGTATCCCTTGCCCGCCAGGCCGTGCGAGAAGGCCATCGAGTAGCAGGAGGAGTGGGCCGCCGCGATCAGTTCCTCGGGGCTGGTGACGCCGTTCGGCTGCTCCGCGCGGGCGGGCCAGTTCACGTCGTACGTACCGATGTTGGAGGACGCCAGGGCGACGGTGCCCTTCCCCTCCAGGAGGTTGCCTTCCCAGTGGGTCTGGGCGGTGCGCGTGGTTGCCATGGTGCATAACTCCCGGTTGTGGGCGAAAGCGATCACCGGTCAGCTTAGTGATCCCCGGGGCCGTGTGGCGCCGATGGGCGGGGCGCGCCCGTTCCGCCGCCGTGCCGGCCGCCCGGTAGCATCCCAAGCCGTGCGTACCGTGCGCATGACGGATGACCCGGGAGGAGCCACCGGTGGCGGGAGAACCGCAGGCCGACTGCCTGTTCTGCAAGATCGTGGCGGGGGAGGTGCCGGCGACCATCGTCCGGGAGACCGAGACCACCGTCGCGTTCCGCGACATCAACCCCCAGGCCCCGACCCACGTCCTGGTGATCCCCAAGGTGCACTACCCGGACGCCGCCGCCCTGGCCGCCGCCGAACCGCAGGTCATCGCCGACATACTGCGCGAGTCCCGCGAGGTCGCCGCCGCGGACGAGGTCGAGGACGGCGGCTACCGGGTCGTCTTCAACACCGGCGCCGGCGCCGGCCAGACCGTCTTCCACGCGCATCTGCACGTCCTGGGCGGCCGCGGCCTCCAATGGCCCCCCGGATAGCCGACCGTGTCCGTACGCGAACTGGTCGTCCTCGGTACCGCGAGCCAGGTCCCCACCCGGCACCGCAACCACAACGGCTATCTCCTGCGCTGGGACGGCCAGGGGCTGCTCTTCGACCCCGGTGAGGGCACCCAGCGCCAGATGCTGCGCGCCGGGGTCGCCGCCCACGACCTCAACCGGATCTGCGTCACGCACTTCCACGGCGACCACTCGCTCGGCCTGGCGGGGGTGATCCAGCGGATCAATCTGGACCGGGTGCCGCACCCGATCACCGCCCACTACCCGGCCAGCGGGGAGCGCTTCTTCGACCGGCTGCGCTATGCCACCGCGTACCGGGAGACGGTCCGGCTGGTCCAGCGGCCGGTCGTCGAGGACGGTGAGCTGGACCGCTCGAAGTCGTATCTGCTGGAGGCGCGCAGGCTCTCGCACCCCGTGGAGTCCTACGGCTACCGCCTGGTGGAGCCGGACTCCCGCCGGATGCTGCCGGAACGGCTGGCGGAGCACGGCATCACCGGGCCGGACGTCGGACGCCTGCAGCGGCTGGGCGAGCTGAACGGCGTCACCGTCGAGGAGGTCAGCGAGATCCGTCCCGGCCAGCGGTTCGCGTTCGTGATGGACACCCGGCTGTGCCCGGGCGTCCATGCGCTCGCCGAGGGCGTGGACATGCTCGTCATCGAGTCGACGTTCCTGGACGAGGACGTCCAACTGGCCGTGGACCACGGACATCTGACCGCCGGGCAGGCCGCCGAGGTGGCCGCGCGGGCGGGCGTACGGCATCTGGTCCTGACGCACTTCTCGCAGCGGTACGCCGACCCCGCGGAGTTCGAGCGGCAGGCCCGGGCGGCCGGCTATACGGGCGAACTGACCATCGCCAGGGACCTGATGCGGGTGCCGTTGCCCAAGCGGCGCTGAGCGCCCGGTGGCCGCCGCCCGCCGGGCGGGCCACCGGGCGCCCCGCCTCACGGCAGGTAGTACATCGGGTTCGGCATCTTGAACGTCCGGTCGCCGGCGCCGCCGCTCAGGTCGCTGTACTGGTCCCCGAAGTTGGCGACGATGTCGTAGCCGAGGGACTCGATGTGCTTGCGGGTGCCCGACTTGTACTCGATGGTGGTGCAGGTGGCGCCGCAGGGCAGGTAGGGCGGCGGGTTCTCCTTGTTCTTCAGGTAGACGTGGCCGCGGTCCAGCGCCACGTCGTAGCCGACGTTCTTGAGGTTGCGCACGCTCCAGTCGCGCTGCGACTCCTTGCGGCCGGTGATGAAGAAGACCTGGGCGCCCTTGTCGTGCGCCCAGTTCACCAGGCGGTCCATGCCGAAGACCGGGTCCATGTCGGTGGTCTCCAGGTACTTGTCCTGGCTGGCCGGGGTGTAGTTGAAGCCGACCTGGAGCTCGTAGTTGTACGTGAGCAGGGTGGTGTCGTCCATGTCGAGGACGATGGCGGGCTTGGCGCGCCCGTCGCCCTTGGAGTGCTTGGCCAGGGCCTTGGTCAGGTAGGCGCGGGCCTTGGCCTCGATGCCGCGGACCTGGCGGGCGTAGTTGCTCTTCGGGGAGGCGTAGTGCTCGCCGTCGGCCGTCACCGTGTCGCCGTAGTACGCCTTGATCTTGTCCTGGACCTGCGTGAGGTTCGGGATCTCCTTGTCGGTGCGCGGCACGGAGTGTTCGGCGGTGGCCTGGCCGATGCCGAAGACCGCGGTGCCGGTGACGAGGGCGGCGACCGCCGTGGCGCCGAGGCGGGCGCGGCGGGAGAGGGCGGGACGGAAGCGATCGAAACGGCGCATGCGCGGCTCCTTCAGGGGGGTGAGTGGTCACCGGTAGGTCTAACAGAGCCTTAAATGCCTATCTACGCGCGAAGATTCAATGATTGGTAAAGGCTCGGCCGGGTGGGTGGGTGCGGCCAACGGGACGCGCGGCCCAGGGTGTTGACGACCGGGGCGCCCGGTCCCTAGCCTCCGACTCCATCCATGGATGCCATCTACATACAGGAACGGTGTGGGCGTCGGTCGCGACGTCCTGGCCCGTAGGAGCCCCGGATGACCGACCCCAAGGACGCCCTCACCATCGCCGAGGTCCGCCTCACCCCGGTCCTGGTGGCCGATCCGCCGCTGCTGAACACCCAGGGCGTGCACCAGCCCTACACCCCCCGGCTGATCATCGAGCTGACCACGGAGGACGGCACGACCGGCCTCGGCGAGACCTACGGGGACACCAAGTACCTCGATCTGGCACAGCCGTTGGCGACCGCGCTGATCGGCCGCTCGGTCACGGACCTGAACACGCTGCCCGCACTCGCCGCCGAGGTGTGCGGGGACTCTTCCCCAAGCTCTCAACTACGTTCGAGCAGGGGAGACCCCAACGCCGCGACCGGCGCCGACGCGGTCGACGCCGGCGGGCTGCGGGGCGTCCAGACCGCCGGCAAGCTGCGGCTCTCGGTCCTCTCCGGCTTCGAGGTCGCCTGCCTCGACGCCTGGGGCAGGGCCGCCGGCCTGCCCGTCCACGCCCTCCTCGGCGGCAAGGTCCGCGACCGCGTGGAGTACAGCGCCTACCTCTTCTACCGATGGGCGCGGCACCCGGGCGGCCGGGGGGAGCGCGACGACTGGGGCGCGGCGCTCGACCCGGCCGGCGTCGTCGCGCAGGCCCGCCGGTTCGCCGACACCCACGGCTTCACGTCCTTCAAGCTCAAGGGCGGGGTCTTCCCGCCCGCGCGGGAGGTGGCGGCGATCAGGGCGCTGGCGGCCGCGTTCCCCGGGCGGCCGCTGCGGCTCGACCCCAACGGCGCCTGGAGCGTGGCGACGTCGCTGCGGGTCGCGGACGAACTGCACGACGTCCTGGAGTACCTGGAGGACCCCGCGAGCGGCACGGACCGTATGGCGCGGGTGGCGGCCGGACTGCGCGGAGCGGGACGGACCGCCGGCGGCCGGGACGGGGGCGGGCGGCGGGCGGCACTCCCGCTGGCCACGAACATGTGCGTGACGACCTTCGACGAGATCGCCCCGGCCTTCACCCGGGGCGCCGTCCAGATCGTGCTCTGCGACCACCACTACTGGGGCGGGCTGCGCCGCACCCGCGAACTCGCCGCCGTCTGCCGCGCCTTCGGCGTCGGTCTGTCCATGCACTCCAACACCCACCTGGGCATCAGCCTCGCCGCGATGACCCAGGTCGCGGCGACCGTGCCGGATCTCGCCCACGCCTGCGACACCCACTACCCCTGGCAGACCGAGGACGTCCTGACCGAGCGGCTCACCTTCCGCGACGGCCGGGTGGACGTCGGCGACGCCCCCGGCCTCGGTGTCGCCCTCGACCGCGACCGGCTCGCCGCGCTGCACCGCCGCTGGCTCGCCGACGACGGCGGCCTGCGCGACCGCGACGACGCCGCCGCCATGCGGCGCGCCGATCCCGGCTGGACCACCCCCGCCGTCCCGCGCTGGTGACCTCGGTGCGGCGCGCTCCCGGCCGGAGATCACGGACCCGGCCGTGGTCCTGCGCACGGTAGCCCCGCACGCGTACGGTGAGGCACGGCTCAGTGGCAGTGTGCGCCACAGTGGTCCCGTATGTGATCTTTGAAAGGGGCTGTTCCGATGGCACAGGAAGTGCGCGGCGTGATTGCGCCGGGGAAGAACGAACCGGTCCGGCTGGAGACGATCCTGGTGCCGGATCCGGGGCCCGGCGAGGCCGTGGTGAAGGTCCAGGCGTGCGGGGTGTGCCACACCGATCTGCACTACAAGCAGGGCGGCATCAACGACGAGTTCCCGTTCCTGCTCGGGCACGAGGCGTCCGGCGTGGTGGAGTCGGTCGGACCCGGTGTCACCGACGTCGCGCCGGGCGACTTCGTCGTCCTCAACTGGCGCGCGGTGTGCGGAGCGTGCCGGGCCTGTCTGCGCGGCCGCCCCCAGTACTGCTTCGACACCCACAACGCCCGGCAGAAGATGACGCTGAAGGACGGGACCGAGCTGAGCCCCGCCCTCGGCATCGGGGCCTTCGCCGACAAGACGCTGGTCGCCGCCGGACAGTGCACCAAGGTCGACCCGGAGGTGTCGCCCGCGGTGGCCGGTCTGCTGGGCTGCGGGGTGATGGCGGGCATCGGCGCCGCCCTCAACACCGGCGGGGTCGGGCGCGGCGACTCGGTCGCGGTCATCGGCTGCGGCGGAGTGGGCGACGCGGCCGTGGTCGGCGCGCGGCTGGCCGGAGCGGCCAGGATCGTCGCGGTGGACATCGACGACCGCAAGCTGGCGACCGCGCGCACCATGGGCGCCACACACACCGTCAACTCCCGCACCACCGACCCCGTCGAGGCGATCCGCGAGCTGACCGGCGGCTTCGGCGCGGACGTCGTCATCGACGCGGTCGGCCGGCCGGAGACCTACCGGCAGGCGTTCTACGCCCGCGACCTGGCCGGGACCGTCGTCCTGGTGGGCGTCCCCACCCCGGAGATGACCCTGGAGCTGCCCCTGCTGGACGTCTTCGGCCGCGGCGGCGCCCTGAAGTCCTCCTGGTACGGCGACTGCCTGCCCTCCCGCGACTTCCCGATGCTGATCGACCTGCACCAGCAGGGCCGGATCGACCTCGGCGCCTTCGTCACCGAGACCATCGGCATCGACGAGGTCGAGCGGGCCTTCGAACGGATGCACGCCGGCGACGTGCTGCGTTCGGTGGTGACGCTCTGATGGCGGCCCGCGTCGACCACCTGGTCACCTCCGGAACCTTCTCGCTCGACGGCGGCACCTGGGACGTCGACAACAACGTCTGGATCGTCGGCGACGACGACGAGGCGATCGTCATCGACGCCGCCCACGACGCCGAGGCCATCCTGGCGGCGCTCGGCGGACGGACGCTGCGCGCGATCATCTGCACCCATGCGCACAACGACCACATCGACGCCGCCCCCGCGCTGGCGAACCGCACCGGCGCCCGGATCCATCTGCACCCCGCCGACCTGCCGCTGTGGCAGCAGACCCACCCGGACACCGTGCCGGACACGGAACTGGCGGACGGACAGGTCCTGACCATCGCCGGTACGGACCTGCACGTGCTGCACACCCCGGGCCACGCCCCCGGCGCGGTCTGCCTCTACGCGCCCGACCTGCGGACGGTCTTCACCGGCGACACCCTCTTCCAGGGCGGTCCCGGCGCCACCGGCCGGTCCTTCTCGGACTTCCCGACGATCGTCGACTCGATCCGGGACCGGCTGCTGACCCTGCCACCGGAGACGGCGGTACGCACCGGGCACGGCGATCCGACGACGATCGGAGCCGAGGCCCCGCACCTGGACGAGTGGATCAAGCGCGGGCATTAGGGGGTGGGCGAACACATCCCTTAGGGGGCGGGCGGGCCCCTTGCGGGCCTCAACGGAGTGGGGGCGGGTGGCATTCCCCGGGGGTCACGCCCCGGTGGCCGCCCGCCGCAGGATGCGGGCGGCCACCGCGGGGGAGTCCACCAGCGGATGCAGCGCCAGCGCCCGCAGCGCCGCGCCGGCGTCCTTGCCCACCGCGGCCTGGACCGTCGCCCGCTCCACCGCCTTGACCTGCAGCATCAGCCCCAACTGGTCCTCCCGCAGCGGCGCGCAGGGCAGCGGGCGGGCGCCGCGGGCGGTCACCTCGCACACCGTCTCCACGATCGCGTCCGGCGCCAGCTGCGGCACCGTCGTCCCGTTGCGGACGTTGAGGATCAGCCGGGTCCCGCTGTCGCCCACGATGGCGTGCATCAGGGCCAGCGCCACCCGGTCGTAGCCACCGCCCTCCAGGTCGTGGCTGTCGCGCTGCCAGCCGCCGCTGGCCTCGCGGCTGTGCGCCATGTACGTCTCCTCGCGCTCCAGCCGCGTCCGCTCCCACAGCGCGTACACCGCCTCCGGGCCGCCGGCTGCGGCCGCCCGCTCGAAGAAGCCGCCCTGCTGCTGGTCGAGGAACTCGCCGCGGGTCTCGGCGGTGTCCCGCACCGAGGCGAGGGTCTCGCGGCGGAAGTAGTAGTAGTGCAGGTACTCGTTGGGGAGCGCGCCCAGGGTGCGCAGCCAGTCCGGGCCGAAGAGCCGCCCCTCCTCGAAGGAGCCCAGCGCCGTGTCGTCGGCGAGCAGCCCCGGCAGCAGCTCCTTGCCCTGAAGCGTCAACGACCGCAGCCAGCCCAGGTGGTTGAGCCCCACGTAGTCGTATCCGACGTCGCCGTGCTCGAAGGCCGCCGGGTCCGCGCCGGCCGCCCGTGCCGCCCGGCGAACCAGCCCCACGGGTGAATCGCAGATCCCGATGACGCGGTCGCCGAGCACCTGGGACATCGCCTCGGTGACCATGCCCGCGGGGTTGGTGAAGTTGATGACCCAGGCGTCCGGGGCGAGCGCCGCGACCCGTTCGGCGATGTGCAGCGCCACCGGGATCGTCCGCAGGCCGTACAGGACACCGCCCGCGCCGACCGTCTCCTGGCCGAGCACTCCCTCCGACAGCGGGATCCGCTCGTCGCGGATCCGGCCGGCGGTGCCGCCCACCCGTATCGCGGAGAAGACGAAGTCGGCGCCGGCCAGCGCGTCGTCCAGCCCCGTCGCGACCCGTACGGGCACCGGCGCCCGGTGGCCCTGCGCCAGCCGCGCCAACACCTCGGCGATCACCGCCACCCGGCGGGCGTCGGTGTCGTGCAGCACCACTTCGGAGACGGATCCCGTCGCGTCGGCCAGCAGCGCGCGGTAGACCAGCGGCACCCGGAAACCGCCGCCGCCGAGAATCGTGAGCCTCATGAGGCGGAACGTACCGCAGCATCAGGCACACTGGCGGCACGTGCTGATATGAGAGGGGCGTGCACGGTGAGCAGCCGACGCGATGTCCATCCGCCCGCAGGCCCGGCCGAAGTGCCACCGGCCCTCGATCCGCTGGCCGAGGTGCGCGCCGAGGGCGATCCGCACACCGACGTCTACCTCACCGGCACGGTCTTCTTGGACATCGTCTTCACCGGCCTGGACTCCGCGCCGGTGCGCGGCACCGAGTCCTGGGCCCGCGGGATGGGCTCCAGCCCCGGCGGCGTCGCCAACATGGCCACCGCGCTGGCCCGGCTGGGGCTGCGCACGTCCCTCGCCGCGGCCTTCGGCGACGACAAGTACGGCGAGTACTGCTGGGAGGCGCTCGAACAGGGCGAGGGCATCGACCTGGCGCTGTCGCGCACGGTCCCCGGCTGGCACTCCCCGGTGACCGTCTCCATGGCGTACGAGGGCGAGCGCACGATGGTCTCGCACGGCCATGAGGCCCCGCCGCCCGAATTCGCCTTCGACGGCAAGCACGCGCCGGGCTGCCCGCCGCCGTCCCGCGCCTGCGTCGCCTCGCTCGTACCGGGCCGCCGGGAGGGCTGGCTGGGCTGCGCGGCGGGCCGCGGCAGCCGCATCTTCGCGGACGTGGGCTGGGACGACAGCGGCCGCTGGGACCCGGCCGACCTCGCCGACCTCGAACACTGCGAGGCGTTCTTGCCCAACGCGGAGGAGGCGATGCGCTACACCCGTACGGACTGCCCGCGCGCGGCCGCCCGCAAGCTCGCCGACCTGGTGCCGCTCGCGGTCGTCACGCTGGGGTCGGAGGGGGCGTACGCGGTGGACGGGCGGACCGGCGAGAGCGCCGAGGTCCCCGCGATCGCCGTGGAGGCGCTGGACCCCACCGGCGCCGGCGACGTCTTCGTCGCGGGCTTCGTCACCGGCACCCTGGCCGACTGGCCGCTCGCCGACCGGCTGGCCTTCGCGGGACTGAGCGCCGCGCTGTCGGTGCAGGAGTTCGGCGGTTCGCTCTCCGCGCCGGGCTGGGCGGAGATCGCGGCCTGGTGGCGGCAGGTGCGGGCCTACGAGACCGGCACGGCGGGCGCGCTGCGCCGCCAGTACGCCTTCCTCGACGAGGTGCTGCCCGCGGCCTACCGGCCCGCTCCGCTGGCCCGGGCCGTCCCCACGATCGGCTTCCGCCGCCCGGCCTGAGCTGCGTCGACGGCGGGATCGCGGCCTTCGCCGGCCGGGGCGGCCGGGAAAAGCCCTCGGGCTTGTCAGTGCCCCGTCGTACTCTTGTAGCGCAAGGAGTCAGTGCAGGCAGGCACCTCTGAGGGCTCCTCCGATGAGCAAAGGATGGGGGTTGAGCAGGCCTCGAGCCGCCCTATGACCCAGACACCCACGCAACCGCAGGCGTCCGCCCAGTTCACCGTCCCGGCCAAGCACCCGATGGTCACGGTCCTGGGGTCCGGAGACTCGCTACTGCGCGTGATCGAGAAGTCCTTCCCGGCGACCGACATCCATGTCAGGGGCAACGAAGTCAGCGCTGTCGGCGACGCTCGGGAAGTCGCCCTCATCCAGCGCCTTTTCGACGAGATGATGCTGGTGCTCCGCACCGGACAACCGATGACGGAGGACGCGGTGGAACGCTCGATCGCCATGCTGCGCGCGGCGGAGGACGGCGGGGGCGCGGTGAGCGAGACGCCCGCCGAGGTGCTCACCCAGAACATCCTCTCCAACCGCGGGCGCACGATCCGGCCCAAGACCCTCAACCAGAAGCGCTATGTCGACGCCATCGACAAGCACACCGTCGTCTTCGGCATCGGCCCGGCCGGCACCGGCAAGACGTATCTGGCCATGGCCAAGGCCGTCCAGGCGCTGCAGGCCAAGCAGGTCAACCGCATCATCCTGACCCGCCCCGCGGTCGAGGCCGGCGAGCGGCTGGGCTTCCTGCCCGGCACCCTCTACGAGAAGATCGACCCGTATCTGCGGCCGCTCTACGACGCGCTGCACGACATGCTCGACCCCGACTCCATCCCGCGCCTGATGGCCGCGGGCACGATCGAGGTCGCGCCGCTGGCGTACATGCGCGGCCGGACGCTCAACGACGCGTTCATCATCCTCGACGAGGCGCAGAACACGAACCCCGAGCAGATGAAGATGTTCCTCACCCGCCTCGGGTTCGACTCCAAGATCGTCATCACCGGCGATGTCACCCAGGTCGACCTTCCGGGCGGCACGAAGAGCGGTCTGCGCCAGGTCCGGGAGATCCTGGACGGCGTCGACGACGTGCACTTCTCCCTGCTCACCAGCCAGGATGTGGTCCGCCACAAGCTGGTCGGCCGTATCGTCGACGCCTACGAGAAGTACGACAGCCGCAACGGCCAGTGAGCCGGACGCACCGAGCGAACGAGAAGTGAGAAGCAACGCCCCCATGTCCATCGACGTCAACAACGAGTCCGGTACGGACATCGACGAGCAGGCCATCCTGGACGTCGCCCGCTACGCCGTCGCCCGGATGCGCATCCACCCGCTCTCCGAGCTGTCCGTCATCGTGGTGGACGCCGAGGCCATGGAGCAGCTCCACATCCAGTGGATGGACCTGCCGGGCCCGACCGATGTCATGTCCTTCCCGATGGACGAGCTGCGTCCGCCGGCCAAGGACGACGAGGAGCCCCCGCAGGGGCTCCTCGGTGACATCGTGCTGTGCCCGGAGGTCGCCAAGAAGCAGGGCGAGGAGGCGCCGACCGGGCACAGCATGGACGAGGAGCTCCAGCTGCTGACCGTCCACGGCGTGCTCCACCTCCTCGGCTACGACCACGAGGAGCCGGACGAGAAGGCCGAGATGTTCGGCCTGCAGGCGGCGATCATCGATGGCTGGCGCGCCGAGCGGGGCCTGACCGGCCCCTCTCCCGCCCCCACCGTCACCTGACGGTGCCCGCGATGACCACCCAACTGATCGCGGTCGCGGTCCTGCTCGTCGTGATCGCCTGGCTCGCCGCCTGCGCGGAGGCGGGCCTGGCCCGTACCACCAGCTTCCGCGCCGAGGAGGCGGTCCGCTCCGGGCGCCGCGGCAGCGCCAAGCTCGCCGCGGTGGCCGCCGATCCCACCCGCTACCTCAATGTCGCGCTGCTGGTGCGGGTCGGCTGCGAGATGGCCGCCGGCGTCCTGGTCACCTACGCCTGCCTGCGCTCCTTCGAGGAGACCTGGGAGGCGCTGACCGTCGCCATCGGCGTGATGGTGCTGGTCTCCTACGTCGCCGTCGGCGTCTCGCCGCGCACGATCGGCCGCCAGCATCCGCTGAACACCGCCACGGCCGCCGCGTACGTCCTGCTGCCGCTGGCCCGCGTCATGGGCCCCATCCCGCAGCTGCTGATCCTCATCGGCAACGCCCTGACCCCCGGCAAGGGCTTCCGCAAGGGGCCGTTCGCCTCCGAGGCGGAGCTGCGCTCCCTGGTGGACCTCGCCGAGAAGGAGTCGCTGATCGAGGACGAGGAGCGCCGGATGGTGCACTCGGTCTTCCAGCTCGGCGACACCCTCGTCCGCGAGGTGATGGTGCCGCGTACGGACCTGGTCGCCGTCGAGCGCTTCAAGACCATCCGCCAGGCGCTGACCCTCGCCCTGCGCTCGGGCTTCTCCCGGATCCCGGTGACCGGTGAGAACGAGGACGACATCGTCGGCGTGGTCTACCTCAAGGACCTCGCCCGGAAGGTCCACATCAGCCGCGACGCCGAGACCGAGCTGGTCTCCACGGCCATGCGGCCCGCCGTCTTCGTCCCCGACACCAAGAACGCCGGTGATCTGCTGCGCGAAATGCAGCAGGACCGCAATCATGTCGCGGTGGTCATCGACGAATACGGCGGCACCGCCGGAATCGTGACCATCGAGGACATCCTCGAGGAGATCGTCGGCGAGATCACCGATGAATACGACCGTGAATTGCCGCCGGTGGAGGATCTCGGTGACGGCCGCTATCGCGTCACCGCCCGCCTGGACATCGGCGACCTCGGTGAGCTCTACGGCCTGCCCGAGCTGGACGACGAGGACGTGGAGACCGTCGGCGGCCTGCTCGCCAAGCTCCTCGGCCGGGTCCCGATCGCCGGCGCCACCGCTGAGGTGGACCTCTCCGGTGCCGACGCCGACCCGGAGCTGACCGCGCTCCGGCTGACCGCCGAGTCGCCGGCCGGCCGCCGCAACAAGATCATCACGGTGGTCTGCGAGCCGGTCCGCGCCAAGGTCGCCGGCGAGGCCGGGGAACTCTCCGGGTAGCCCCCGGCGAATACGGGAGTATTCTCCGCCGCCGATGTGCAGAAAATTGCACACGGCGCTTACCTGCAGAAAATTGCACATGGGTACTTATCTGCAGTGCACCAGAAATGTTCTGCAAGTCATTGCCGAGGGGGCTGGATTCTTCCCCGCATGCCATGGAAGGATCTTCGAGTGGCCGTCGTAATGCGGCCGCCATGCGTGAGAGAAATCGCCTGAGAAATCTTGCAGCGCAGGTTGCCCCGGCTACGGGGGTACCGGGGCAACCACCTTCTTCCTCCTCAGCCGCGCCCCGCCGTCCGCGCCGTCCGCAGTCCGACCGCCACCAGCAGGGCGACCACGGCCACCAGCGCCGCGTCCAGGCCCAGCCCCAGCTCGATACCGCCGAGGGTGGCGTCCGCGAGGCCGACGCCCCCGTCCCGCAGGGCGGCGATACGGGCCGAGGCCACCGCGCTCAGCAGCGGAATGCCGACGGTCAGGCCCAGCTGCTGGGAACTGGTGACCAGGCCGGTCGCCAGGCCCTGCTCGGTGTCCGGGACGCCGGAGGTGGCGGTCACGCCGTAGGAGATGATCGCCCACAGGTGGCCCAGGCTGGCGAAGGTCACCCCGATCAGGGCCAGCCACATGCCGCTGCCGGTGCCCAGGCCCAGCAGCGCGGCGGTGAAGCCGGCCTGCAGCAGCAGCCCGGTCAGCAGCGTGCGGCGGGCGCCGAGCCGGCCGATGACCCTGGGCGCGAGGACGCCGGCGCCCGCCGAGACCGCGCCCTGCACACCGAAGACCAGACCGGTCTGGAAGGCCGACAGCCGCAGCACCTCCTGCAGGTAGAGGGTGAGCAGGAAGATGACGGCGCTCATCATCGAAAAGGTCGTCAGGCCCGCCAGATTGCCCCAGGCGACCGTACGGCGGCGCAGCATCGGCAGCGACACCAGCGGCTGTTCGGCCCGCGACTCCACGATCACGAAGGCGGTCAGCAGCGCCACCCCCGCCACCAGCGTCACGATCACGTCCGGGTGGCGAAAGCCCCGCTGGGCGGCGGTGGACAGGGCGTAGATCAGCGACAGCAGGCCACCGGTGACGGTGACCGCGCCGGGCACGTCGATCCGCGGCCGCGAAGGGTGCCGGGACTCGGTCAGCAGCGCCGGCGCCGCGGCCAGTACCGCCACCCCGGCCAGCGACAGCAGGCCCATCGTGGAGCGCCAGCCGAGCACGTCCGTCATCATCCCGCCCAGCACCATGCCGATGGTGAAGCCCAGCGACATCAGGGTGCCGCTGATGCCCAGCGCGCGTTCGCGCTGCGGCCCCTCGGCGAAGGTGGTGGTCAGCAGCGACATCCCGGTGGGCACGATGATCGCCGCACCCAGGCCCTGGAGCGCCCGTCCGCCCAGGAAGGACGCCGGGGACCACGCCAGCGCGGCCAGCACCGAGGCCGCGGTGAACAGCGCGAGCCCGGTCAGGAACAGCCTGCGCCGCCCGAAGAGATCGGCGATCCGGCCGAACAGCAGCAGTAGGCCGCCCGAGGGCAGCGCGAACGCGGTCACCGCCCACTGCAGATCGGCCTGGCCCATGCCCAGGTCCTTGCCGAGCACGGGCAGCGCCACGTTCAGGATGGAGAAGTCCAGCGCGACGATGAACTGCGCGGCACACAGCAGGAGCAGGACGAGCCGGTCGCGCGCGGTCAGCCGCGCACCGGCGGCAGCGGCGGCGCGGTCGGCGGTACCGGAGGCGCGGTCGGCGGCCCGGACGGGGCCGGCCGGCGCGCCCGCCGGCTCGGTATCGGGGTCGAGAGAGATGTCGGTTGTCGGCATGCGACGAGCCTGCGGGCCCGGAATACGCGGTGGGGAGCGGGAACTTATCGTGGTGTCCGCACCACCAGCCACGCCGACAGGGGGAGAAACGTGGCCCCGAACACCGCTGCCCACGACACCTCGCGCCGACGCCAGGAGCTGCGCGACTTCCTGATGAGCCGCCGCGCCCGGGTCACCCCGGCCGAGGCGGGCCTGCCCGACGGCGGCCGCCGCCGCACGCCAGGACTGCGCCGCGAGGAGGTCGCCGTCCTCGCCGGGGTCGGCGCGTCCTGGTACCAGTGGCTGGAGCAGGGCCGCGACATCACCGTCTCGCCGCAGGTGCTGGACGCGGTCGCCCGGGTGCTGCGGCTCAACGGCGCCGAACGGCGGCATCTGTACGTACTGGCCGGGCTGAACCCGCCGCTGCGGCAGGACGCCGAGGAGCCGGGCATGACGGATGTCTGCGCGGGCCTGCAGCGGCTGATCGACGCCTGGATGCCGTTCCCGGCGCACATCATGGACCCGTACTGGAACACCATCGCCTACAACGAGGCGGCGCACCTGGTCATGGGGCACGGCCGCCCCGGCGTCTCCCTCAACTGCCTGATCGCGTTCTTCACCGACCCCGTGTACCGCGCGCGGGCCGCCAGCTGGGAGGCGAACGCGCCGCTGGTCGTCGCGCAGTACCGCGCCGCGTGCTCGGCGCGCCCCGGCGACGAGGGCTTCGACGAGATCGTCCGCGAGGCCTCCGCGCTCAGTGCGGAGTTCCGCGAGCTGTGGGCGCGCGGCGATGTGCAGGACGGTGGCCAGCTCCACAAGGAGATGGACCATCCGCTGGTCGGCGCCCTGCAGTTCGAGACCACCCAGCTGCGGATCCCGGTCCGGCCGGATCTGAACATCGTGCTGCACAACGCGTGCCCCGGGACCGACACCGCCACGAAGCTGGAGCGGATCACCTCGCCGGAGGGCCGGCGGTGGGGGTCCCCCCGCGCGAGCCAGGCCGAGCGTGGGGGAGGGATGTACTCGGTGGCGGGGTGATCCCCGTACGGCCGCCGGGGCGGCGGCGCATATGCTCGCCCGTATGACCGAAGCCGCACCGCTGGACCCCGAAGACCGCAAGATCATCACGCTCGCGCGTTCGGCACGGGCGCGCAACGGCGTGCCCGAGGGCGCCGCCGTACGTGACGAGACCGGCCGCACGTATGTCGCCGGCACCGTCGCCCTGGACTCGCTGAAGCTCAGCGCGCTGCAGACGGCCGTCGCGATGGCCGTCGCCAGCGGGGCGACGTCCCTGGAGGCCGCGGCCGTGGTCACCGACGCCGAGGGCGCCGCCGACGCGGACCGTGCGGCCGTACGGGACCTCGGCGGCCCCGAGACGCCCGTCCTGGTCGCCGGCCCCGACGGCACCCTGCGCGCCGCGGCCCCGGCGGGCGAGTAGCACCCGCGGCCGCGGGAGGCGGGGGCGGGGCCGTACGGCGAGGCCCGCCCGCATCCGCCGCGCGCCGCGGCCGTACGCCGCACTGATCATCGCCCGCTGTGGTCGGAGCGGCGCCGTGGATCGGGGAGAATGGGCGCCATGAGCGTTCGTACAGACTCCTCCGCCCCGCACCGCGCCGGCTTCGCCTGCTTCGTCGGCCGCCCCAACGCGGGCAAGTCCACCCTCACGAACGCTCTCGTCGGGACGAAGGTGGCGATCACCTCCAACCGCCCGCAGACCACCCGCCACACGGTGCGCGGCATCGTGCACCGTCCCGAGGCCCAGCTGGTCCTCGTCGACACACCGGGTCTGCACAAGCCGCGCACGCTGCTCGGCGAGCGCCTCAACGACGTCGTCCGCACCACCTGGTCCGAGGTCGACGTGATCGGCTTCTGTCTGCCCGCCGACCAGAAGATCGGCCCCGGCGACCGCTATATCGCCGGTGAGCTGGCCGACATCAAGAAGACCCCCAAGGTCGCCATCGTCACCAAGACCGACCTGGTCGACTCCAAGGCGCTGGCCGCCCAGCTGATCGCGATCGACCAGCTCGGCAGGGAGCTGGGCATCGAGTGGGCCGAGATCATCCCGGTCTCGGCGGTGGGCGACACCCAGGTCTCCCTCCTCGCCGACCTCCTCGTCCCGCTGCTCCCGGAGGGCCCCGCGCTCTACCCGGAGGGCGACCTCACCGACGAGCCCGAGCAGGTCATGGTCGCCGAACTGATCCGCGAGGCCGCCCTGGAGGGCGTGCGCGACGAGCTGCCGCACTCGATCGCGGTGGTCGTCGAGGAGATGCTGCCGCGCGCGGACCGCCCCGCCGACAAGCCCCTGCTCGACATCCACGCCAACGTCTACATCGAGCGCCCCAGCCAGAAGGGCATCATCATCGGCCCCAAGGGCAAGCGCCTGAAGGAGGTCGGCACGAAGTCCCGCAAGCACATCGAGGCGCTGCTGGGCACGCCGGTCTTCCTCGATCTGCACGTCAAGGTGGCCAAGGACTGGCAGCGCGACCCCAAGCAGCTGCGCAAGCTGGGCTTCTGAAAGGCCCCTGGGACAGGCCTTACGCCACGCCCCGGATCCGCCGCACCAGCAGCGCCCCCACCAGCCCGATCGCCGCCGCGACGCCGTACAGCGCCCGGTAGCCGCCGAGGTGGCCGACGATCGGCGCGGCCAGCGCCGGGGCGGCCACCTGCGGCAGCGAGTTGGCGATGTTGATGATGCCGAGGTCCTTGCCGCGGTGCGCCGCGGCCGGCAGCACCTCGGTCATCAGCGCGAGGTCGACGGAGGTGAAGACGCCGAACCCCAGGCCCAGCAGCGCGGCGGCGCACACCGCCCCCGGCCACGTCTGCCACACGGCCAGCAGCCCCGTGGCCACCGTCATGATCACCCCGGCCCACAGCACGAACGGCTGCCGCCGCCCCGCCCGGTCCGACCAGATCCCGCCCACCACGACCGTGGCCAGCAAGGTGACGCCGTTGACGGCGGTCAGTACCAGCACCCCGCCGCCCGGGTCCGGCCGCCGCAGCACATCCCGCAGGTAGTACAGCAGATACAGCAGCGCCAGCGAGTTCCCGAGGTTGACCAGGAACCGGGTCAGCCAGGCCCAGCCCAGGTCGGGATGGCGGCGCGGGCTGATCCAGAACCCGCCGAGGAACGCCCGCCAGGTCAGCGCCGGTCGCCGCGCCGCCGGCAGCACCGGATCCCGGTGCAGCAGCACATACGGCAGCGTCCCCAGCACCGCGAACCCGGCGCAGGCCAGATAGCCGCCGACCACCCCGCCGCCGGCCGTCGCCAGCCCCGTCCCGGCCACCACGCCCAGAATCTGCGCGGCTCCCAGCCAGCCGCCCACCGACCCCCGCTGCCGGTGCGGCACCCGGTCGGGCACCGCGGCGGTGATCGCCGCGAACGCCGCGTTCAAGGTGAGCTGCACCAGGCACCACCCCACCGCCATCACCGGCACGCTCCGGGCCCCCGCCAGCAGCACCAGGGCCCCGGCCCCGCCCGCGACCCCGACGACGATCCACGGCGTCCGCCGCCCGAACCGCGACGTCGTACGGTCCGACAGCGCCCCGAACAGCGGGTTGGCGACCATCGAGACGGCGGCCCCGGCCCCCGTCACCCACGCCAGCACCGACTCCTTGGCCGTGCCCGCCGGCGCCAGCTCGGCCGCCTGCCACGCGAGCAGGATCTGCAGCGGCCCGTACCACCCGACCCAGATGGCCCCGTTCGCCAGCGACAGCGACGCGGTCCAGCCGCGCCCCACCCGCCGCGACGGCTCCGCGAGCGCCCCGGAAGCCGCCGGCGGGCTCATCCCCGGTCCTGCCGGGCCTGCTCCCGCAGCACCTCCCGGAACCAGTGGTACGACGCCTTGGGCGTGCGCCTCAGCGTCTCGTAGTCCACGTGCACCAGCCCGAACCGCCGCGCGTACCCCTCCGCCCACTCGAAGTTGTCCAGCAGCGACCACACGAAGTACCCCCGCACGTCCACCCCGGCCGCCATGGCCGCGTGCAGCGCCCGCAGATGCCCCTCCAGGAAGGCGATCCGCTCGCCGTCCTCGATCCCTTCGTACGAGCAGCCGTTCTCGGTGATGACGACGGGCGGCAGCCGCTCGCCGTACCGCTCCCGGAAGGAGACCAGCAGCTCGGTCAGCGCCTCCGGCACCACCGGCCAGCCGAAGTCGGTCCGCGGGTAGCCCTCGATCTCCCGGGGCGCGAAGGGGAGTTCGGCCGGTATCTCGATCCCGGCGAAGTCGGCCGGCTCGCCGCCGCCCGCTTCCCGCGGGGCGCCCACCGACGTCGGCTGGTAGTAGTTGATCCCGTACCAGTCCAGCGGCTGCGCGATGATCTTCAGGTCCTCGGCGACCGGGCCCGGCAGCATCCCCGCCAGGTCCCACTCCTCACCCGGATAGCGCCCCAGCAGCAGGGGCTCCGCGAAGAGCCGGTTGAGCAGCAGGTCGTAGAGTCCGGCGGCCGAGGTGTCCGCCTCGTCCCCGGAGGCCGCCCAGGTCGGACCGTGCGAGTTGGCGATGCCGATGCCGCCCGCTCCCCGGGCCCGCAGCGCCTGTAGGGCCAGGCCGTGCCCCAGCAGCTGGTGGTGCGCCGCCGGCAGCGCCTCGAACAGCAGCCGCCGCCCCGGCGCGTGCTGTCCCAGCCCGTAGCCCAGCAGGGTCAGTTCGGCGGGCTCGTTGAGCGTGATCCACCGCTCCACCCGGTCCCCGAGCCGCGCCGCCACCACGTCCGCGTACGCCGCGAAGTGCTCGGCCGTCTCCCGTACGAGCCAGCCGCCGCGCTCCTCCAGGGCCTGCGGCGTGTCCCAGTGGAACAGCGTCGGCACCGGCGCGACGCCCGCCGCCAGCAGCTCGTCCACCAGCCGGTCGTAGAAGTCCAGCCCGGCCGCGTTGACCGCGCCGCCGCCGTCCGGCACGACTCGCGGCCATGCCACCGAGAACCGGTACGCGCCGACGCCGAGCCCGCGCAGCAGCGCCACGTCCTCGCGGTAGCGGTGGTAGTGGTCGGTGGCCACCCGCGCATCCGACCCGTCCTTGATCCGCCCGGCCTGCGCCGCGAACACGTCCCAGGACGAGCGTCCCCGCCCCTCTTCCGCCACCGCGCCCTCGATCTGCGCGGCGGAGGTCGACACCCCCCACACGAAGTCCCGGGGAAAGCGCGGCAGCGAGGCGGACGAGACCGGCACGGTAGTCATGGCCGGATCTTCCTTACCGCCGGTAACAGTGTCAAGGGGTGGGCGGGGACGGGCAGTTGGGGCGACGTGGACCCAAGGCGCCGCCCGCGACGTCGCCGCCTACGACCCTTCCTTCATCACCCGCGTGATCAGCGTCCGCTGGTCGGCCGTGAGGCGGGGGTCGGAGCAGTACACGGTGTTGCCGTCGACGGTGATCTGGTAGCTGAAGCCGTCGGGGACGCCGACGGGGGGCTCGGCGTGGGCGGTGGCCACGGCCCGTTCGGCGAGGGTGTGCCAGTCGGCCGCGTCGGGGCGGTCCGCGGTGTCGATCTCGGCACGGCGGTCGACGCCCGCGAAGCCGCCGGTGCGGTGGATGTGAATGCGCATAACGGAATCCTCCGACGTCGTCGGACGCCTTGCGAGGGGGCTCCTACCCCCTGTGGCCACGGTAATGGCGGGCGGGGCCAGAGCGCCTGTCGGACGACCCCCGCCCCGCCCGTGTCCCGTGTCCTACGCGAGGGGGACGCCGACCTTGTTCCAGGCCTCCTGTACGGCCTTGAGCTCCTTGCCCTCACCGAAGCGGGCGCGGGCGGCCGCGACGGTGAGCGCGGCGAAGTCGGCGAACCGGGCGTTCTTGGCGAGCTCGCCGCCGGTCAGCACGTCGTACCAGACCTGGCCCGCGCGCTCCCAGGCCTTGCCGCCGAGGGCGGTGGCGACCAGGTAGAAGGCGTGGTTGGGGATGCCGGAGTTGATATGTACACCGCCGTTGTCGCCGGTGGTCTCGACATAGCCGTCCATCGTGGCGGGCTGCGGGTCCTTGCCGAGGACATCGTCGTCGTACGCCGTCCCGGGGGCCTTCATGGAGCGCAGGGCGGTGCCCTTGTCGATGCCCGGGCCGAGCAGGTCGGCGCCGATCAGCCAGTCGGCCTGGTCGGCGGTCTGGCCGAGGGCGTACTGCTTGATCAGGACGCCGAAGACATCGGAGACGGACTCGTTGAGGGCGCCGGACTGCCCGTAGTAGTCGAGGTTGGCGGTGTACTGGGTGACGCCGTGGGTGAGCTCGTGGCCGATGACGTCAACGGGGATGGTGAAGTCCGCGAAGAGGTCGCCGTCGCCGTCGCCGAAGACCATCCGCTCGCCGTCCCAGAAGGCGTTGTTGTACTTCTCGCCGTAGTGGACGGTGGCGTCGAGCGGCAGGCCGGCGCCGTCGATGGACTTGCGGCCGTAGACCTTCAGGTAGAGCTCGAAGGTGGCGCCGAGGCCGGCGTGGGCGCGGTTGACCGAGGCGTCCTGGGAGGGGCCGTCGGACTCCGCGTGCACCTTGGTGCCGGGCAGGTGTTCCCGGTGGTGGGCGTCGCAGATGGTGCGGTTGGGCTTGTCGGCGGCGGCTCGGGCCTCCTGAGGGGCGACAGCCTTGGCGGCCTGGACGCGACGGCGGGTGCGCTGGAGGGAGTCGTGCTCCAGGGTGCGGCGGGCGGGCTCGTGGTGCAGCGGGTCGTCGGACTGGGCCAGGTTGTCGAGGATGTGCGGCGGGATGATCGTGCAGAAGACGGAGGTGGAGGTGGCGGCCTTCTTGCTCGTCTTGTTGAGGTCCATGAACAAAAGGTGGCACTGTGTAGTCCGGGTGTCACTGGCCGCGGTCGAGATTCCTGAATATGTGTGGTTCGTCGCATTTAGGCCGTAACGCCCGACCCGGTCCCGCATACTGATACGCGCCCGCCACTCAGGGCGTACCTCAGCTAGGGTGCTGTGCATCATGCGTTTCGGGCTGCTTCTCCTTAGCTGCCGCGGCGAGGGCCTGTAGTCGTAGGCCGACCCCCTCCCCGCGGAGTTCGGTGTTGCGATCTTTCGCCCCGTCGGCCCCCCAGCGGACATACGAGGAGCCCTACGCATCATGACGAACCCGTCGAGCCCCGCAGCCAACGCCGTCGGCCGCCGCACCCCGGTCACCAACGCCACGCGACTGCAGCGCCCCTCCGGGATGCCGATCCACAAATACGGCCCCTACGAAGCCGTCGACATCCCCGACCGCACCTGGCCGGACAACCGCATCACCGCCGCGCCCCGCTGGCTGTCGACCGACCTGCGCGACGGCAACCAGGCCCTGATCGACCCGATGTCGCCGGCCCGCAAGCGCGAGATGTTCGACCTGCTGGTACGCATGGGCTACAAGGAGATCGAGGTCGGGTTCCCGTCCTCCGGCGAGACCGACTTCGCGTTCGTGCGCTCCATCATCGAAGAGGGCGCCATCCCGGAGGACGTCACCATCTCCGTGCTGACGCAGGCCCGCGAGGAGCTGATCGAGCGGACCGTGGAGTCGCTGCGCGGTGCCCACCGCGCCACCGTCCACCTGTACAACGCGACCGCCCCGACCTTCCGCCGGGTCGTCTTCCGCGGCTCGAAGGAGCAGGTCAAGCAGATCGCGGTGGACGGCACGCGGCTGGTGATGGAGTACGCCGACAAGCTGCTGGGCGACGAGACGATCTTCGGCTACCAGTACTCGCCGGAGATCTTCACCGACACCGAGCTGGACTTCGCGCTGGAGGTCTGCGAGGGCGTCATGGACGTCTGGCAGCCGGAGGAGGGGCGCGAGATCATCCTCAACCTGCCCGCCACCGTGGAGCGTTCCACGCCGTCGACGCACGCCGACCGCTTCGAGTGGATGTCGCGCAACCTCTCCCGCCGCGAGCACATCTGCCTGTCGGTGCACCCGCACAACGACCGCGGTACGGCCGTGGCCGCCGCCGAGCTGGCGATCATGGCGGGCGCCGACCGCATCGAGGGCTGCCTGTTCGGCCAGGGCGAGCGCACCGGCAACGTCGACCTGGTGACGCTGGGCATGAACCTGTTCTCCCAGGGCGTCGACCCGCAGATCGACTTCTCGCAGATCGACGAGATCCGCCGGACGAGCGAGTACTGCAACCAGATGGAGGTCCACCCGCGCCACCCCTACGCGGGCGACCTGGTCTACACCGCCTTCTCCGGCTCCCACCAGGACGCCATCAAGAAGGGCTTCGACGCCATGGAGGCCGAGGCGGCGGCCGCCGGCAAGACCGTGGACGACATCGAGTGGGCGGTGCCGTACCTGCCCATCGACCCCAAGGACGTCGGCCGCTCCTACGAGGCCGTCATCCGCGTCAACTCCCAGTCCGGCAAGGGCGGTATCGCCTACGTCCTGAAGAACGACCACAAGCTGGACCTGCCGCGCCGGATGCAGATCGAGTTCTCACGGATCATCCAGGAGAAGACCGACGCCGAGGGCGGCGAGGTCACCCCGGCCGCCATCTGGTCCGTCTTCCAGGACGAGTACCTGCCCAACCCCGGCAACCCGTGGGGCCGCATCCAGGTCAAGAACGGCCAGAGCACCACCGACCGCGACGGCGTCGACGCGCTCACCGTCGAGGCGGTCGTCGACGGTGAGGACACCGTCCTGACGGGCTCCGGCAACGGTCCGATCTCCGCGTTCTTCGACGCCCTGCAGGGCATCGGCGTCGACGTACGCCTGCTGGACTACCAGGAGCACACCATGAGCGAGGGCGCCTCCGCGCAGGCCGCCTCGTACATCGAGTGCGCGATCGGCGACAAGGTGCTGTGGGGCATCGGCATCGACCCGAACACCACGCGCGCCTCGCTGAAGGCGGTCGTCTCCGCGGTCAACCGCGCGGGTCGCTGACCCGGACGCAGATCGTTCCCGGCGCCCCCGTGGCTCACGCCGAGCCACGGGGGCGCCGTCGTGCGCCCGGGCCACCTGAAGGTGGGGTTTGAGAATCCACCCCGATTACTCTGCGTAGCTGGCCAGTACTTTCGGTGCTGCGCCCGTCGGAACCGGCCGCGGCGCGGACACCAAGGACGTGCACATGAGCAGATCACGCATGCCGGTCGTGGCCCGGCTGGCGCTGGCCGGGGCCGCCGCCCTCGCGGTGGTGGGCTCCTGCCTCACCCCGGCCTCCGGGGCGCCGGCCGCCGCGGCCGACCGCCCCACCTACGTCGCACTCGGCGACTCCTACAGCGCGGGCTCGTTCGTTCGCCCCTGGGACGACAGCGACGGCTGCGGCCGCTCCTACCGCAACTACCCCCATCAGGTCGCCGAGCGGCTCCACTACGAGCTGACGGACGTCACCTGCGGGGCGGCGGAGGTGGTCGAGGGGATCCTGGAGCCCCAGCCCTCCCACAAGGTCCTCGGGCCGCCGACGACCCCGCCACCGGGCGGCTGGGACGCCATCGCCCCGCAGGTCGACGCACTGTCCGACGACCCCGACTACGTCACCGTCAGCATCGGCGGCAACTCCCTCGGC
The DNA here is from genome assembly GCF_056436545.1 of Streptomyces sp. NPDC043738. Lineage (NCBI taxonomy): Bacteria > Bacillati > Actinomycetota > Actinomycetes > Kitasatosporales > Streptomycetaceae > Streptomyces > Streptomyces sp. NPDC043738. Next base: position 47,547 of record NZ_JBWKCJ010000042.1, on the reverse strand, counting down.
TTCGGGCCCATCATGACCAAGTGCCTTGAACTGGGCGCTTTCGCGCCGGTGTGGAAGCCCAGGCCCTGCACCGACTACTACACCGACGGCGGGGGCGGGGCGGAGTGGCTGGACGGGCAGTTCGCCCGGCTCGATGCCGACTTCGACCGGATGATGACGAGGATCCGTGCGGCCGCGCCGCATGCGAAGATCGCCGTCGTCGGATATCCGGCGGTCGTCGCGGACCCCTCCGGCTGCCGTTACGGGCACTGGAACCAGCTCGGCAGCATCAGAAAGGGCGACATGCCCTGGGTGGACGAGCTCGAACGCGACCTCAACGGCCTGCTGAAGAAGCAGGCGGACAACCACGGCACCGCCTACGTCGACACCTACGGCTCCAGCGCGGCCCACGGCGTGTGCGAGAGCGGCGACGCGAAGTGGATGTACGGGATCAAGGACGACCTCACGGGTGACGGTGACCAGACCGACCCGCCCGCGGGCCTGTGCCGCCAGATCCCCGGCGCCGGAGAGAGCTGCACCCTCGTCCACCCCAACGCCCGTGGCCTGGACAACCAGGCGCGCGAGGTGACCGAGGCGCTCAGGGGACCGTCCTCGAGAAGCTGACGCGGCCCCGCTCCGCGCCGCGTCAAGGGGCTCCGCCCTTCTCCCCCGCAAGGGCGGAGCCCGCCCCCCTCCCGTCAGTTGTCCGATACGAGGTGCTGACGCCGCATCACTGATGTGGCTAACATCACGTCCAATAGGCGACGGGGCCGCAGCGGCATGGAGGCTGGCGTGATGCACAAGATGTGTGTGATGGGCGTGCGCACGTCCTGGCGTACCGTCGCCGACGGCGAGTTCTTCTGCCCGGACTGCGGCGGGGACCGCAACTACCTGCGCCGCACCGGTCAGCGCCGCCTGACCGTCCTGGGCGTTCCGGTGCTCTCCCGCGGCGCCACCGGCCCCGTCCTGGAGTGCTCCGCCTGCCACGGCCACTTCGGCCTGGACGCCCTGGACCACCCCACCACCGTCCGGTTTTCCGCGATGCTCCGCGACGCCGTCCACACCATCACCCTCGCCCTGCTGGCCGCCGGCGGTACGTCCTCGCGCGCCGTGCGGGCCACCGCCGTCGACACGGTCCGCGCGGCCGGTTTCGCGGACTGCTCCGAGGACCAGCTGCTCACCCTCCTCGCCGCCCTCGCCGCCGACACCGGCCTGCCCCCGAGATCCTCGGCCGCGCTCACCGCGGGCCACTGCGGCCACCACGGCCTCGACCCCTGCGGCACCGCGCTGGCCATAGAGCTCCATGAGTCCCTGGAGCCGCTCGCCCCGCACCTCGCCCGCACCGGCCGCGAGTCGCTGCTGCTGCAAGGCGCCAGGATCGCCCTCGCCGACGGCTCCTACACCCCCGCCGAACGCGAGGCGCTCACCACGGTCGGCAGCGCGCTGATGCTCCGGCCGGGCGACACCCACCGCCTGCTGGCGGCCGCCCGTACGCCCTCCTGAGGGCCCCAAGTACGCCCTCCCGACATGCGCGACGCCCCGGCGCGGCCGACACCCCCGCGGCGGCCCGAGGCCCACGCAGACCGACGCCCCGCCACCCGGAAGGTGGCGGGGCGTCGGCCGTACGCGTCGCGCAACGGCGTCAGACGGCGCCCGACATCAAGACGCGGCCGGCGTCAGACGGATCGGCAGGCGGCGCAGCCCGGTCGTGATGAACCCGGCCGACGGCTCCAACTCCTCCTCGGGCACCGCCAGTTCGAGATCCGGGAACCGGTCGAAGAGCGCCGGAAGGGCGAGCCGCGTCTCCATCCGGGCCAGCGGGGCGCCCAGGCAGTGGTGGACACCGTGGCCGAAGCTGAGGTGCTCCACGTTGGGGCGCCGGACGGAGAACTCGCCCGCGGTGGGGCCGTGCTGCTCGGGGTCGCGCCCGCCCCCGACGAACGACGGCAGGATCGCGTCGCCCTTGCGGATGGTGGGGCCGTCCGGGATCTCGATGTCCTCGACGGCGAAGCGCAGCGGCAGATTGGCGACGCTGGGGGACCAGCGGAGGGTCTCCTCGATGACGTCGTTCCAGGAGGCCTGCCCGGCGCGCACCTGCTTGAGCTGCTCGGGGTGCGTGAGCAGATTGTGCACCGCGTTGCCGATGAGGTTGACGGTGGTCTCGTGCCCGGCGACCAGGACGAGCAGCAGTGTGTCCAGCAGCTCCTGCTCGCTCATCTTCTGGCCGTCCTCGTCCCGCGAGGTGACCAGCAGGCTGGTCAGGTCCTCGGCGGGCTGCCGGCGCTTGAGCGCGACCAGGCCGCGCAGCAGCTCATGGGTGGCCATCAGCGTCTTCCCGGCCTCTTCCGGGTCGACGCTGGTCATGATGATCTCGGCGAGCCGGGCCAGCTCCGTGCGGGTGTCGTCGCTCGGGATGCCGAACAGCTCGCAGATGACCTGCATGGGCAGCGGGTGCGCGAAGCCCGCGCGCAGGTCGGTGACCGAGCCGGCCGGGGCCGCCGCGAGGTCCTCGATCAGGGCCGCGGTGATCCGCTCGACCGACGGCTGCATGGCCTCGGTGCGGCGGGCGGTGAAGGCCGGCGCGATGAGCTTGCGCAGCCGCCGGTGGTCCTCGCCGTACGCGGTGAACATGTTGGTGACGCCGACCCACGTCGCCAGCCAGCCGTCCTGGTACTCGCCGCGCTGCCAGGCGGGCCAGTGTTTGCGGGGGTCCTTGGAGACGCGCGGATCGGTCAGCAGCTGCTTGATGAGGGCGTGGCTGGTGATCGACCAGGCCTCCGGGCCCTGGGGGATCTGGACGCGGGTGACCGGCCCTAGCCGACGGAGGCGCTCGGCCTCGGCGTAGACGTCGGATCCGGAGGGGTCGAGGGCGACGAGCTGTTGTCCCATGGGGTGGCTCCTGCCTGATCGGGGGTGATGGGAGTGAAGCGGGCCGGGAGAGCGGTCAGGGCCCGTTGGAAGGCGCCGGGGCGCCAGCTCAACTCCTCTACGGGAACGGCGAGTTCAATGTCGGAGAGCCATGCGGTGAGACGTTCGATCGCGGTGGTGGCGATCACCAGCGCATGCCGCGGCACCGGGCAGGCATGGGGGCCGGACGCCCAGGTCAGATGCGCGCCGCTGCCCGAGCCGCTGTCCAGGGAGACCTCCCCGAACTGGGTGTTGGCCGCCGCGTAGGAGACCAGCACCAGCTGGCCCTTGCGCACCCACGTGCCGTGGAAGAACACGTCGCGGCGGGCGTAGTGCGCGGAGTACTGGCCCATCGGCGGGTCGTTCCACAGCACTTGGTTGATGGCGTCCTGCACGGTCAGCGCGCCACCGGACAGGGTGCTGTAGTAGCGGTCGTCGGAGAGCATCCGCGACAGCGCGTTGGCGATGAGGTTGGCCAGCGGCTCGTTGCCCGCGGCCATCGTCACCACGATCTGCGCGATGACCTCCTCGTCGCTCAGACCGTTGGGGTGGTCCAGGAACCAGGACGTCAGGTCCGCGCCGCGCTGCGCCTTCTTCCGGCCCACCAGCTCCATGATGTACGCCGAGAACGCCGCGTCGGCGGCCGCCGCCTCCTCCGGCGTGGCACCGTCCATCAGCCCGCCGATGGCCGCGATCAGCTGGTCGCCGTACTCGTCGGGCATACCGAAGAGGCTGTTGAACATCAGCAGGGGCAGCTGCTGGGCGTAGGCGGACATCAGATCCACCTCGCCCGTCGCGCCGAACTTCTGGATCAGGGAGTCCGCGGCCTTGCGGACCCGCGCCCGCAGCTCCTGCGGCTCGACGAGCCGGAAGCTGTCGGTGATCACCTGGCGGTAGCGGCGGTGCACCTCCCCGTCGTTGAACAGGGCGTTGGGCCGCCAGCCCAGCATCGGCATGACCGCCGTGTCGGGCGGCACCGTCTCCATCCAGGCCCGGGAGTCCTTGGACCAGGTGGTCTCGTCGTTCAGCAGGTCGAGCGCGGCCCGGTAGTCGATGACCAGCATCGCGGTCACGCCGGTGGCGATCTCCACCGGGGCCAGGGCGCCGTACTGCCGCAGATAGGCGTAGTAGCGGTGCGGGTCGGCGGCGAACTCCGGGTCGTACAGCCTGACGAGCGAGTGGCCTTCGACCTGGTCCAGCGGATGGCCGCCCGGTGCGGGGGCGCCCTGGGCGAGGGCGTCCGCCGGCCCGGCGGCCACTCCGCCCTGGGCGTGGGCGGGGCAGCCGGGTGGTGGGGTGGCACCCGGCTCGTACGGGGAAGTCACGAGGTCTGGTTCTCCTGGGGCGTGTGGGCGAGAACGTGCCCGACGAGCGCGATCAGCGCATCGACGGACTGGTCCCGGTCGCGGGCGTCGCACATCACCAGCGGCGTATCGGGGTGCAGGTCGAGGGCTTCGCGGAGCTGCGGCACGTCGTAGTGCGGCGCGTCGGGGAAGGTGTTGACCGCGACCGCGTAGCGCAGGCCCGCCTCCTCGATGATGTCCATCACCTCGAAGGAGTCCGCGAGGCGACGGGTGTCGGCGAGGACGAGCGCGCCCAGCGCGCCGCGGGCGATGTCCTGCCACAGCGGGCGGAATCGTTTCTGTCCGGGGGTGCCGAACAGGTACAGCACCAGATCACCGGGCAGGGTGAGCCGCCCGAAGTCGATGGCGACGGTGGTCGTGGTCTTCTCCCGCACACCGGCGAGGTTGTCGACGAACGCACCGGACTGCGTCATCACCTCCTCGGTGTGCAGCGGCGGGGTCTCCGAGAGCGCACGGATGAGCGTGGTCTTCCCGACCCCGAACGGCCCCGCGACCAGGAGCTTGACCAGCGTCTGGTCGGCTCCCGAGAGGTACATGCCGTCGGTGGCGGCTGCGTTGCTAGGACTTGAGAGAGCGGAGTCCATCGAGAACCCTCTCCAGGATCTGCCGGTCGAATTGCTCGGCTTCGGGGATGGGGACACGGGCGTGCAGCCGCCCGGCATCGACGAGGTCGGCGACCAGTACCTTCACCACGCTGACGGGCAGCTGAAGGTGGGCGGCGACCTCCGCCAGAGACAGCGCCCCGGGCTGCAGCAGCTCCAGGATGCGGTGCTCTTCCGGGCGTACCTCACTGGTGATCGGCATCCCCGCGCTGTGCAGCAGGGTGAGCCGGTCCAACGTGTTACGGCTGGGCTGGGCGCGTCCGCCGGTCGCAAGATAGGCCGGTACGAGGCGCCGTCCGCTGCTCTGGCGCGGCGTCATGCCGGCGTACCGAGGTCCCGAGCCGGGCTGTTCATGACCTTGCTGCCCAGGGTCGTGACCTGGATCTGCATGTGGTGCGCGACGACGCCCATGTTCACCTCCGGGCCGCAGAAGACGGCCAGGCAGGTGTTCTCGCCGGCCGGTATCGCGAAGACGAAGCCCTCGTCGGACTCGATGACGGTCTGCCGCAGCCTGGCGTCGTCCTTGCCGGCGAACGCCGCGGTGACGGCGCGGCCGGCGCCCTGCAGCGCGGACATCATCGCGGCGACACCCTCGGCGGAATCCCGGGTCAGGCCCGGTGAGGCGCCCTCGATGAAGCCGTCGCCGGAGATCACGGCTGCGTGGATAACATGCGGCAGCTCCAAGAGGGGGGCCAGCACCCAGGACTTGTCCTCGGTGACGCGGCGGCGGGTCGGGCTGTTCATGGCTGGACGTTCCCTTCGGGACTGCGAGGGGCTTCTGACTGGGCTGCCGCGCGGCCGGACTCGGTGCCCTGCTGGAGCGCGGCCCAACGAGAGCCGGTCTCCTCCGGGGAACGTTCGTGGACGGGCTCGGTGCGCGGCAGACTCTGTTCCTGCTCGGCCACCGGCTGCCGGCGGCGCCTGCGCGGCAGCCCGCCCTCGGCGGAGGCCGCCGCGGCGTCGGGCTGTGCGGGCACGCCGTGTGCCGGAGCGGCCGGCGCGGGGGTGTGCGGTGTGGGGGGAGTGGGGGCGGCGGCTCCGGTCGGGAGTACGGCGGGCCGCTCGGACGCGCCGGAACGGCGCGGCATCGGAGCCATCACGGACATGGGCTGGGCGCTCTCGTCGAGGACGGTGAGGAGGGGGTCACCCGGGATGTAGACGACGGCCCGCACGCCGCCGTACGGCGAGGACTCGATGTGCACGCCGAAGCCGTACTGGCGCACCAGCTGGCCGGCCGCCGCGAAACCGGACCGCGGCGGGTCGCCGAGCTGGGTCAGCAGCAGGTCCGTGTCGCTCGCGAGGAGCTCCATCGCGGCCTTGACCTCGTCGTCGTGCATACCGACGCCGTAGTCGTCGATGATGACCGACGCACCGCGGTTGCCCTGCTGCAGCGTGACGGTGACGGGCAGCTCCCGGTGGGAGTGGTGCAGCGCGTTGGCGAGCAGCTCGGTGACGGTGATCGCGATCGGCTCGACGGCCCGGGCGACCACCGCGACGGGGTCGCGCAGCTGGTTGCTGACCTGTACGCGCTCGTAGCCGCGCAGCCGCGAGGCGGCGCCGACCACCAGCTCGGAGAGGTAGGAGTCCTCCCGGGTCAGGCCCGGCCAGGCGCCGCACACCACACCGGTGGCCTGGATGCGCCGCAGCGCCTGCTCGTTGAGGAAGTCGGCGGCCAGCAGGTCCTGGGCGACGGACGGGTCGTCGTAGCGGTGCTGCATGTCCTGAAGCGCCGTCTGGAGGCGGTAGAGCAGCGCCTGGATCGTCGTGGTCGCGCCCCGCAGCGTGGACTGCGCCGCCGCGTCGACCCGGGACCGCTCCTTGGTGATGGCCTCGCCGACCTGCTCCAGCACGGCGCTGAGCGCCTGGTCGGTCTCGGACCCCGCGAACCGGGCGTCCAGCAACCCGCGTACGGGCACGTGCGGGTGGGCCAGCGCCATCGTCAGGTCGGGCAGCCTGGTCCCGGCCAGGTGCCGGATCTCGGCCTCGGTGGCGCGCAGCCGGGCCGAGAGCTCCGTATTGCCGTGGAGCGTGGCGCTGTTCTGTTCCTCAGCGGCGGTGAGACGGGCCGTCAGGGCCTTGCGCTGTCCGCTGGCCCGGATCGTGAGCGCCGCCAGGACCACGGCGGCGGCCGTACCTGCGCTGAGGCACCACAACAGCGCCTCCGGTATGGATGTCATCGAGATCCTCTATATGGGGACTGAGGGGGGCGGCCGGCCATCACGGCTTCGTGGTGCCGATCATCACGGGATGCTACCGGGGAGTTGACGAGCCGTAAGGGCCGATCGCGGGGGGTGACTGAGAAGTGCGGAAGGTCACGTTCCGCCCGTGTATGCCCTGGACCATAACGTGATGTGGCCCTGTCATCCAGGAGAGATGGCAGGGCCCTTGTGCTCTTGTTGTGACGGCTTGGTGAAAGCCGGTCAGGCGCCTTTGAACTGCGCGTTCTTGACGGCGCCGATGAAAGCGGACCATGCGGGCGCCGGAAACGCGATGGCCGGCCCGTGCGGATTCTTGCTGTCACGGACGGGGATGAGGCCGGGGATGTCGTCGGCTACCTCGATACAGCTACCGCCGTTGGTGTCGCTGTAGCTGCTCTTGCGCCAGCAGGCCGTGCTCAGGTCGTGGTCTCGCATCGTCTGTAGTCCTCAGCGGCCGATTCGATCAGGGCTAGGGACGCGTCGGGTGAAAGCGCGGCGGCCCTCGCCAGATCGTAGCTCTCCTGTACGTGCCTCACTACGGCCGGTTCGTCCAGCAGATTGCCCGAATACACGCCCTCTGTATAGGCGGTTGGCGGGGCATCCTCGAATTCCAGGAGGGTCACCATCTTGCCGATGATGGAAAACGCGCCAGCCGAGAACGGGAGGATCTGCACCAGGATCTTCCGCTCGCGCCCAAGTCGCGCGATGTGCTCCAGCTGCTCAGTCATGGCGGCCATGCCGCCCACCGGCACCCGCAGTACCGCCTCGTGCAGAACAGCCCAATACATGGGACGAGCTGTGTCCTTGAGGATGGCCGCCCGGTCGAGCCGGGCGCGGACCTTGTCTTCGATGTACTCGTCTGCGGCCAGCGGGTTGCCTGCGAGCATCAGCGCCCGTGCATAGGTCGGCGTTTGCAGCAGCCCCGGCACGATCATCGACTCGAAGTCGCAGATCTTGGTCGCCAACCGCTCCAGATCCGCCGCTGCCGCGAAGTAGTGCGGATACCGCTTGTCGTCGATCAGCTTGCGCCAGGCCCGCTCGAAAAAGCCGTCGGTTTGCAGCACCTCGTCGATCCGGATCGCCACATCCAGCTGGGGCTTGCGGATCGCCTGCTCGAACTGGCCGATGTAGCCGCCGGAGACGAACACCCGCCGCCCCAGTTCGCCCTGCGTCAGTCCGGCGAGCTCGCGGCGGTACTTGAGCTCCGCGCCCCAGTGCTCCCATGCCGCCATGCGTGAGCCATTGGCCATGGCTGACTCCCTCTAACTCCCACCGTGTGCACGGCAGTTGTAGTGCCGATCCCGTGCCGATCCCCTTGCGCAGCGTAGTTCCGCAGCGTCACGCTCTGCATGCAAAACGTGAACAACCCTGCGAAAAAAGGCGGACGATCATGAAGCACCTCAAGGAAGTCGATGCCGTGACGACGGAACTGCGCGAGGCCCTCGCCGGCGCGGGGGTCGTCCTGCCGTCGCTGCGCCCCGACCCCGTCTCCATCGCGCACCGCTACAACCCGCCGCTCGTCGAGCTGGGCCGCTGCTCGATGGAGGTCGCCCGGCAGCTGACCGCGGCGCTGGTGCGGCAGTCACGGGGGGAGCGGCCCTAGACCTACCCGGACGGCGGCCTTCCGCCGGGTGAGCAGCGGGGACACGTGTGGAAGCTACGAGAGCAAGGAGCGACCGCATGGCGAAGAACCCCGTCGTACGCCCGAAAGGCGACGGCGACGCATTCTGGCTGATGAACGGCCTGTATGAGGTCAAGGCGTCCGGTGACGAGACCAACGGCGAGATGACCGTCATGGAGATGACCATTCCGGAGGGAGGAGGCCCACCGCCTCACACCCACCCCGGAACCGAGAGCGTCTACGTCGTCGAGGGAACGCTGCGCTATCACATCGGCAACGAGACGTTCGAAGGCGGCCCCGGGTCGTTCTTCCACATCCCCGCGGGGACGCTGGAGCGATTCGAACCCACGAGCACGGTCCGCATGGTGATCACCTACACGCCGGGCGGTATCGACAAGTTCTTCGCCGAAGCCGGTGAACCGGCCCAGCGACGCGAGCTGCCACCGCCGTCGGCCACGGCCCAGGACATCGAGCGCATGGTGGAGGTCGGCCGGCGGCACGGCATCGACATGAGGCCCCTGCACCTGGCCTAGGGCGGGCCGGTCCTAGGCCGCCCGACGGAGACCCCACCGGCCTCCTCCCCACCACCCACCTACGGGAGGGGCCGCACCGCAGGACGGAGTCCGGAGGAGCGGCCCCGCGGCCGAACAGCCCCGCGCAGCGGCAACCAGCCCGCCGCAGGCGCAACGGCGACAAACCCCCACGGCGGGAAAGCCGACCACGTGGGAAGCGGCCAAGCGCAGCGGAACGCGCAACGGCGACAAACCACCACGGCCCCGCAGCCGCCCACGTGGGCGGTCCCGCCATGCGGAACAATGGCCGCATGAGTCTGTTCCGCGACGACGGCATCGTGCTGCGCACCCAGAAGCTGGGTGAGGCGGACCGGATCATCACGCTGCTCACCCGGGGCCACGGCCGGGTCCGGGCGGTGGCCCGTGGCGTACGGCGCACGAAGTCGAAGTTCGGGGCGCGGCTGGAGCCGTTCTCGCATGTGGACGTGCAGTTCTACGCCCGCGGCAGCGAGCTGATCGGCCGCGGCCTGCCGCTGTGCACACAGAGCGAGACCATCGCCGCGTACGGTGGCGGGATCGTCACCGACTACGCCCGCTACACCGCCGGCACGGCCATGCTGGAGACCGCCGAGCGGTTCACCGACCACGAGGGCGAGCCGGCCGTACAGCAGTACCTGCTGCTGGTCGGCGGCCTGCGGACGCTCTCGCGCGGCGAGCACGCCCCGCACCTCGTCCTGGACGCCTTCCTGCTGCGCTCGCTCGCCGTCAACGGCTACGCGCCGAGTTTCGACAGCTGTGCGCGGTGCGGGCTGCCCGGTCCCAACCGGTTCTTCTCCGTGGCGTCGGGCGGAGTGATATGCGGCGACTGCCGGGTCCCCGGAAGCGTCGTACCCTCCTCAGAGGCCATCGGACTCCTCAGCGCGCTGCTGACCGGCGACTGGGAGACCGCGGACGCCTGCGAGGCCCGGCACGCCCGGGAGGGCAGCGGGCTGGTCACGGCGTATCTGCACTGGCATCTGGAGCGGGGCCTGCGCTCCCTCCGGTACGTAGAGCAGTAACGCACAAGCACACAGCGCATCACCAACGCATCACCTGACGAACCCCCGAAGCGACACATAGGAGACGTGGGCCGCATGGCACGACGCGGGATTCTGGGCCGTAATCGGCGCGAGTACGAGACGCCCGAGCCGCACCCTTCCGGTGCGCGGCCGCCGAAGATCCCCAGTGATCTGGTCCCGAACCATGTGGCCGTCGTCATGGACGGCAACGGCCGGTGGGCCAAGGAGCGCGGGCTGCCGCGCACCGAGGGCCACAAGGTCGGCGAGGGCGTCGTCCTGGACGTGCTCAAGGGCTGCATCGAGATGGGCGTGAAGAACCTCTCGCTCTACGCCTTCTCGACGGAGAACTGGAAGCGGTCGCCCGACGAGGTCAAGTTCCTGATGAACTTCAACCGGGACGTGATCCGGCGCCGGCGCGACGAGATGGACGCGCTGGGCATCCGCATCCGCTGGGTCGGGCGGATGCCGAAGCTGTGGAAGTCCGTGGTGCAGGAGCTCCAGATCGCCCAGGAGCAGACCAAGAACAATGACGCGATGACGCTGTATTTCTGCGTGAATTACGGCGGTCGGGCGGAGATCGCGGACGCGGCGGCGGCCATCGCGGCGGATGTGCGGGCCGGGAAGCTGGACCCGTCGAAGGTCAACGAGAAGACCGTCGCGAAGTACATGTACTACCCGGACATGCCGGACGTGGACCTCTTCGTGCGGCCGTCCGGCGAGCAGCGGACCTCGAACTACCTGATCTGGCAGAGCGCGTACGCCGAGATGGTGTTCCAGGACATTCTGTGGCCGGACTTCGACCGCCGGAACCTGTGGGACGCGTGCCTGGAGTACGCCAAGCGGGACCGCCGCTTCGGGGCGGCGCCGGCGCCGGACGGCCACCCGGCCACGTAAGGCAGCGCGACCACGACACGGGCCGCCCCCTTGAGCCTGAAGGGGGCGGCCCGTGTGCGTCGGTCCTGGCGTGACGCCGAATCCGGCGTTACTTCTCCTCGGCGGCCCGCTCGGCGCACTCGCCGCACGTCCCGAAGATCTCGATGGTGTGCGCCACGTCCCGGAAGCCGTGCTCCGCGGCGATCTGGTCGGCCCACTTCTCCACCGCGGGGCCCTCGACCTCGACGGCCTTGCCGCAGGACCGGCACACCAGGTGGTGGTGGTGATCGTCGGTGCTGCACCGGCGGTAGACGGCCTCGCCGTCGCTGGTGCGCAGCACGTCGACCTCGCCGGCGTCGGCGAGGGACTGCAGAGTGCGGTAGACGGTGGTCAGCCCGACCGAGTCACCGCGGTGCTTGAGCATGTCGTGCAGTTCCTGTGCACTGCGGAACTCGTCCACCTCGTCGAGTGCGGCGGACACCGCGGTCCGCTGCCGCGTCGACCGGCCGCGTACCGGAGATCCCGCGCTCGTCGCCACCGTTGCCTCCCTAGGACGTCAGGGACCTCTCCCTGCACATGCGTCCCGCCATTGTGCCAGGTGATGCCCGGATCCCCGGTGGGACGCTTACACCTGCGCGGACATCTCCCGTACTCCTGGGGGCACATCTGCACGTACCCCTTTACGTATATCTATGCGCCGACTCGTGCGGGCTTAGGCGGCGCTATCCGGCCACCTTCACGTCGTCCGCGGCGGTGCGGCCGCCGGGTACCTCCAGGGTGCACCCCGCACCGGGCTGTGCGGCAGCCCTGGCGCGCCTTTTCGTCAGCGGCCCGGCGAGCGCGGTGAAGACGACGAACAGGCCGATGGCGAGGAGCACGATCGTCGCGCCGGACGGCACGTCGACGTAGTACGAGGTGGTGGTGCCCGTAAGAGTGACCGCCACACCGATGGCCACGGCCACCGTGAAGGTGACCGCGAAGCTGCGGCTGATCTGCTGCGCGGCCGCGACCGGGATCACCATCAGGGCGCTGACCAGCAGCAGGCCGACCACGCGCATGGCGACGGTGACGGTGACCGCGGCGGTCACGGCGATCAGGAGGTTCAGCAGCCGCACCGGCAGGCCGGTCACCCGGGCGAACTCCTCGTCCTGGCAGACGGCGAACAGCTGGCGGCGCAGGCCGACGGTGACCGCCAGCACCAGTGCGGCGAGCACACAGATCGTCGTCATGTCCTGCGGCGAGACGGTGGTGATCGAGCCGAAGAGGTAGGTGCCGAAGTTGGCGTTGGAGCCGGCGTCGGACAGGCTCATCAGCATCACGCCGCCCGCCATGCCGCCGTAGAACAGCATGGCCAGCGCGAGGTCGCCGCGGGTCCTGCCGTACCAGCGGATCAGCTCCATGACGACGGAGCCGGTGACGGCGACGGCGGTGGCGACCCAGACGGGGCTCTGGTTGAGCAGGAAGCCGAGGCCGACGCCGGTCAGCGCGACATGGCCGATGCCGTCGCCCATCAGGGCCTGGCGGCGCTGGACGAGGTAGATGCCGATGGCGGGGGCGGTGACGCCGACGATCAGGGCGGCGATCAGAGCCCGCTGCATGAAGGGGTAGCTGAGGATTTCCATGGCGATACAGCCCCTAGGTCAGCAGGCCGGTGCGGAGCGGTTCCGCGGCGGCGTCGGCGTGTGGGTGGACGTGGTCGTGGCCGGGCAGGGCGTGCTGACCGACGGCCTTGGGCGGCGGGCCGTCATGGACGACGCAGCCGTCGCGCAGCACCACGGCGCGGTCGATCAGCGGCTCCAGCGGGCCGAGCTCGTGCAGGACGAGCAGGACCGTGGCGCCGGCGGCGACCTGCTCGCGCAGGGCGGCGGCGAGCACCTCCTGGCTGGCCAGGTCGACGCCGGCCATCGGCTCGTCCATGATCAGAAGTTCCGGTTCGCCGGCCAGGGCCCTGGCTATCAGCACCCGCTGGTGCTGTCCGCCGGAGAGCGCGTCGACGGCGTCCTTGGCACGGTCGGCCATCCCGACCAGCTCCAGGGCGCGGTGTACGGCCACCCGGTCGGCCTTGCGCAGGATGCCCAGCTTCGTACGGGCCAGGCGGCCGGCGGTGACGACCTCGCGGACGGTGGCGGGGACCCCGCCGGCCGCCGTGGTGCGCTGCGGGACGTAACCGATCCGGGCCCAGTCCTTGAAGCGGCGGAACTCCGTGCCGAAGAGGGACAGCGCGCCGCCGGTGAGCGGGACCTGGCCGATCACCGAGCGCACGGCGGTGGACTTGCCCGACCCGTTGGCGCCCAGCAGCGCGACGACCTCGCCGGTGCGGACGGTGAGGTCGACGCCGCGCAGCACGGGGCGGGCGCCCAGGGAGGCGGTGGCGCCGCGCAGGTCGATGACCGGCTGGGGTTGCACCTGGTTCACGGTGTCCTCCGTATCGGGCTGGGGTCGTGGGGAGGGGCTGCTCACTTGCTGCCGAGGGCCTTCTGCAGCGCGGCGAGGTTGGCGCGCTGCACGCCGAAGTAGTCCTTGCCGCGGGACTTGGCGGTGATCCCCTCCAGCGGGTCGAGCACATCGGTCTTCAGGTGCAGATCGCCGGCCAGGGTCCGGGCGGTGGCCGGGTTGGCGATCGTCTCGAAGAAGACCGTGGAGACGTGGTGCTCCTCGGCGAGGGAGTGCAGGCTCCTGACGCGGTTGGCGCTGGGCTCGGACTCGGGGTCGAGGCCGCTGATGGCCTCCTCGGTGAGGCCGTAGCGCTCGGCGAGGTAGCCGAAGGCGGCGTGGGTGGTGATGAAGGTGTCGGTCGCCCGCTTCTTCAGCCCGTTCCTGAAGTCGGAGTCCAGTGCCTGGAGCTTCTTCACCAGCGCGTCGGTGTTCTTCTGGTAGTCCGCCTTGTGGCCCGGGTCGGCCTTGGCGAGGGTCTTGTTGACGCCCTTGGCGACCTCGGCGTACTTCACCGGATCCAGCCAGATGTGCGGGTCCTTTCCGCCCTCGGACCCGGAGTGCGCGTGCTCGCCGCCGGCGTGGTCGTGGTCGTGGCCGTCGACCTCGGTGCCGTGGGCCTCGAGGGAGGTCAGGGCCGCCGCGTCGGCGACGTTCTCGACGCCGGACTGGGCGATCGCGCTGTCCACGGCGGGCTGCAGGCCCTTGAGGTAGACCACCGCGCCGGACGCGCTGAGCTTGGCGGTCTGCTGCGCGGTCAGGGTCAGGTCGTGCGGCTCGACACCGGGCTTGGTGAGGCCGGTCACCTCGACGTGGTCGCCGCCGATCTGCTCGGCGAGGAATTCCATGGGGTAGAAGGACGCTGCCACCTTCAGCTTGCCGTCATCCGTGCGCGTCGCGTCGGCCGTGGAGCAGGCGGAGAGGGCCAGGAGGCCGAGTACCGCGGCTCCGGCGACGGCGGCGGTGGATATGTGACGGCGTATGTTCATGACAGTCATTTTCAACAAACTTGGAAACGATTGTCAACAAACCGGGGGCGGGGTGTGAGCGGGGCGACAGTGGTACGGAACCGATTTGGTCTGGGGGGTGCGCCCGCCGGTACCCTGAACTATTCGTCCATCCGTCTCCCGACCACCCCCCAGCGCGAGACGTCAGGGCGTCTGCCCAATTCATCGTTCGTCGTCGTAATGAAGAGAGCACCGTGGCCGCCGACAAGATCGATACCATCGTCAGCCTGAGCAAGCGCCGTGGCTTCGTATACCCCTGCAGTGAGATCTACGGCGGCTCTCGGGCTGCCTGGGACTACGGTCCGCTGGGCGTCGAGCTCAAGGAGAACATCAAGCGTCAGTGGTGGCGCTCCATGGTCACCTCGCGCGACGACGTCGTCGGTCTCGACTCGTCGGTGATCCTGGCCCCCGAGGTGTGGCAGGCGTCCGGCCACGTCGCCACCTTCACCGACCCGCTCACCGAGTGCACCTCCTGCCACAAGCGCTTCCGCGCGGACCACCTGGAGGAGGCGTACGAGGCCAAGCACGGCAAGCTGCCCGAGAACGGCCTCGCCGACATCAACTGCCCGCACTGCGGCAACAAGGGCGGCTTCACCGAGCCCAAGCAGTTCTCCGGCCTGCTCTCCACCCACCTCGGCCCGTCGCAGGACACCGCCTCGGTCGCCTACCTGCGCCCCGAGACCGCACAGGGCATCTTCACCAACTTCGCCCAGGTCCAGCAGACCTCCCGCAAGAAGCCGCCGTTCGGCATCGCGCAGATGGGCAAGTCCTTCCGGAACGAGATCACTCCGGGCAACTTCATCTTCCGCACCCGCGAGTTCGAGCAGATGGAGATGGAGTTCTTCGTCAAGCCGGGCGAGGACGAGCAGTGGCAGGAGTACTGGATGGAGCAGCGCTGGAACTGGTACGTCGACCTCGGTATCCGCGAGGAGAACATCCGCTGGTTCGAGCACCCGGCCGAGAAGCTCTCGCACTACTCCAAGCGCACGGCTGACATCGAGTACCGCTTCAACTTCGGCGGCACCGAGTTCTCCGAGCTGGAGGGTGTGGCCAACCGCACCGACTACGACCTGAGCGCGCACTCCAAGGCGTCCGGCCAGGACCTCTCCTACTTCGACCAGGAGGCCGGCGAGCGCTGGACTCCGTACGTCATCGAGCCGGCGGCCGGTGTGAACCGCGCGATGCTGGCCTTCATGCTCGACGCGTACGTCGAGGACGAGGCGCCCAACGCCAAGGGCAAGATGGAGAAGCGCACGGTCATGCGGCTCGACCCGCGCCTGGCGCCGGTCAAGGTCGCGGTCCTGCCGCTGTCCCGCAACCCGCAGCTGTCGCCGAAGGCCAAGGGCCTCGCCGCCGACCTGCGCAAGAACTGGAACATCGAGTTCGACGACGCGGGCGCCATCGGCCGCCGCTACCGCCGCCAGGACGAGATCGGCACGCCGTTCTGCGTCACGGTCGACTTCGACACCCTCGACGACAACGCGGTCACCGTGCGCGAGCGCGACACGATGAAGCAGGAGCGGGTGTCCCTGGACCAGATCCAGTCGTACCTGGGCGGGCGACTGCTGGGCTGCTAGTCCCTGGCGGGGCGGCGCCGGCGTAGCGCCGTCGCATCGCTGCAAAGCGCCGGTCGGGCTCGGGTGAACCGGGCCCGACCGGCGCTTGTGCGTGGGGAATACCGCTCCCCACCCCCACGTTGTGGCCCCGCAGGGGGGCCTCGCGACCCCTACGGGATGTGTTCGCCCACCCCCTAAGTGCCCCTGCTCCCCCCCAGCTACCCCCGCGACGGCCGCGCCGCGAGCCAGGTGCACAGGGCGGCCAGGGGGAGTTCGGCCGCGACGGCCATGGCTATGGCGGTGGCCAGTTCCGGGCCGGGGGCGGCGGTGGCGAGGTCGATGCAGGCGTCGGCGACGAGGAGGACGGCCGCGGCGGCCGCGGGCGCGCGGTGGCGGTGGCCGCCGCGCAGCAGGCGGGTGCCGGCGGCGAGCAGGGCGGCGGCCTCCAGCGCGTCGAGGGCGACCCAGGCAGCCGCCTCCGCGGGCGGCAACGTGCCGGCGAGGTAGCCGAGCCAGGGGAGCAGGGCGAGACCGGCGCCCGCCAGGATGCGGCCCTGCCACCGGCGGGCGGTGCCGACCCGTGCGGGCCCGTGGCAGGCCACCGGCGGCGTCGCGTAACGTCCGTCGTGCGCAGGGGAGTTGAGGGCGATGAAAGCCATGGCAGGGGTCTCTTCCGGTCTCTGGAACCCGGCCGTCGGGCTCGTGATCAAGACTCCGGTTTTCGCCGGCCGCGGTCAGTAGCGCCGCTGTCCGACCTGGGGTGGCACCAGCTACACCCCCCGTACGGCAACGGGCTTCATGGTGGCCCGCGGCGCCCGGCATCTACGGTTGGATCATGAAAATCCCGCCCCGGCTGCGGCGCGTGCTCACCCGCCTGACCCGCGACACGTCCTTCCTCGCCCTGGGGGCGCCGCTGCACCTGTGCATCGGGTTCCTGCTGTTCATGACCTTCGGTCTCGTATGGGAGATCGTCGAGGGGCACGACGCCAGTGTGCCGGTGGTCCTGGGCTTCACGGTGGTGCTGACGGTGCTCTCCGTGCCGGCGCTGACCGCCGCCCAGCGCTGGCGCTTCCGGCAGCTGCTCGGGATCGACATCCCCCGCCCCGGATGGCGGCGGCCGCAGCGGCAGTTCGGTTACCACTGCCTGGTCGGCACGCTGCTCGGCGGGCTCGAAGTGCTGCTGCTGTCCCTGCTGCTCTCGGGCCTGGCCGCCGCCACGGTGTACGCATGGATATGGGGGGCGCCCTGGACCTGGCGGGCCGACCACCCCGGCTACACCACCCAGGCCTTCTACGTCACCCTCGCCGGCCTCGCGGCGCTCGCCGCCGTGCCCGCCCTCGCCGCGGCCCTGGTGCGCCTCGAGACGCGGCTCGGACCCGATCTGCTGGGGCCCGATCCGAGCGCGGACCTGGTGCGGCGGGTGGCCGACCTCACCGAGAGCCGCGCCGGGGCGGTGGACGCCGCGGATGCCGAACGGCGGCGCATCGAACGCGATCTGCACGACGGGGCGCAGCAGCGACTGGTGTCGCTGGCGCTGAATCTGGGGCTGGCCAAGGCCACGCTGACGGATCTGCCGCCGGAGGTGCGGGAGGTCATCGACACCGCGCACCGCGAGGCGAAGGAGGCGATCGAGGAGCTGAGCAGCCTGGTGCGGGGGCTGCACCCCGCCGTACTCGACGAGTTGGGGCTGGATGCGGCGCTCTCCGGACTCGCGGCCCGTGCGCCGCTGCCCGTACGGCTGCGGGTGGATCTGCCGCCGGAGTTGCCGCAGCGGGTGACGCCGGCCGTCGAGGCGGTCGCGTACTTCGTCGTCTCCGAGGCGCTGACGAACATCGCCAAGCACGCGCCGCAGGCGACCAGGGCGGATGTGACGGTCACCCGGCTCGGCGGGATACTGCGGGTGGTGATCGCCGATGACGGTATGGGCGGGGCCGATCCGTCCAAGGGGAGCGGCCTGACGGGCCTCGCCCAGCGAGTGCGGTCCGTGGACGGAACCTTCCGGATGAGCAGCCCCGTGGGGGGCCCGACCATGATGAGCGTGGAGCTGCCGTGCCCGATGTGAGGCGTGCCGTGATCGCCGAGGACTCCGTCCTGCTGCGGATCGGGCTGGTCAAGGTGGTGGAGATGGCCGGGTTCGAGGTGGCGGCCGAGTCCGGGGACGCGCAGGGGCTGCTGGCGGCGGTCGAGGAGCACCGGCCGGACCTGGCGGTGGTGGACGTACGGATGCCGCCCGACTTCACGGACGAGGGGGTGCGGGCGGCGCTGTCGATCCGCCGGCAGTGGCCCGGCACGGCGGTGCTGATGCTCTCCCAGTACGTCGAGGAGCGCTACGCGGCGGATCTGCTGGCCACGAACACCAGCGGGGTGGGCTATCTGCTCAAGCAGCGGGTGGCGGATGTCGAGGAGTTCATCGAGGCGCTGCGGCGGGTGGCCGACGGCGGCACCGCGCTGGACCCGCAGGTCGTCGCCCAGCTGCTGGTGCGGCGGGCGAGCGATCCGTTGGAGCGGCTGACGGCCCGCGAACGGGACGTGCTCGCCCTGATGGCCGAGGGCCGCTCCAACGCGGGGATCGCCGCCCAGTTGGTGGTGAGCGAGAGCGCGGTCGCCAAGCACATCAACAACATCCTCGCCAAGCTCGACCTGCCCAAGGCCGACGGCGATCACCGGCGGGTGCTGGCGGTGCTGCGCTTCCTCGGGGTGGGTGCCTGATCCGCCGCGTGACGCGTCGTCGTTGACGTGGTGTGAGCTGCTGCCCGCCCGCCGTGGTTCCGCCGTGTGAAATGGCGGAAATAAAAGCCGTCGGCGCGCATCCATTGGTCTGTCTCAGGCGTCTCACGACCGAGCGGCTTTCTCATATGAGCCGCATTGCAGGCGTATCAGGGGTATTTGGAGTATTCAATTTGAAAACTGGCATCAAGGGCATTCGTCGCGTCTCCGCAGTTGCCCTCACCGCGGGAGCCGTCCTGACGGCAGGGGTGTTCGCCGCCCCGGCGCAGGCCGCCACGCTTCCGACGCCCACGGTCGCCGCCAAGGGCGGTTTCGTGATGAACAACGGCACGGGTAAGACGCTGTACACCAAGGCCGCGGACACCCGTCGCTCCACCGGCTCCACCACCAAGATCATGACGGCCCGGGTGGTGCTCGCGCAGCCGAACCTCAACCTGGACTCCAAGGTCACGGTCCAGAAGGCGTACAGCGACTACATCGTCGCCAACGACTGGGCCTCGTCGGCCCGGCTGATCGTCGGCGACAAGGTCACGGTCCGTCAGCTGCTGTACGGGCTGATGCTGCCGTCGGGCTGCGACGCGGCGTACGCGCTGGCGGACAAGTTCGGCACCGGGTCCACGCGGGAAGCGCGCGTGAAGTCGTTCATCGGCAAGATGAACTCCACCGCCAGGAGCCTCGGGCTGACGAACACCCACTTCGACTCGTTCGACGGCATCGGGCACGGTGCGAACTACTCGACGCCGCGTGATCTGACCAAGCTGGCCAGCAGCGCGATGAAGTACTCCACGTTCCGCAGCGTCGTGAAGACGAAGTCGACGAAGCAGAAGGTCACCACCAAGAGCGGTGGTTACCGCTACATGGAGTGGACCAACACCAACGGCCTGCTCGGCAGCTACTCCGGCACCATCGGCGTCAAGACCGGCTCGGGTCCGGAGGCCAAGTACTGCCTGGTCTTCGCCGCCACCCGGAACGGTAAGACCGTCATCGGCACGGTCCTCGCCTCCACCTCGGTCGCCAACCGCACGGCGGACGCGAAGAAGCTGATGGACTACGCCTTCAAGAAGTAACCCGGGCGAGCCTTCGGCCCGAACCGGGCCGGGCGTGGGGCCTGTTCGCGACCGCACGGTCGCGGGCGGGCCCCTTCGTCGTTCCGGCGGCGGTTCGGGTGGCGGCTTGAGCGGCGGTTTCGGCAGCGGTCGCGGGGCCGGGGCTCGTGGGGGCCCGGGGTGCCTCAGCTGCGCAGGCCCCGGAGGACCAGTTCGCGGACGGCCTCGAAGTCGGCGGTGATCTCCGGTCGGGACCACTCGGGGGCGTAACACGGGTCGTGGAAGCGGCCGGTGGCGTCGAAGACGGCGCGGGCGGCGATGGCGGGGGAGGGGGTCTGGAAGGCGCCCTGGCTGACGCCGGCCTCGATGATGACGGCGAGCTGGGACTCCAGGTCGGTGACGTGGCGGTCGACCACCCCGCCGCTCTCGCCGATCAACGTCATGTATGTGGCGAACAGTTCGGGGTCGTCGCCGGCCTTGTGCCGCTTGGCCTCGAAGAGGGCGGTCAGCCAGCGGTCCAGGCGCTCGGGGGCCGGGCCCTCCTCCGCGACGATGACCGACAGCTCCTGGCTCGTACGGTCCAGCCAGCGCGCGGTGACCGCCTCCCGCAGCGCCGCCTTCGTGCGGAAGTGGCGGTAGACGCTGCCGTGGCTGACGCCCAGGGCGCGTGCCACGTCCACGACCGTGGCCTTGGCCGGGCCGTAGCGGCGCAGCACCTCCTCGGTGGCTTCGAGGATGCGCTCGGGGGTCAACGTCTCGGGGGGCATGGGGCGGGAGGCCTTTCGGAGCAGGCGGGCGGGGCGGCGGGCGCCAGGTACCTACGGACGGTACCTGGCCCTTGCCCCCCGTGCGCCCGCCGGTCAGCGCTCGCTGTCCAGATGAGCCATCTGATCGGTCGGGTAACGCTCGCCGGCGGCGGCGTCGGCCGGGACCGCCTGCTCGATCGCGGCCAGCTCCCCGGCGTCCAGGACGACGTCGAGGGCGCCGAGCGCCTCGGTCAGACGGTCGCGCCGGCGGGCACCGACCAGCGGGACGATGTCCTCGCCGCGGGAGAGCACCCAGGCGATGGCGGTCTGGGCGACCGAGACGCCCTTCTGCTCGGCGACCTTGCGCAGCGCGTCCACCAGATCGAGGTTCCGCGCGAGGTTCTCGCCCTGGAAGCGCGGGCTCATCCCGCGGAAGTCGTTCGCGGCGAGCTTGCGGTCACGGCTGAAGTGGCCGCTGATCAGGCCGCGGGAGAGCACACCGTACGCGGTGATGCCGATGCCCAGCTCGCGGGCGGTGGGCAGGATCGCGTCCTCGATGCCCCGGGAGATGAGGGAGTACTCGATCTGGAGGTCGGAGATCGGGGCGACGGCGGCGGCCCGGCGCAGGGACTCCGCGCCCACCTCGGAGAGGCCGATGTGCCGCACATGGCCGGCCTCGACCAGCTCGGCGATGGCGCCGACGGTCTCCTCGATCGGAACGTCCGGGTCGATACGGGCGATCCGGTAGATGTCGATGTGGTCGGTGCCCAGGCGCTGGAGGGAGTACGCGGCGAAGTTCTTCACCGCGTTGGGCCGGCCGTCGTAGCCGGTGAAGCCGCCCTCGATCGTGCGCAGGGCGCCGAACTTGACGCTGGTCTGCGCCTTCTCGCGGGCCGCCGCGGGGGCGGTGCGCAGGGCTTCGTTGATCAGTAGTTCGTTGTGGCCCATGCCGTAGAAGTCGCCGGTGTCGAGCAGCGTGATGCCGGCGTCGAGGGCGGCGTGGATGGTGGCGATGGACTCGCTGCGGTCGCTGTCGCCGTAGAGGGCGGACATGCCCATGCAGCCGAGGCCGAGGGCGGAGGTCTGCGGGCCGCTGGTGCCCAGGGTGCGGGTCTGCACTGCGTACTCCTGAGAGGGGTCGGGGGTGGAGCGCAATTCACTATGACATGACGGCTGACAGATTTCAATATCTGTCAGCCGTCATGTGTGGGAGGGTGGGGTCGCGTGTGGCCCTCTTTCCCTGTTCCCGCGTCCCCGGCGCCTTCTCGCAGGTCAGCGCACCGTGCGGGGCAGGCGCAGAGCCAGCGCCGTCGTGCCCGCGACGATCGCCAGCTGGGTCAGCAGGGCGGCGAGCAGCGCATCGCGGATGCCGACGGCGGGCAGCAGCGCGAGGAAGAGGGTGCCGAGGGTCGCCACCCCCAGGGCGAGGCCGGACTGCTGGGTGGTGACCATCACGCCGCCGCCCACGCCCGCCTGCGCCACCGGCAGCTCGCTCAGCACGATGCGCAGCAGCACCGGCAGCACCATGCCCTGGCCGAAGCCGAGCACCGCCATGCTCGGCGCGAGACCGGCCACCGAGGTGCCGGGCCAGCTCGCGTGCACGGTCAGCGCCAGGGCGATCAGCCCGGCGCCCTGGATCAGCGAACCGGCGATCACCACCCGCCGCCCGAACCGCCGTACCAGCCGCGGCCCGGCGAGCGAGGCGAGGAAGAAGGTGACGCAGAGCGGTGCCAGCGACAGACCGGCCGCGAACGGGCCGTAGTGCAGACCGTTCTGGAGCGCCACGGCCACCACGAACATGAACCCCCCGAAGCCCAGCGAGAACGGGACGATCATGGCCAGACCGCTGTTCACGGAGGGGATGCGCAGCAGGGACGGCGGTACCAGGGGCGTCCGGCCGGCGCGTTCCGCGCGACGCTCGACGTGCAGGAACGCCGCGCCGGCGAAGGGGAAGACCGCCAGCAGGGCCCAGGACCACAGCGGCCAGCCGGCCGCCCGGCCCTCGGTCAGCGGCAGCAGCAGGGTGATCAGGGTGGTGGCGAGCAGGACGGTGCCGGGAACGTCGGCCCGGGTCGGGTGCGGGGAGCGGGTCTCGGGGACCGTACGGGCCGCCAGCAGCCAGGCCGCCGCGGCGATCGGGACGTTCACCAGGAAGACCGCACGCCAGCCGGTGCCCGCCAGGTCGGCGGAGACCAGCAGACCGCCGAGCACCTGTCCGACGGCGCTGGAGACACCGGCCGTGCCGCCGTACAGGCTGACGGCCTTGGCGCGCCGCCTGCCGGTGGTGGTGGCCTGGATGGTGGCCAGGACCTGCGGCAGCAGCAGCGCGGCCGCCGCGCCCTGGGCGACCCGGGCGCCCACCAGAGTTCCCGCGTCCGGCGCGAGACCGCAGGCCAGCGAGGTCAGACCGAAGGCGGCCAGGCCCCACAGGAACAGCCGACGGCGGCCGACGGTGTCGCCGAGCCGGCCGCCGAGGACCAGCAGCGTCGCGTACGCCACCCCGTAGCCGGCCACCACCATCTCCAGCATCGCGGGGCCCGCGTGCAGATCGTGGTCGATGGTCGGCAGGGCGACATTGACGATGAAGAAGTCGATCAGGGGCAGGGCCGCGCCCAGCAGGACGGTCAGCAGGCCGAGTGGGGTCAGCGCGGCCGTGGCGGGGTGCTGCCGCGGGGCGTCCGCCGGGGCTTCCAGGACGGTGGTCTGTGTTCCGGTATCGCTCACGGAGTCGACGATCGTCGACCGCTCAGAGGGGTACCAGAGTGTCCTTATCCTGGTACCCGTGCTACCTGGCAACCGGCTGGGGTCTGCGGCACGCTGGAGGCATGACCGTCGACGCGCCCCTGACGCAGGCTGCCACACGTCCCGTTGCCGCCGCCCCGCCTGCCGTCGCCGCCCCGCGCGACGACGCCGCCCGCCGGGCCGAGCTGGCCGCCTTCCTGCGCAGCCGCCGCGAGCGGATCACCCCGGAGCAGGTCGGTCTGCCGCGCGGCAGGCGCCGGCGCACCCCGGGGCTGCGCCGCGAGGAGGTCGCGCACCTGGGGGCGGTCGGCGTCACCTGGTACACCTGGCTCGAACAGGCGCGGGACATCCACGTATCACCGCAGGTCCTGGACGCGGTGGCCCGTGCGCTGCTGCTCGACCGCGCCGAGCGCAGTCACCTCTTCGCGCTGGCCGGGGCGATCGACCCGCTACCGGGCAGGGAGTGCACGGGCGTACCGCGCGAATTGCGGCAGATCCTGGGGCAGCTCGCCCCGTTCCCGGCGGTCGTACAGAACAGCCGGTTCGACATCCTCGCCTACAACAGCACCTACGGGCAGCTGATGTGCGATCTCGACGCGCTGCCCGAGGAGGACCGCAACTGCATGTGGCTGGCGTTCACCCACCCCCAGTGGCGGGCGAGCGTGGTCGATCTGGACGCCACGATGCGGGTGATGGCCGCCAAGTTCCGGGCCTCCATGGCGGAGCATGTCGCGGAGCCGGCCTGGAAGGCGCTGGTCGCGCGGCTGACGGAGGCCTCGTCGGAGTTCCGGGAGATCTGGGCGCAGCACGAGGTCGTCCGCCCGATGAGCGCCGTCAAGCTCTTCCGGCATCCGCGGGTGGGCGTACTGCAGCTGACGGCGACGAGCCTGTGGACGGGGCCCAACCCCGGGCCCAAGCTGCTGTCGTACACCCCCGTGGACGAGGCGTCCCGCGAGCGGCTGCAGCAGCTGGAGGAGCTGGCGGCGCGGGCCGCGGCGTAGGCGGGGCGGGGCGGGGTGGGGCGGGCCTTAAGGGGTGGGGGAACAGATCCCGTAGGGGATGCGAGTGCCCCCTGCGGGGCCACAACGTGGCGGGGGCGAGAGGTACTCCCGGCCGAGGACGACCGCGCGCCTCCCGGCCGCGCCCCTCGGCCACGCCCCCGCGACCAGTACTCACGACCGCGCCCCCGCCGCCCGCTCCCCCCTCCGTTCCTCCTCGAACAGTGCCGCCGTGCGGGCCGCCGTCGCCCTCGCCCACCGGCCCGTCGTCAGGGCGCCGAGCAGCAGGACGGCGGCACCGCAGCCGGTGATGATCCACCAGGCGGGGCGGCCGGCCGCGAGGAACTGGTCCGCGGTGGCGGCGGCGTGCGCCCCGCTCGCCAGTACGGCGCCGATCACCGCGACGCCGAGGGACTGTCCCACCTGCCGGCTGGTGGAGGCCACGGCGGCGGCCACCCCGGCCTGGGCGCGCGGCATGCCGGACACCGCGGTGTTGGTGATCGGCGCGTTGACCAGGCCGAAGCCGATTCCGAAGAGGACGTAGCCGGTGAACATCAGCGCCGCGGACGACTGCGCGTCGAAGGCGGCGAAGAGCACTCCGCTGGCGCCCATCGCGGCACCGGCGAGCAGCAGCGGCAGCCGGGGCCCGCGGCCGCCGACCAGCCGCCCCGACACCGGCGCCCAGATCAGCGTCATCCCGGCCATCGGCAGCATGTAGAGCCCGGCGGACAGCGCGGACAGCCCGCGGATGTTCTGCAGGTACAGGGTGTTGATGAAGAGGAAGCCGCCGAGCGCGGCGAAGGCGCAGACCGCCACGACGGTGGCGCCGCTGAACGGGGCGCTGTGGAAGAACCGCAGATCGAGCAGGGGCTCGGCGCGGCGCCGCTCGTACCCGACCAGCGCCGCCAGCGAGACCACCGCCACCAGCACGCACGCCAGGATCCCGGTGGACGCCCAGCCGGCGTCCGGCGCCTCGATGATCGCGTACGTCAGCGACCCGAGCAGTGTGATCACCAGCAGCTGGCCGACCGGGTCGACCCGGCGCGGCCGGGGGGCGCGCGATTCGGGCACGTAGCGCAGGGTGAGCAGGAGCGCGAGGGCGCCGATCGGGACGTTGAGCCAGAAGATCGAGCGCCAGCCGACGCTCTGCACCAGCAGCCCGCCGATCACCGGCCCGGCCGCCATGCTGATGCCGACGACGCCGCCCCACACCCCGATCGCGCGGGCCCGCTCCCGGGGCTCGGTGAAGGTGTTGGTGATGATCGACATCGCGACGGGGTTGAGCATCGAGCCGCCGACCGCCTGCACCATCCGGAAGACCACCAGCCACCCCAGGTCCGGCGCCAGGCTGCACAGCAACGAGCCGGTCGCGAAGACCACCAGTCCGACCAGGAAGACCCGTCGCCGCCCGAGCCGGTCGGCGGTCGACCCGGCGAGCATCAGCAGCGACGCCAGCACCAGCGTGTAGGCGTCGATCGTCCACTGCAGACCGGCGACCGAGGCGTTCAGCTCGCGCTGCATGGCGGGCAGGGCGACGTTGAGGACGGTGTTGTCGAGGCTGACGATCAGCAGGCTCAGGCAGCAGATCGCCAGTACCAGGAGTCGACGCCGGCGGCTGAGGTCAGGCATGGTTGAACGCTACAACCATCTGGGCCGGTCGGCTCTGGCGGGGCCACTCCCGCGGTGCGGGACAATGGGAGGTCGCAGCGGCCGGTCACCCCGTACGGCCGAGGCCCGACCGCCCCGCCAACGGAAGCCGAAGAAAGCCGAAGGTATCGCCGCCATGACTCTGCTGCAGATCGGTCCGCACGCGGTGCAGCCGCCCGTGGTCCTCGCGCCGATGGCGGGGATCACCAACGCCCCGTTCCGGACGCTGTGCCGGGAGTTCTCCGGCGGCAAGGGCCTCTTCGTCAGCGAGATGATCACGACGCGGGCGCTGGTCGAGCGCAACGAGAAGACCATGCAGCTGATCCACTTCGACGAGACCGAGAAGCCCCGCTCGATCCAGCTGTACGGCGTCGACCCGGACACCGTCGGCAAGGCCGCCCGCATGATCGCGGAGGAGGACCTCGCCGACCACATCGACCTCAACTTCGGCTGCCCGGTCCCGAAGGTGACCCGCAAGGGCGGCGGCTCCGCGCTGCCGTACAAGCGCAACCTGCTGCGCTCCATCCTGCGCGAGGCGGTGGCGAACGCGGGCGCCCTGCCGGTGACGATGAAGATGCGCAAGGGCATCGACGACGACCACATCACCTACCTGGACGCGGGACGGATCGCGGTCGAGGAGGGCGTCACGGCGATCGCCCTGCACGGACGGACCGCCTCCCAGCACTACGGCGGCACCGCCGACTGGGACGCCATCGCCCGCCTCAAGGAGCATGTCCCCGAGATCCCGGTGCTCGGCAACGGCGACATCTGGTCGGCGGACGACGCCAAGCGGATGATGCGGGAGACCGGCTGCGACGGGGTGGTCGTGGGTCGCGGCTGCCTGGGGCGGCCCTGGCTGTTCGGCGACCTGGTGGCGGCGTTCGAAGGCACCGGCACCTATGCCCAGCCGACGCTCAAGGAGGTCGCGGCGGTGATGCTGCGGCACGCCGCGCTGCTCGGCGAGTGGATCGGCGACGAGGCGCGCGGCGTGATCGACTTCCGTAAGCACGTCGCCTGGTACACCAAGGGCTTCTCGATCGGCTCCGAGATGCGCCGCAGCCTCGCGGTCACCTCCTCGCTCGACGAGCTGGACGCGCTGCTGTCGGAGCTGGACCTCGACCAGCCGTGGCCGGTGGGCGCGGACGGCCCGCGCGGCCGTACGTCGGGCCGCAACCGCGTCGTCCTGCCGGACGGCTGGCTGGACGACCCCTACGACTGCAGGGGCGTCGACGCGGACGCGGAGCTGGACACGTCGGGCGGCTGAGACCGGCCGCCCCCGGTGGCGCCTCGTCCGACGGCTCCCCTGAACGGGGGAGCCGGGCATCGGCGTCTCCCCCCTGCTGGTGAGGCGCCCCACTGCTCGGCGCAGCAGCATTACCGGTGCCGCAGGGCGGGCGCCCGCCGCGGTACGGGGGTTCGCGGCGGGCGGGGTGGGGCGTGTCGGCGTCACGGATGAGGGACGGGCGGTGAGCGCCGCGCTACCGTTTGAGTCCGTACGGGGTGCGGGCGCACGGCCGACCGTACGGCCGCGCACCGCATCCGGCTGGCCACGGGCAGGCCACGGGCTGGCCACGGGCAGGCACCGTGGACGACGCCGAGGGAGATGCTGTGGTGAACGGAGACGCTGTTCTCGGAGCCATCGAGCAGGCCGGGGCCATCGAGCAGGCCGGGGCCGTGGAGAAGACCGGGGCCGTGGAGAAGACCGGGCACGCCGGGGATACCGAGCGGGCGGTCCAGGCCAAGCTCGGTGACACTCCCGTCCGTTACGAGCAGATGGCCGCGGTGGCGAACCTCTACCGCGCGGCCGCCGCGGTGCGCCAGCACTTCGAGAACTCCGTGCTGCGCGGCGCCGAGCTGACCTGGACGTCCTTCGTCGTGCTGTGGGTGGTGTGGATCCGGGGCGAGCGGGAGACCCGCAGGGTCGCCGAGGAGGCAGGCATCTCCAAGGGCACGCTCACCGGCGTCGCCCGCACCCTCCAGGGCCGTGGCCTGCTGGAGCGCCGGGCGCACCCGGACGACGGGCGGCTCGCCCTGCTCTGCCTGACGCCCGAGGGCGAGCGGCTGATGACCCGGGTCTTCCCGGAGTTCAACGCCGAGGAGGCCTTCGTCACCGGGGGGTTGAGCGACGACGAGGCGCTGGACCTGGCGGATCTGCTGCGCCGGGTCGTGGTGCAGGTCGAGACCCGGGGCGCCCAGCGGCGACTGGAGCTGCTGGACGGCCAGGCCCCGCCGCCGCGGCGCAGCGGACGGCGGGCGAAACTGTAGAACCGGGCGCCTTTCAGCCCTCCGCCTCAGCTTCAGCCCTCAGCCTTCAGCGCTTCGCCTCAGCCTTCAGCGCTCCGCCCCAGCCTTCAGTCCTCCGCCCCGGCTCTCCGTCCGCCGGCCCGCCCCGCGGCGACCAGCCCCGCCGCGCCGATCTCCCGGTAGCGGTCGAGCAGTTCACCGATCACCCGGACGGCCTCCTGGTCGGCGGGCGTATAGACCCACATCTTGGCGTCGGGGACGGCGGTCGTCGTGAAACCCGTGGCGGTGATCGTGACCGTGCGGCCGTCGGCGGTACGGAATTGCTTGCGGTGGGTGACCGGTGCCGAGACTTCGTGCCGGGCCCACAGTTCCACGAAAAGCGGGCTGGCGTCGGAGAGTTTCCGGATATACGCGCGCCAATGCGGATCGGTCAGCCGCCTGCCGAATTCGGCCCGCAACTGCCCGACCATGAAGGAGACCTCACGCTCCCAGTCGACCAGTGGCTGACCCGCCTCGTCCGCCGTGAAAAGCCGCCACAGCACATTGCGGTCGGGCGGTGAAAGCAGCTCCATCCGCGGGTCGAGCGCGGCATATGCGTCATTGAAGGCCAGTACGTCATAACCGGCGGACACCATGCTCGCCGGCAAGGGGCTCAGCGAATCCAGAATGGTCTGCATGGCCCCCGCCTCGGGTGGCAGCGGATGCCGGGCCGGGGGGCAGCCGACGGCGCCGGGCACACCGGCGAGCCGGTGCAGATGGGCGCGCTCCTCCGGGCCGAGCAGCAGCGCACGGGCGATGGCGTCCAGCACCTGCACGCTCGGGTTGATCGCCCGGCCCTGCTCGAGCCAGGTGTACCAGGCCACCCCGACACCGGCGCGCTGGGCGACCTCCTCGCGGCGCAGCCCCGGGGTGCGCCGCCGCGGCCCGCCGGGCAGGCCCACGTCCTCGGGCGTGATGCGCTCCCGGCGCAGGCGCAGAAACGCGGCGAGTTCACCGCGCCGGGAGGCCGCGGCGGTTGCGGAACGGGTGGTGATCGCTGACACCGCACCATCATGCGGGATGCCCCAACGCCGTGCCAGATACCGCCGGTACCAGGATCACTGGATCTCTGGTACCCGAATACGACGGTGGTGATCATCGCTGTCATGAGCGAGCTGACCTACGACCCGGATATCCCCGCAACGCGGCCGACACCGGCCACCCCGCCCCATCGGAAGAGGAATCGACCGCACCCCAACGGGATTCTCCTCGTCGTTCTCGGCGCGGTATTCATGGCGCTGCTGGACGCGACCGTCGTCAATGTCGCCACCCCGACCATGCGCACCGATCTCCATGCCACCGGTTCCGCACTCCAGTTGATCGTCGCCGGCTATACGATTTCCTATGCCGCGCTGCTGATCACCGGCGCCCGGCTCGGTGCCCGGCACGGATTCCGCACCGTCTTCCTGCTGGGCCTGGCCACCTTCACCCTGGCCTCGTTCGGCTGCGGGCTGGCACCGGGGGCAGGGGTGCTGATCGGCGCCCGTGTGGTGCAGGGCATCGGCGCGGGGCTGATGGTTCCCCAGATCTACAGCCTGATTCAGCTGACGTTCGAAGGACGGGCCAGGGCCCGGGCGTTGAGCCTGTACGCGACGGTGATCGCACTCGCCGTGGTGATCGGCCAGGTCGCCGGCGGACTGCTGGTCAGCGCGGACCTGTTCGGCACCGGCTGGCGGCCGGTCTTCCTGATCAATGTGCCGGTGGGGTCGGCGCTGCTGGTCGCGGCGCTGCGGCTGCTGCCCCGCCGTACGGCCCCGTCGTCCAAGGAGCTGGACCTGCCCGGCCTCCTCACGCTGACCACCGCGCTGCTGCTGCTGGTCGTACCGCTGGTGCTGGGCCATGAGCAGCACTGGCCGCGGTGGGCCACCGGCGCTCTGATCGCCGCGGCCCCGGCGTTCGCGCTGTTCGTGCTGGTCGAGCGGAGGGTTGCCCGCCGCGGCGGCGCACCGCTCGTCCCCGGCCGGGTGCTGCGGTCGCGGGACCTGGTGTGCGGTGCGGCCGCCCTCTTCTTCAGCATGGCCGGTTACGCCGGCTTCCTCTTCTCCTTCTCCCAGCATCTGCAGTCGGGGCTCGGCGAGTCCGCGATCCGCGCCGGGCTGACCTTCGCGCCGCTGGCCGTCGGCGTCGCCACCGGCAGCCTCACCTGGCAGAAGCTGCCCGCCCGCTGGCACTTGCGGATGATCGCCGCCGCCTGCGTGCTGGCCGCGGTCGGCTATCTCGGCATCGGCCTCACCCTGCGCGCGGGCGGCCGGGGCGGTCTCGTACTGCTGGTGCTCCAGCTGCTGTGGGGGCTCGGCCTCGGCTACACCACCAGCCCGCTGCTGACCCTCGCCCTGTCCGGCATCGCCCCCGCCGATGCCGCCGACGCCAGCGGGGTGCTCACCACCGTCCCGCAGATCGCCCAAGTGGTCGGCGTCGCCGCGTACGGCAGCGTCTTTCTGTCCCTCGCCGACGGGCCGCCGGCGGCCGGGACCCGCGCCGCCTCCGCATCCGTGTCCGCGGCGGCCGCATCCGCCGAAGCCCTGTACGCCACCGCCCTGCCGGTCGCGGTCGGCGCCCTGCTCGGGGCGCTGGCGCTGGTCCCGCTGCTCCGCGGCCGTACCGGGAAAGGCCTCGCGACGGTGACCCGAGCCGGGGACAATTGAAGTTTGCATCCAAAAGAGTTGCTTCGGCAGGCATCCACCGGACCCGCGGGGCCCGGACACGAGGAGGGGAGCACCACCCATGCGCGCCTTGGTCATCGTGCACGACCATCTGTCCACCGCGGGCCATGTCGGCGAGCGGCTGGCCGAACGGGGCTATGAGCTCGACGAACTGCACGTGGTGCCGGCCGAGCGGTATACGAACCCGGACCTCGACGTGGCCTTCCCACCGGCCGGGAACTATGGCCTGATCCTGACGCTCGGTGCCCCGTGGTCGGTGGCACGGCGGAACGCCTGGATGGAGGCGGAGCTGGCCCTGCTGCGCTCGGCGCACGACGCCGGGATACCCGTGCTCGGGATCTGCTTCGGCGGGCAGATGCTGGCCGCGGCGCTGGGCGGGGAGGTGGCGGTCGCGCCGCGCTTCGAGCTCGGCTGGAGCCGCATCACCACCGACGCCCCCGAACTGGTCGGGCCCGGCCCCTGGTTCCAGTTCCACGGCGACCGCTGGACGCTGCCGCCGGGTGCCCGGGAGGTGGCGCGCAACGCATACGCCTCGCAGGCCTTCGTCTGCGGACGCTCGTTGGGCCTGCAGTTCCATCCGGAGCTGACGCCTGAGGTGCTGCGGGCCTGGTTCGACAACGGCGGGGAGGAGGTCGCGGCCGGGCTGGGGGTCGACCCGGATCGGCTGGTGGCCGAATTGCGTGCAGATCTGCCGGCCGTACGGGAGCGGGCACGCACCTTGGTCGACGCGTTCCTGGATCGGATGGCCGCTGTAGGGGGTCCAAATGATGGGACCCCAGCACACATGAGCGCGTGATTCTCGCCACCCCTGATAGGTGGTGCGCTCAGATGAGCGAAGTGCGCCGGGCTCCACCTCTCCAATGGTGGCACCCGGTGCCACGCTACTTGTGTTCGACTGATCAAGTCATGGATTGCTCTGCGTAGCGAGATCCCGCTGCTCTGATTGCGTAGCGGAGTGATGCATTCAGGCAGTAAACGCAGTCGAGAAGGCATGATCACTTTCGATCTGCTGGCGGACGCCTGGTTACACGCGTATGTCGACCAAGTGGACGTACCCATACGCCTTCGATCTGGGTATGTTCCTCGCCGTCAGGGCAGCCCGTCGGCGAGGAGTCAGTGCCGTGCCGGAAACACAAGATCCCCACGTAACCCAGCCTTCGTCCGCGAAGTTCGTCTACGACTTCACCGAGGGCAACAAGGAGCTCAAGGACCTCCTAGGCGGCAAGGGTGCGAACCTTGCCGAGATGACCAACCTGGGGCTTCCCGTCCCTCCGGGCTTCACGATCACCACCGAGGCCTGCAAGGTCTACCTGGAGAGCGGCACCGAGCCCGCGGCACTGCGTGCCGAGGTCTCCGAGCACCTCGACGCCCTTGAGCAGAAGATGGGCAAGCAGCTCGGCCAGGCCGACGACCCGCTGCTCGTATCGGTGCGTTCCGGCGCGAAGTTCTCCATGCCCGGCATGATGGACACCGTTCTCAACATCGGCCTCTCCGACGCGTCGGTTTCCGGCCTCGCCGCGCAGGCCGGCGACGAGCGGTTCGCGTGGGACTCCTACCGCCGCCTCATCCAGATGTTCGGCAAGACCGTGCTGGGCGTCGACGGCGAGCTCTTCGAGGACGCGCTGGAGGAGGCCAAGCAGGCCAAGGGCGTCCGCGTCGACGTCGACCTCGACGCCAAGGACCTCAAGGGCCTGGTCGCGGACTTCAAGGACATCGTCGCCAAGGAGACCGGCCGGGACTTCCCGCAGGACCCGCGCGAGCAGATGGACCTCGCCGTCCGCGCGGTCTTCGACTCCTGGAACACCGACCGCGCCAAGCTCTACCGCCGCCAGGAGCGCATTCCCGGCGACCTCGGCACGGCCGTCAACGTCTGCTCCATGGTCTTCGGCAACCTCGGCCCCGACTCCGGCACCGGCGTCGCCTTCACCCGCGACCCCGCCAGCGGCCACCAGGGCGTCTACGGCGACTACCTGCAGAACGCACAGGGCGAGGACGTCGTCGCCGGTATCCGCAACACGGTCCCGCTCGCGGACCTGGAGCAGATCGACAAGGCGTCCTACGACCAGCTGATGCAGATCATGGAGACGCTCGAGACGCACTACAAGGACCTGTGCGACATCGAGTTCACCATCGAGCGCGGCAAGCTGTGGATGCTGCAGACCCGGGTCGGCAAGCGCACCGCCGGTGCAGCCTTCCGGATCGCCACCCAGCTCGTCGACCAGGGCCTGATCGACGAGGCCGAGGCCCTCCAGCGGGTCAACGGCGCGCAGCTCGCCCAGCTGATGTTCCCCCGCTTCGACCTGGGCGCGAAGTCCGAGATGATCGGCCGCGGCATCGCCGCCTCCCCGGGCGCGGCGGTCGGCAAGGCCGTCTTCGACTCGTACACCGCCGTCAAGTGGTCGCGCTCCGGCGAGAAGGTCATCCTGATCCGCCGGGAGACCAACCCCGACGACCTCAACGGCATGATCGCCGCCGAGGGCATCCTCACCTCCCGCGGCGGCAAGACCTCGCACGCCGCCGTCGTCGCCCGCGGCATGGGCAAGACCTGTGTCTGCGGCGCCGAGGAGCTGGAGGTCGACACCAAGTCCCGCCGGATGACGACCAGCGACGGCACCGTCATCGAAGAGGGCGACGTCGTCTCCATCGACGGCTCCACCGGCAAGGTCTACGCCGGTGAGGTGCCGGTCGTGCCCTCCCCGGTCGTGGAGTACTTCGAGGGCCGGATGCACGCCGGCGCCGACGACGCGGACGAGCTGGTCAAGGCCGTCCACCGGATCATGGCGTACGCGGACCGGGTCCGCCGGCTGCGCGTACGGGCCAACGCCGACAACGCCGAGGACGCCGCCCGCGCCCGCCGGTTCGGCGCCCAGGGCATCGGCCTGTGCCGCACCGAGCACATGTTCCTCGGTGAGCGCCGCGAGATGGTCGAGCGCCTCATCCTGGCCGACACCGAGACCGACCGGGACGCCGCGCTCGCCCAGCTGCTGCCGCTGCAGAAGGCCGACTTCATCGAGCTGTTCGAGTCGATGGACGGTCTGCCGGTGACCGTACGGCTGCTGGACCCGCCGCTGCACGAGTTCCTGCCCGACATCACCGAGCTGTCGGTCCGGGTCGCGCTCGCCGAGGCCCGCAAGGACGCCAACGAGAACGACCTGAGGCTCCTGCAGGCCGTGCACAAGCTGCACGAGCAGAACCCGATGCTGGGTCTGCGCGGCGTCCGCCTCGGCCTGGTCATCCCCGGTCTGTTCGCGATGCAGGTCCGCGCGATCGCCGAGGCGGCCGCCGAGCGCAAGAACGCCAAGGGCGACCCGCGCGCGGAGATCATGATTCCGCTGGTGGGCACCGTCCAGGAGCTGGAGATCGTCCGCGAGGAGGCCGAGCAGGTCATCGCCGAGGTCGAGCAGACCCACGGCGTCAGCCTCCGGCTCACCCTCGGCACGATGATCGAACTGCCCCGCGCCGCCCTCACGGCCGGTCAGATCGCCGAGTCCGCCGACTTCTTCTCCTTCGGTACCAACGACCTCACGCAGACGGTCTGGGGCTTCAGCCGCGACGACGTCGAGGCCAGTTTCTTCACCGCGTACCTGGAGAAGGGCATCTTCGGCGTCAGCCCGTTCGAGACCATCGACAAGGACGGCGTCGGCTCGCTCGTCCGCAACGCCGCCGCGGCCGGCCGGGCCACCCGCCCGGACCTCAAGCTCGGTGTGTGCGGCGAGCACGGCGGCGACCCGGAGTCCGTCCACTTCTTCCACGAGGTGGGCCTGGACTACGTCTCCTGCTCCCCGTTCCGCATCCCGGTCGCACGACTGGAGGCGGGCCGCGCGGCGGCGGAGAGCAAGGGCAGCGACAGCCGCTGACCGCTCCGGTCGCCGCGGGCGCCGAGCGCGTCCGCGGCGACCGGCCACCAGCCCACCGGAGCCGGCGGCGGGGAACCCCAACCCTCATCCGCCCGGCCGCAGGCTCCGGCACCCCAACGAGGGCGGCACCTTGTGCGGAGGTGCCGCCCTCGCTCTTGCGCTGGGCCGCGGGCCCGGGGCGCGCTGCCCCGGGCCCGCCGTCATGCCTGGGTCATGCCGTCGTCATGCCGCGGTCCATGCCGTGGTCAGCAGGTGCGGTTGACGTGCCGTGGTCAGCAGGTGCGGCCGACGTAGTGCGCGCCCTGGATCCTGCTCGCCGAGCCCAGCCACGACCTGCCGGGGCCCACACAGCGCTCGTAGTCCGGGGCCAACGCCACCCTCACTTTGATGACCACGTGCGAGCCGTCGCTCGTGCAGTGGTTGTAGAACGCGTCGCTGCCGGTCTCGTAGAACCCGCAGGGGTCGGCGGCGGCGGACGGTGCGGCGGCCGTGGACAGCCCGAGGACGAGTGCCACGGCGCCGAGGACGGCCGGCAGGGAACGGCGAACGCTCACGGGTCGACTCCTTCTTGAGGACGCGATGTTCGAGCAGAGTTGGCTTGTGCACGGTGGCCGGCGCATCGGTGGCTCAGGCACCGTTGGGTCCTGCACGCGGAGAGCGTCGCAGCAGCCACGCGGGGTGGTCACCGGAACTCGCTCGGACGAGTGGGGGAGTTCACTCGGTCGAGTGGGGAGGGTTTGAAGTGCGGAAACGTCCGCAACCTGGCCGCAGCGGGCCCTGCCGAGGGGCCGGTGGCCCGGGGCTCCCGGGCGGGGGCGGCACCTGTGCGGAGGTGCCGCCCACGCTTTCTCCGGACTCCCCCCTCGGGAGCTGCCGCCACCCCGGTCGGCGCGGGAAGGCGGCCTTCGGCGGGGCCGTCGAGCGGCCGGTTGTTTGCCCATCACCCCCCACGGGATCGAGCAATCCGGGCCGTTCGTGCCGCCGTCGAATTGAGTACAGCATTCCGCCCGGCCGCCTGGTCGCGCGACACTTTTCAAGTCTGGCCAAAAGGGCATGGTGACCGCGCGTGTTGGCGTGCATACTCAGGCGTGCCGGGGGCCGACTGAGGAAACCAGAGGTGGGGGTTCGGTGTTACGCGTCCATTTCAGTGGACTCGATCTGGCCCGTGTGCGCATTGCGGCGCGCCCGGACGCACTGTGGGAGACGGTCTTAAGCTTTCATCGACTACGTGACAGACGCGACGATTCGGCGTTCGGCAAATGGCGATCGGAAACGCGCGGAAGGTTGAATGGCGAAGCGCGTCTGCTGGCGCCGCTGGTGCCCACGCGCGGCTATTTTCCCGATTTCCTGACGCCCGCCGAGGGGCTCCTGGGGATGACCGACGCGCTCGCCGCGCTGCGCGAGACACCGGCCGTCCGGCTGCACGACGAACTCGGCCGGCTCTCCAGCACGACCCGCCCGCTCCCCGCGTGGATACGGGCGATGGCCGACGGTGAGACCCGTGCCCTCGGCCGCCTCGCCGGCGTACTGCAGCGCTACTACGAGGCGGCGGTCGCCCCGTACTGGGCGCGCGTCCAGGGCCGCATAGAGGCCGACCGCGCCGCCCGCGGCCGGGCCCTGCTCGACGGCGGCGCGGACCGTCTGCTCGCCTCGCTGCCGCCGATGATGCGCTGGCGCCCACCGGTCCTTGAGGCCGACTACCCGGTGGACCGCGAGCTCCATCTCAACGGCCGGGGCCTGCTTCTGCTGCCGTCGTACTTCTGCCGCCGCACGCCGGTCACCTTCCACAACCCGGACCTGACGCCCGTCCTGGTCTACCCCGTGGAGCACCAGTCGCCGCGGCTCACGCCGAACGCCGCGCAGGAACGTTCCCTCGGGCGGCTCGTCGGCCAGACCCGCTCCGCGATACTCCAGGGCATCGGCGTCGGCTGCACCACCAGCGAACTCGCCCGCCGCGCCGACGTCTCGCTGGCGTCGGCCAGCCAGCACGCGACCGTACTCCGCGACGCCGGCCTGCTGACCACCCTGCGGCAGGGCAACGCGGTGCTGCACACCCTCACCCCGCTGGGCGTGGCCCTGCTGCGCGGGGCGCGCTCGGCGGAGGGGGTGGGCGCGGCGTAGCGGCGGGCGCGGCGCATGAGCCGGGTACGAGCCGGGGTACGGGTGCCCGACGCGCGGGGCGCGCGTCGGGCGGTGGGCGGCGCGCCCCGGCTCAGTACGGGCGGTCGCCGGCGATGGCGACCCGTTCGGCGACCCTGCGGTGCGCCCCGTAGTCGTTCACCGCGTAGTGCTGGGTGGCCCGGTTGTCCCAGAACGCGACGTCCCCCGCCTGCCAGCGCCACCGCACCTGGAACTCCGGTACGTGCGCCTGCTGGAACAGCGTCCGCAGCAGCCGGTCGCTCTCGGCCTCCGCCAGCCCCACGATCCGGGTGGTGAAGGAGGCGTTGACGAACAGCATCCGCCGTCCGGTCTCCGGGTGCCTGCGCACCACCGGATGCTCGACGGGAG
Organism: Streptomyces sp. NPDC043738; assembly: GCF_056436545.1. Classification (NCBI taxonomy): domain Bacteria; kingdom Bacillati; phylum Actinomycetota; class Actinomycetes; order Kitasatosporales; family Streptomycetaceae; genus Streptomyces; species Streptomyces sp. NPDC043738. The sequence continues at coordinate 10,220 of NZ_JBWKCJ010000042.1, read as the reverse complement.
GGAACTCCGCCTGGAATGGGGCTAGTTGAGCATCGGAGTAGAAGCGCGCGAAGCCCGGAAGATAGTCGTGCACCGCACGCGCGGAATTGATCCGCATCCGGATTTTCGAAGGCAAATTGTCGTATGCCGCGGCCATATCGGCCCACATCGTGTCCCCTCCGGCGGGTGGGACCTCGCGCAGCTGCAACACCGCCCCGAGCGCCGGCCGCTCCCGGAACGTGACATCCGTGTGCCATACGTTCTCGAACGTGGGGACCCCGCCGGCGGCCTTGTCGAACCGCACCACATCCTTCGAATCCCCCTGCGCCAGGAGCGGATTGGTCTCCAACTCTCCCCAATTGGCGGCGAATTCGCGCTGGGCGGCGGGCTGGAGATGCTGCCCGCGGAAGAACAGTACCTTCCACTCCAGCAGGGCCCGGTTCAGCTCCGTACGCAGCGCCTCGGACAGTGGCCGGGACAGGTCCAGCCCACGGATCTCGGCCCCGATGGTGGCGGCCTGGGGCACCACCTCGAAGCGCTCGTAGGGGCGGTCCTCCCAGCCGTCGGGCGTACGCCGAAGGATGCGCGGCCCCTCGTACAGCCCGTCGGCGGGGATGCGGTGGGGGCGCAAGGCGGGGGTGGTGGGTGCGGTGGATGTGGCGGGGGGCGTCATCGGGTCCTCCTGAAGGGAACGGGGGAGGGCAGGGGAGGGGCGCGGGGCGTCGCGCGGCAGGGGTCGCGAGGCGCAGCCGTCGGGGCGGGGCTGCCGGTACGGCGGGCCGTGGCGAACCGTCGTCAGCCGCCGTACGGACCGGACCGGGCGCAGGGAACCGACGGAACCGTCAGGCCGCCGTACCCAGCCCGAACGGGCCGCAGTGGACCGTCGTCAGGCCGTACGGGAACAACAGACCGGGGGAGAGCCCACCCGGCCCCGGCGGCGCAGGAAGCTCAGCCCGCGGGGCGCGCACTCGCCGTGGGGGCCGCGTTCGCGCGGCTCCGCCTCACCGACGTCCAGGTGCGTGCTCATGCCACGCACCGTACCCGATACGCCGCCCGGCCACGCCTCAGTCATCGATCCCGCTGCGCTCCACCCCCGCGACGATGTACCGCTGGAGCAGCAGGAAGACGACCACCAACGGGGCGATCGACACCGCCGCGGCCACGAACAGCTCGTGCAGATTGAGGTTCTGCGCGGTGGTGAACGTGGACAGCGCCACCTGCACCGTCCACGCCTCCCGGTCCTGCCCGATCACCAGCGGCCACAGGAACGCGTTCCAGGCCCCGATGAAGACGATCGTGCCGACGGCGGCGAAGACCGGGCGGGCGTTGGGCACCACGATGCGCCAGTACGTCCGCCAGTGGCCGAGCCCGTCGACCCGCGCCGCATCCTCCAGCTCCTTGGGGAAGCCCAGGAAGTACTGCCGGAAGACGAAGCAGGCGAAGGCGCTGAACAGCGTCGGAATGATCAGCCCGCGCAGCGTCGAGATCCACCCCAGCGTGGAGACCAGCACAAAGCTCGGTACGAACGTCACCGCCGCCGGCACCATCAGCGTCCCCAGGATCGCGTAGAAGACGACGTTGGCATGCCGGTACGGAATCCGGGCCAGGCCGTACCCCGCGAGCGAGGCCAGCACGACCGTACCGACCGTCGTCGACACCGCGATCAGCGTGGAGTTGAGCAGCGCCCGGCCCATGGGGAGGTTCGGATCCCGGAAGACCTCGGTCAGATTCGACCACCGCAGATCGTGCGGGAAGAACGTCCACTGCGGAGCGGTGATGTCCTGCTCGGTCGCTAGCCCGTTGCGCACCAGCAGATAGAACGGGACCAGGAACAGCAGTGCCAGCGCGATCAGCAGCACCACCCGCAGCGCCCGCCCGACCCTGGTCAGTGCGTCGCCCATCCCGGAGTTCATCCCTCTCCCTTCAGTCCTCACCCTTGCGGCCGAGGCCGAACCAGCGGGCCTGCACCACCGTCGCCAGTGCGATGATCAGCGCCAGGATCACCGCACCCGCACTCCCCAGCCCGAGGTTCTGGTCCTGCCCCAGCGCCGTGTAGTAGAGGTAGACCAACGGGGGCCTGGCGTAGGGCGGATAGCCGCGCGCGTCGCTCAGCAGGTTGTAGAACTCGTCGAACGCCTGGAACGCGTTGATCACCAGCAGCAGCACCACCGCCACGGACGTCGCCCGCAGCTGCGGAAAGGTGATGTGCCGGAAGGTCTGCCAGCCGGGCCGCGCCCCGTCCACCGCGGCCGCCTCGTACAGCCCCGGCGAGATCCGCTGCAGCCCGGCCAGGAACAGGATCATGTAGAACCCGGCCTGCAGCCACAGCCGTACCGTCACGATGACCAGCCAGTACCAGGGCGGGTCGGTGGTCGACAGCCAGGCCGTCTGATCGGCGCCGAACCACCCCAGGACGGTGTTGGCCAGCCCGAACCGCACCCCGTTGAAGATCGACAGCTTCCATATCAGCGCCGCGACCACATAGGAGCACGCCGTCGGCAGGAAGAACACCGAACGGAAGAAGGCCTGGGCGACGCGCAGCCGGTTGACCATCAGCGCCAGCGCGAGTGAGAGCACATAGGTGGCGGGCACGATGAAGGCGGTGAACAGCGCAAACGTGCCCAGGCTGCCGAGGAACGCCGCATCGCTCAGCATCGCGCCGTAGTTGCCCAGCCCGACGAAGTCCGAGCCGGCCGGACTGACCGTGTTGTGCGCGTCGAAGAAGCTGAGGTAGACGCTCCACGCCAGCGGCACATAGGTGAACAGCCCCAGCCCGACCGCGAACGGCCCGACGAACACCCAGAACCACAGATTCCGCCGCTGCGGCCCGAGCAGCCGCTCCCCGAACGCCACCGCCGCTTTGCTCCTCGCCTGCACTTCGCCTACTTCTTCTTGACGCGCTGAAGCTCGGCATTCACCTTCCGCACCACACCCTTCAGCTCGCTCTCCGGGTTGGCGCCGTCCTTGACGATCCGGCTCAGCGCGTCCTGATAGGCCGTACGGTCCGCCGTCGTCCACAGCAGCGGCTCGGCGTGGCCGTACTCCGTCGCGTACCGCACCGCGTCCGCGGCCGCACCCTCCCGCAGCTCCGCGGCCTTCTTCGCCAACGAGATCCGCGCCGGGATGTGGAACCCGTACGACAGCGCGAAGTCCCGCTGGAAGTCGGTCCGCTCCACCCACAGCCACTTGGCGAACGCCTTCGCCTCCGCCTTGCGCGCGCTGCGCGCACTGACCGCCGAGCCATACGCCCCCACGGGAACGGCCGGCTTCCCTCCACTCCCGTCCTTCGGGAACGGCAGTACCCCGAAGTCGTCCCCCAGTGCCTTCTTGATCTGCGGCAGCGCCCACAGCCCCGACCACTGCATCGCGGTCAGCCCCTGGATGAACGCGGCCGGATCGGACCAGTCCGTGGGCGCCCCCAGCAGCAGCGACTTGTCCGCGTACAACTGCCGGATCTTCCCCAGCACCCGGGCCGCGGCCGGATCGTCGAACCCGACCTTCCCGTCCTCGTCGATCAGACTCAGCCCGGCGGCGAACAGCGGCGTCCCGCTGAGCACCCCCACCCCACCGTCGTTCCCCAGGAACAACCCCTTGCTCTTGCCGCCCTTACCGCTGAGCTCCTTCGCCGCGTCCACCAACTGGTCGAGCGTGTGCGGAGGCTCCACACCGGCATCCTTGAGCGCACTCCTGCGGTAGTAGAGCAGTTGCATGTCGACGACCTGCGGGATGCCCCAGATCTTGTCCTGCCAGATCTTCGGCGCGAGCACGGCCTGGTTGAAGTCGTCCTTCACCGGCTCGACCTCGGCGGTCAGATCGACCACCTGCCCGCCCTGGATCTGATCCAGCAACGGCCCGTTGACCTCGAAGACGTCCGGCCCGGAGTCGGTCAGTAGCGCGGCCGCGGTCTGCCGGTCGTAATCCCCCGGCCGCCACTGCACCGACACCTCCGCCTTCTTGTACGCCGCCGCATACCGCTTCACGGCCTGCTCGGTCCCCGGCTCCCCGTACTGGTGGTACCACTGACTGATCCCGGAACCCGAACCCCCGCCCCCACGCCCCGTGTTGGACCCGCACGCCGTGGCCAATGCGGCAGCGAAAGCCACCCCACCACCGGCCGCCAGCAACCGCCGTCTGTCGATCCCCGCCATGACGCATCGCCCCCTGCCGCTCACAACTGCCGTCTACTGCCTGACGCTTGCTGCCTGTCTACTGCCGCGCGCACCTACTGCCACGCATCGCCGTCGCTGTCTCTCCGCATCTCCATGAACCACCCCCGCCCGCGATCTATGCCCACCTCCACCCACCAACCACTCACGTCCCAGGGCCCCTAAGCCCCTACGCCCCCGCGTCACCAACCTCTCCGGACAACACACCTAGGGGCTGTCCGATGGGCCATGGCCGGCCTCGCGGTATCCGCTTTGGCCCGCCGGGTGTGATCCGGCAGGATCTCACGCATGTTCGAAGAGAAGCTCGACACGCTCTCGCAGATGATGGCCGAGCACATGACCATGCCGTTCCCGCCGGGATTTCGCAGTCTGGACATCGGGGACCAGGACCTGGTGACGCTTGGTGCGGACGCCTACGGCTACGCCCAGGGCGTTCTCGAAGGCCCGCTCGACGAACAGCGCGGCAACGGCTTGATCCGGCTGACGACGGTGTTCGCGAAGGTTCTCCCGGCGATCGACGACGAGTACGCGGCCAGGTACTACACGCACGTGCGCGACCTGGCTGTGCTGGCCGTCGAAATCGAGGCCCTGCGCGAGAAGCAGTTGCAGCTCTCCGACCAGGAAGCCTCGCTCGGGGGCCTGGTCACGACGGTGGGAAGCACGCTGACGGCTGGTCCGCCCGTTGGAGGCGCGGCGACCGAGCCTGCTGGTGACCCCGACATCTGCCCCGGGCCGCCCCGACCGGACCCGGCTCCGCCCACCTCGCTACGCGGAGCCTCGGTCCTCCTCCGCCCGACGGCGGAACGCGATGTCGCCACCCTCGACCGGATCGTCCGCGAACCGGCGGTCGCGGCCTGGTGGTCGGTTCCGGACGACTACGACGACATGCTCACCATCGTCCTCGACGACGAGGTCATCGGGGCGATCCAGTACAACGAGGAGACCGACCCCGAATACCGCCACGCGAGCATCGACATCTTCCTCACCACCGCCATGCACGGCCGCGGCCTCGGCACGGACGCCGTACGCACCCTCGCCCGCTGGCTGATCCACGAACGGGGCCACCACCGCCTGACCATCGACCCGTCCGCCGCCAACACCGCAGCCATCCACAGCTACCGCAAGGTCGGTTTCAAGCCAGTCGGCATCATGCGCGCCTATGCGCGCGACCACCGGACGGGCGGCTGGGCGGACGGACTGCTGATGGATCTGATCGCGGATGAGCTGAGTTGAGATGAGCTGAGCCTGAGGGCGGTCAGAACGCATGAGCCGTGGGCCGGGCGGCTCCTACAGCGTGTCCGGCCGGTAGAACTTGCGGTACAGACCGATCGCATCCGTCGGCGGACGCATCGGGAGCCGGCGGATCATCCCACTCTCCTTGCAGACCACGACGCAGGTGCCACCGGGATTTCTCATCCGCGGACGTCGGCGCCCGTTCTCCACCGGGGATTCCGGAAGCGGTGGAAGCTTCGCGTACACCAGGTACCCGATGTCGAATTCCCGGACTCGCAGCGGCGCCGGTGTCCCATCGGGCCAAACCGGCACGTACTGCGTCCGTGCGATCTCCACGGCTTCCTCGGGGCTCACCGGTCACAACCCCCGCGACGGGTTGGGATGGTGACGCTTGCGGTAAAGGGAGATCGCCGACTTCGGCGGGAAGTTCGGAACGAAGGTCAGCGCCCCGTCGACCTTGGAGATGATGAGGTGGCTGCCGCCGAACGACCGGGGCTCGGTGGGCGGGAAGGTGGCATAGACGAGGTAGCCGATGTCGAACTCTTCGACGTGTACGGATGCCGGGGTGCCGTCGTGGCAGAGCGGCTTGAAGTTGGTGCCGGCGATTTCCAGCGCTTCTTCAACGGTTGACGGCACCCGGTTCCCGGATTCCGGTGGGTCGATTTCCGGCACGTGTTTCTCCTTGTCCGTTCGGCCGGCGTGCGCCGGTGGACGGCTTGCTTTCAGGGACGGAACGGCTTCTGCCGCTATTGGTTGTGGAATGCGTATGCCCAGGCGGGAGCCTCGGCACCTGCCCTGTCGATGAGTTTGTGCGCGGCCAGTACGTGATCGGGCAGGGGATTGGCCTCATCGTCGCCCTCGACGAGCCCCTTGGTGAAGTGGCCGGTGACCCACAGCGCAACCATGGTGAGGAAGTTCTCCAGGCTGTGCGCGGCGGGCAGGCCCGCAAGGTGCTCCTCACCCGGCTCCGAAGGGACGCGCAGTACGTGACCCGTAGGTCCGTCGATGACGAGTTCGCCGCCCATCCAGCCGATCTGGAAGAACGGACCGGTTTCCTCGACGGAGACGATGTCCGAAGGCCAGGGGACTTCGTCAAAGATGCGCATGCGGGGATCGGAGGGGCAATTATTCACACCATGTCGGGGTCGTCCCAATGACCGCTGAGAATGGCGGTCCAGTGGGGGTGTGAGGCAGCAACCGGGTCGACCTCGTGGGCCCAGGAGGTCAGGCTGCGCTTCGCGTCCAGCTCTTCCGCCCAGACGGTGAATCTGCTTTGGCGGCGCTTCACCGTGAGAGCCAGCAACGTGCAGGTCTGCCTCAGGCCACTGCTGACGAGGTAGTCGGCATCGCCATCTCCCACGTCCGTGAGGAAGAGTTGGCCTGACGTGCCGTTCAGCAGCAGTTTCCCCCTGACCCATCTGCCGATATCGAAGAAAGGGCCGGGGTCGGCGGAGGCGGGAAGGGCAGACGGTCGGGCGACTTCCGCCATCGTGGGCGACGGCGCAAAGGCGAGGTATCGGAATTCGTCGCCAAGGTCTGGGAGGCCGACCTCGGTCAGGAATCGTACGGTGTCGGCGTGCACGAGGCCGTCCGCCAGCCCGCTGCGGGACACGGCATGACATGCGCCTTGGCCGAACGCGCTCTCGTACCAAGATCGTGCAGGCGGGGCGTCGGCTCGCAGCACGTCGGGCAGAGGCCACACCGCGGAGGTGCTATGCGTGGTGAGCAGGGGGCGACTACGCCATCGAGGCTTGGAAACCACACGAGTCGGATCGCAAACGCGGAGGGCATAGATGCCTCCGGAACCACCATGGACCTGACGTCCGTCGGCCGCTTTGACCAGACACGTGCTGGCTGACGGGGCTCTCGGTGCCGGGGGCTGTTCCGCATCGTCCGGCTCTTCGACCGGTTCGAACGCCCGGTCGCTCGCCTGGTCGATGTCGGAGTCGTCGTCGTAGTGCAGTTGAACCTGTACAGCGCCACCCAGAGGATTTCCGTCATCGAGGCTCCAGAGCCTTTCGACGGCGTACCAGTCCGCGTCGGGATCCACCGCGTTCTCTAGTTCGTCCTCGTCGATCTCCAGCTGACTGGCGACCACGTCGACGCCGTTGGCGACACCGACGACGAGTTCCTCCGCCTTCGCGGCGTCGTGCCGAGGAGACGGACCGAAGAGGCCGTACGGCCGCCAGCGGGACCAGCGGGTCAGCCACGGAAGTTCACCGGCCGCGTCCGACAGTTCCTCGGCGAATTGTGTGGCACCGCGGTTCAGCGATGCCCAGTGGAGCCAGGAGAGCCACTCCTCGTGGGTGGCGGGCTCGACGCCGGCCGCCTCGAGGTAGTGGGCATCCGAAGCCGGAATTCCTGCCGGGATTCCGTCGGGGTAGGCAAGGGAAAGTCCGGTGAGCAGCGCGTGCCGGTCGACATTCGCGAGAAAGCGCGGATCCTGCGAAAGATCGGCCAGTACGCCGGCCGCCACGCAGTGGAGAGGGAGTGCGTGGGACGCGTACTCCGCTACCGGGCCTTGTGCACGCCAGGGTTCGGGAATGTCGTTGCGGCGGAGCGAGTGATCGAGCAGGGCGTCGACGATGCGTACCTGCTCCGGCTCGGTGAGCGGGGCCTCGGTACGAAGAAGCTGGCGCAGGCCGTCGGCGTGAAATCCAACGCGCTCTGTTCCTGCATTTCCTGCATTGTCGGACCGCGACGTCAGGAGGTGTGGCAGGGCGCTCACCGCGTTCTGCAAGTCGGCAAGAGCACCTTGAAGGCCGAGCGGAGCGCAGAGAGCGGACCAGGCCTCAATCGGGACATCTCGGGTCTCGGCGGCGGCCAGTGCGCGCAACTGCGGGAATCGGGCGAGGGATTCGCTCAACGGCGGTTCGGAGCCGGCTGGTCCTTCGAGCGGCGGGAGGATCTCCACCTCCAGGCCCGACGGCAGTGGTGCACGTACCTGTTCCCGGTCCACTTCGAAGAGGACGGCGACCGGGCATTTGGTGTTGCGAAGGAGCGGAATGACGACGTGGTTGAGCACGCGTCGGGGCTCTGCTGACGTGGCCGTCACGCCCGCCCACTGGACATTCGCGAAGAGAACGACGGCCTTTTCCTTGCCATGCGTCCATTCCGCGAACGCGTCGGCCAGCGGGGTGTTGCGGGTGCGGAGGAACCGCTCGTCGAATCCCCAGTGGCCGATCATTCGCGTAGCCACTTCATCGGCCGACAGACCACGGCAGTCGACATACAGGGAGATGTCCGGGCCGGTTTCCCGGACGGCCTCCTCCGCCTGGCGCAGACAGGAGGTCTTTCCCGAGCCGACCGGGCCGGCCACGGGCAGCTTGAGGTGGTGCCGCCCCGGCTCCTGCAGCCACTCTGTCAGGCGGGTGACGACAGCGCTTCGGGACACGGCACTTCACTCCGATCGTTCGCGAGAAATATGGGGTGGTGATGCGAGCGGCACGGTACTACGGGGTCACCTATGCGTGCACCTTGAGCCATATGCGCAGCAACTCGCCGCGGACGCGGTCCATATCGTCCTTCCACTGCTGCTTGAGCGCCTCTTGGGCTTCCTTCGTTGTCTCGCCGTCGGCGAACTCTCCATAGCGGTAGCTGGTTCCGTATGAAACTTCCATGGGATTTTTCTTCCCTGGATCGGTCAGCAGCCCCTGCTTCTTCATTTCGCCGTGGGGGACGCGTTCCTTGTCCTTCGGGCGGTCCAGGTTTTCACTGATGTAGTGAGCGCAAGCCGCGCCGCCGAGATCGCCAGAATTGCCGCACGGCTCGTATTCAGTGAACATCGCCGTACGCTTGAACTTATCCTTGTCGAGTTCGCGAAGTCCCTCGCCTGCGGCAGGCTCCGAGTGATCCGGGTTCAACACTCCTTCGCCTGGAGGGACAGACGATCCGATGATGAAGTGTACGTCCTTGGGATTCCCGTCGCTGTCGGTCTCCGTGACCTCGTATACCGCGTAATTCCGTCCCGAGAAATCTGGCAGGGCCGCCGTGTCCGACATCTTGGAATCCAAGATGCCCTTGATGCGATCCCGCTCTATTCTGAGGTCGCGCCGATACTTCTTGGCTTCCTCGTTCGTCATGTTCTCGGGTTCCGGAACATTCTTTTGGGCTACATATTCGATCACCCGCCCTCGGGTGTCATTGATTTTCTTTTCGCCCGGCTTGTGGTCCTTGTGATGCTGGAGCCCCTCCGGGTTGATGTTGTGCCCGGCTATCTCGGTGTGCTGTGCGTGATAGTCGTAGCTCAGCCGGGCCAGACAGGAAACGGTGGCAAGCCGCTCATGCTGCTTCAGCCCCTTGTACTTGTCGCCCAACAGGTTTCCCAGGTCGCCTTCGCTGATCCGCCCGTTTTCACGGATGTGATCAAAGACGTTCTCCAGCGGTGACTTGCCCGTCTCCGCGTCGCGCTCCGCCCAGCCGTCCAGGTTGCCGAGGACCCTGTCCCAGTTCACCTGGCGCACGACGTGCGTCACGCGGAGGCGTTGCTGGGCCTCGTCCCCGAGCATGCCCTGCACGGTGTGGTCCGGCCCCTGCTCTTGTTCGTAGCCGGGAGTGCCTTCCGCCTGCTGGGAGTCGAGAGGCTGCTGCATCGCCTCACGGGTCTCCTTCGCCGGACGAGTCTTCTTCTTTTTGGGTGCGGGCTTTTCTTTCTCGTCCGACGTCTCATCCGATTTGTGCTTGCCGGCCGGCTCGGCGGGCGGCCGGCGGGTGCCATCGGCGCCGGGAAGCGTCGGAGTTCCGCTACTGGTGGTGGGGCGGCGGTTGGGGTCGAGGGGGATGGCGTGGACGCCGTTGGTGCCGTCGTGGAGGGGGGTGTTGCTGCGTTGGCCGGTTTGGGCG
>NZ_JBWKCJ010000041.1:0-74212 GCF_056436545.1 Streptomyces sp. NPDC043738 | reverse complement strand
CTCACAAGAACACACCACGAAGTGGAACCCCCTCCCCCCCCCCCCCCCCCCCCACCGCCCCCCCCCCCCCCCCCCTCCCCCCCCCCCCCCCCGTCCCCCCCCCCCCCCCCCCCCCCCCTCCGGCTCCCCCCCCCCCCCCCGGTGCGCTGTGGTGCCGGGTCGGCCGTTACAGCTGGCCGATCACGTAGTCGACGCAGGCCGTCAGGGCCTCGACGTCCGACGGGTCGATCGCCGGGAACATCGCGATGCGCAGCTGGTTGCGGCCCAGCTTGCGGTAGGGCTCGGTGTCGACGATGCCGTTGGCGCGCAGGGCCTTGGCGACGGCCGCCGCGTCGATGTCGTCGTTGAAGTCGATCGTGCCGATGACCTGCGAGCGCTTGGCCGGGTCGACGACGAACGGCGTGGCGTACTTGGACTCCTCGGCCCAGCCGTACAGGGTGCGGGCGGAGGTGGCGGTGCGGCGGACCGCCCAGTCCAGGCCGCCCTGGCCGTTGATCCACTCCAGCTGCTCGTTGAGCAGGAAGAGCGTGGACAGGGCCGGGGTGTTGTACGTCTGGTTCTTCAGGGAGTTGTCGATCGCCGTGGGGAGCGAGAAGAACTCCGGGATGTGGCGGCCGGACGCGTGGACGGCGCGGGCGCGCTCCAGGGCGGCGGGCGAGAAGACCGCCAGCCACAGACCGCCGTCGGCGGCGAAGGACTTCTGCGGGGCGAAGTAGTAGACGTCGGTCTCGGCGATGTCGACGGGCAGGCCGCCGGCGCCGGACGTGGCGTCGACCAGGACCAGGGAGCCGGAGTCGGCGCCCGCGACGCGGCGGATGGGCGCGGCGACGCCGGTGGAGGTCTCGTTGTGGGTGAACGCGTAGACGTCCACGCCCTCTTCGGCCGCCGGGTCCGGGTGGCTGCCCGGGTCGGCGGAGATGACGGTGGGCTCCGCCAGCCACGGCGCCAGCTTGGCGGCCTTGGCGAACTTCGAGGAGAACTCGCCGAAGGACAGGTGCTGGGACTTGCGCTCGATCAGGCCGTGCGTCGCGATGTCCCAGAACGCGGTGGAGCCGCCGTTGCCGAGCACGACCTCGTAGCCCTCGGGGAGCTGGAAGAGGTCGCGTACGCCGTCGCGCACCTTGCCGACCAGGTTCTTGACCGGGGCCTGGCGGTGGGACGTGCCGAGGAGGGAGCTACCGGTGGCGGCCAGGGCGCCGAGCGCCTCCGTACGCACCTTGGAGGGGCCCGCGCCGAAGCGTCCGTCGGCGGGCTTGATGTCAGCGGGAATCTGGATATCAGCCACGGGCGAAGCCTAATCCGTCGCGCTGCGGGGTCCGGCGGCACGTCCAGCGGGTGAGATGGCCGCCGATCGTACGGTGGACGGGCCCGGCGGCGATCACGGCGGCACCTCGTCCGCGTCGTACACCCCGGCGACGGCGGCCGCGGCCCGGGCGATCACCCGGCGGGCGGCGGGCGGGCCGAGCACTTCGAGGTCGTCGCCGAACTGGAGCAGCTGGCGGACGGCGGGCAGGACGGGGTAGGCCAGTTCGAGCACGGCCCATTCCTCGCCGCCCGCTTCGGCGTCACCCGTACGGGGCGGCCCGGTCAGCGACCCGCCCAGGATGCGTACGGCCAGATCGAGCCGTGTGCGGCGGATGCGGGCGGTGACCCGCACGTCCGCGGGCCGGTCCTCGACCTGGCGCCGCAGCTGCCGCCAGACCTCGGCGAGTTCCACGCCGCAGCGCCGCCGCACCGGGGCGTCGGTGAGCGTCGCGCGGTCCACCCGGTCGGCCCTGAAGAGCTGCGGGCGGCCGCGCCGGTCCGCGACGAGGTACCAGGTGCCGGCCTTCGCCACCAGCCCGTAGGGATCCACGGTGTAGGTGCGCAGCCGCGTCTCCCCGCTGTGGCGGTAGCGGATGCGCAGCCGCACATCGGTGAGGACGGCGGTGTGCAGGACGTCCAGGTCGACCGCGTCGGCGGGGCGGGCCAGCCATCTGTCCGGGTCGACCAGGATGCGGCGGCGGGTCAGCTCCGCGGCCGGGCGGTGCGGCGCGGGCAGCGCGGCCATCACCTTGCGCAGCGCCGAGCCGAGCGCGCCGTCCAGACCGAGGGCGCTGTGGGCGCCCTGTGCGGCCAGGACGAACAAGGCGCGCGCCTCGTCGGTGGTCAGCCCCGTGACATCGGTGCGGAAACCCGGCAGCAGCGCGATCCCGCCGTGCCGGCCGCGCTCGGCGTAGACCGGCACACCGGCCGCCGAAAGGGACTCGATGTCGCGGTAGACGGTCCGGCGGGAGACCTCCAGCCGCTCGGCGAGCTCGCCGGCCGGCACCCGGCCGCGGGTCTGGAGGAGCAGCAGGATCGACAGCAGGCGGTCGGACTTCACCGACCGATTTATATATGACGGCGGGTGTCAACTTATCGCGTCAAGGTACGGGCATGGAGATCAACGACCCCGCACCGGCGCACCCCGCCCTCCCCCTCGACCCCGCCGCCCTCACCGCCCTGAAGGAGGAGGTCACCGGAGTCGTCCTCGTCCCCGGCGACGACGGCTACGACGCGGAGCGGTCCGGGTTCCAACTGGCCGCCCGGCACCGGCCGGCCGTCGTCGTCGGCGCGGCGCACGCCGACGACGTGCGCGCCGCGGTGCGCTTCGCCCGCGCCCAGGGGCTGCCGGTCGCCGTCCAGGCCACCGGGCACGGACTGTCCGCCGCCACCGACGGCGGACTGCTGATCAGCACCCGGCGGATGAACGAGGTACGGGTCGACGCGGCGGCCCGCACCGCCCACGTCGCGGCGGGCGTCGTCTGGGGCCAGGTCGTCGAGGCGGCCGCCCCGCACGGGCTCGCGCCGCTCAACGGCTCCTCCCCGGGCGTCGGCGTCGTCTCCTACACCCTCGGGGGCGGGATCGGCGTGCTGGCCCGCACCTACGGCTTCGCCGCGGACCACGTACGGTCGATCGACCTGGTCACCGCCGACGCCCGGCAGCTGCACGTCACCGCAGAGCGCGACCCGGAGCTGTTCGCCGCGCTGCTCGGCGGCGGCCACGGCCTGGGAGTGGTGACCGCGATGGAGTTCGGGCTGGTGCCGGTGGCGCGGCTCTACGGCGGGCAGCTGGTGTTCGGCGCCGAGCGGGTCGACGAGGCGCTGGCGGCGTATCTGTGCTGGACCGAGACCGTTCCCGACGAGCTGACCTCCTCGCTCGCGCTGATCGCCTACCCCGATCTGCCGCAGCTGCCGGCGGAGCTGCGCGGCCGCTACCTCGCGCAGATCCGCATCGCCTACACCGGCAGCGCCGAGGAGGGCGAGCGGCTGGTGGCGCCGCTGCGCGCGGTCGGCCCGCGGGTCGGCGACGACCTGCGCGAGATGGCGTACGAGGAGTCGCACACCATCCACCGCGACCCGAGCGATCCGCACGCCTACGACGGCGACAACGCGCTGCTCGGCGGGCTGGACGCGGCGGCGCTGCGCCGGGTGGCCGCGCTGACCGGGCCGGCCGCCCCGGCGATGTGCGTGGTGCAGCTCAACCATCTGGGGGGCGCGCTGGCGGCGCCCGGCGCGGCCGGCACCGTCGGTCACCGCACCGCCCGTTACGCGCTGCGTCTGCTGTCGCCGCTGCCCGCGGACGACACCGGCGCCGCCCTGGCCGCCGTACGGGCGCTGCACGCCGAGGCGCTCGCGGCCGTCGAGCCCTGGCGGCTGGGCCGGAGCGTGAACTTCCTCTTCGGCGGCCACGGGCGGCGGCCGGACGCGGCGGAGGTGGCGCGCAGCGCGCACGAGGCCGACGAGCACCGCCGGCTGGCCGGGCTCAAGGCCGCCCACGACCCGCACAACGTCTTCCGCTTCCACCCGAACGCGGCCGCGACGCCGCAGGGCGAACCGGCGGCCGCGGCGGCACCCCGCGCCGTCTGACGGCCCCGTCGTCGAGGAACGGCCCCGCCGGAGGCCTCATGGACCGGTTTCAGTGGGCAGGCTGGGGACATGGCTGATCGCAACGTGACGGAGCAGCGGAACCTGGTGAAGGAGTTGGCGGCCGCGGTACGAGGGGAGGTCTCGTCCACCGCGGCCGACCGGGCGCTGGTGACGATGGACGCGTCCAACTACCGGCGGGTGCCCCGGGCGGTGGTCGCGCCCCGGGACGCCGACGATGTCGCGGCGGCGCTGCGGGTGTGCCGGGAGCACGGCGTGCCGGTGGTGGCGCGCGGCGGCGGGACCAGCATCGCCGGCCAGGCGACCGGCGTCGGCGTCGTGCTGGACTTCACCCGCCACATGCGGCGGATCGTGTCGCTGGACGCCGAGAGCCGCACGGCCGTGGTGCAGCCCGGCGTGGTGCTGGACGACCTGCGGGCGGCCGCGGCCCCGCACCGGCTGACCTTCGGACCCGACCCCTCCACCCACAGCCGCTGCACCCTCGGCGGCATGATCGGCAACAACTCCTGCGGGTCGCACTCGGTGGCCTGGGGCACCACCGCCGACAGCGTCCGCGAACTGCAACTGCTGACCTACGGCGGCGAGCGGGTGCGCGCCGGCCGCGGCACGGACCCCACCGGTGCCCCCACCGGACTGCCGCCGCGCCTGCGGGACGGCGTCAAGGCCCTGGTCGACGGGGAGTTGGCGCTGCTGCGCACCGGCTACCCCGACCTCCCGCGCCGCATCTCCGGCTACGCCCTGGACGCGCTGCTGCCGGAGGCGGGCACCGACCTGGCGCGCGCCCTCACCGGCAGCGAGGGCACCCTCGGCGTGCTGACCGAGGCGACCGTCAGGCTCGTGAGGACCCCCGCGGCCCGCGCGCTGGCCGTCCTCGGCTACCCCGACGAGAGCGCGGCCGCCGAGGCCGCCCACACCCTCCTGCCGCACCGGCCCATGACCGTCGAGGGGATGGCCGCCGACCTGGTGGGCAGCGCGGCCGGGCTGCCCAAGGGCGGCGCCTGGCTGTTCGTCGAGACGGGCGGCGAGAGCCCCGCCGAGGCGGCCGCCCGCGCCGAGGCGCTCTGCCGGGCGGCGGCCGCGGACGGCGCCACCGACCACACCCTGGTCACCGACCCGGCCGGCCAGCGGGCGCTGTGGCGGATCCGCGAGGACGCCTCCGGCACCGCGACCCGGATGCCCGACGGCACGGAGGCCTGGCCCGGCTGGGAGGACTGCGCGGTACCGCCCGCCCGGCTCGGCCCCTACCTGCGGGACTTCCGCGCCCTGCTCGCCCAGCACGGCCTGCGCGGCACCCCCTACGGCCACTTCGGAGACGGCTGCATCCACGTCCGCATCGACTTCGACCTGCAAAGCGCCCCCGGCATCCGCCGCTTCAGGGAATTCTCCTACGACCTGGGCGAGTTGGTCGTCTCCCACGGCGGATCGCTGTCGGGGGAGCACGGCGACGGCCAGGCCCGCGCCGAGCTGCTGCCGAAGATGTACGGCCCGGAGCTGGTCGGCCTCTTCGAGCGCTTCAAGGACCTGTGGGACCCGGCCGCCGGCCTCAACCCCGGCATGCTCGTGCGCCCCGCCCGCCTCGACGACAACCTGCGCTTCGCGTCCCTGCCCAAGGGGCCGGTCCCGGTCGCCTTCGGCTACCCGCACGACGGCGGGGACTTCTCGGCCGCCGTACGCCGCTGCGTGGGCGTCGCCAAATGCCGGGGCGCCCATGCGGCGCCCGGCTCGACGGACGTCATGTGCCCGTCCTTCCGCGCCACCGGCGCCGAGCAGCACTCCACCCGAGGCCGGGCCCGGCTGCTGCACGAGATGCTCGCCGGCGAAGTGATCACCGACGGCTGGCGGTCGCCGGAGGTGCGCGACGCCCTCGACCTGTGCCTGTCCTGCAAGGGCTGCCGCAGCGACTGCCCGGTCGGCGTCGACATGGCCACCTACAAGGCGGAGTTCCTCCACCACCACTACGAGGGCCGGCTGCGCCCCGCCGCCCACTACTCCATGGGCCGGCTGCCCCAGTGGCTGCACGCCGCGGCGCCGGCGGCTCCCGTCCTCAACACCCTCGCCCGCACGCCCCTGGCCGCCCTCGGCAAGCGCCTCGCCGGCATCGCCCCCGAGCGGCCCGTCCCGGAACTGGCCGCCGAGACCTTCACCCGCTGGTGGTGGCGCCGGCGCCGGTCCACCGGCGAGCCGGCCGCCGGCGCCGCCCGCACGGTCGTGCTGTGGCCCGACACCTTCACCGACCACCTCTCCCCGCAGGTCGGCCGCTCCGCGGTGCGGGTCCTGGAAGCGGCCGGTCTGCGCCCCCTCCTCCCGCCGACCGCGCCGCTGCGCTCCGCGTCCGGCGGGCCGGGGCCCGTCCGCCTCCCGCGCCGCCACCGCCCCCTGTGCTGCGGCCTGACCTATGTCTCCACCGGACAGCTCGACCGGGCCCGCGCGGTGATGCGCCGCACCGTCGACGTCCTCGGTCCGCTGGTGCGCCCCGGCCGGCCGCTGGTCGTCCTCGAACCGAGCTGCGCCGCCGCCCTGCGCACCGACCTGCCCGAACTGCTCGCCGACGACCCCCGCGCCGCCCACCTCGCCTCCCAGGTGCGCACCTTCGCCGAGGTGCTGGAGGAACTGGCTCCCGACTGGCGCCCCCCGCGCCTGGACCGCCCCGTCGCCGGCCAGACCCACTGCCACCAGCACGCCGTCCTCGGCGACGCGGCCGACCGCCGGCTGCGCGAACGGGCCGGACTCACCGGGGAGTTGAGCGGCGGATGCTGCGGCCTGGCCGGCAACTTCGGCTTCGAGCAAGGCCACTACGAGGTGTCCGTGGCCTGCGCCGAGGACCAACTCCTGCCCGCGGTGCGCAAGTCGCCGCCCGAGGCGGAGATCCTCGCGGACGGCTTCTCCTGCCGCACCCAGCTCGACCAGCTGGCGGGCCGACGTGGCCGCCACCTGGCGGAGGTGCTGGCCGAGGCGCTGGGGGAGGAGGACGGCGGCTGATCCCCGCCGCCGCCCGGGGGCCGGCGGCGGGCGCCGGCGCGGGATGCGGCGGCTTCCGGCGCTCCGTAAGCTCGTATACGGGAGTGCTCGCCGGTGTCGCCGAGGCCCACCGGTGCCCGGCCCCGCGCGCCCTCGCGACGCGGGGCGCCGGCCCTGACGTGGAGCCGCTGATGACCACACCGCGGGACCTGCTGATCGTGGCGATGGACGTGGAGTCCAGCCGCCCCCCGGAACGCGGCGATCTGTCGCTCGCGCTCGCGGGAGCCGAGGTGATCGACCTCCTGGGCGCCGGAGCCGTCACGCTGGACGGGGAGCGCATCGTGCCGGGCTACCGGCCGGCACTGGCCGACGACCTCCTGGAGCGGGCCGCGGCGTCGCTCGTCGGGCAGGCGCCGTACGAGACGGTCGACGACTGGCTGTGGCGCAGGGGCCGCGGCCTGCACGGGGCCTACCTGGCCGCACTGGAGACCGAGGGGCAGCTCACCCGGGAGCGCCGCCGCTGGAAGCCCTTCGACGCGGGCCGGGTGCGGCTGGCCGACTCCGCCGACCGACGCCGGGCGGTGAGCCGCTGGACCGGGCGGGAGCCCGTCCTCGCCGCCCTCGCGGCGGCCGTCGGCATCGGCGAGGAGCACACCGGGGACTCCCCGGGCGTGGCCGACGACGCGGTGGCGACCGTGCTCGCCGCCGTCGACGACGCGGTGCGTCACCTGCAGTTCGAACGGCAGCGGCGCGCCATCGACGAGGCGGCCTTCGACAACGTCTGGCGGGGGGACGGCGGCTGACGACGGCAGGTCTGGGGCCCGACCGGTGCCCGGGAGCCGGGGCGGGGAGGACGGACCCGCCGCTACCCGCCGCCCGTTCGGCCCATGACCTCGTGCGCCAGCGCGACCAGGTCCGGGATGCGCGGATGCCCCGGCCCGTCGCGCCAGGCGATGACCACCGGGACCGGCGGGGCGTCGGTGAGGGGGACGTACGCCATCGACGGGTGCGGGTGCATCTCGGCGGTGGCGGAGGTGGTGACGCCCACCGCGCGGCCGCCGGTGATGGCGGCGAGCCAGTCGTCGGTGTTGCCGATGGTGATCGTCGAGGAGGGGCGGGCCGAGGCCGGCCACAGGTCGAGGGTGGTGGTGCCGGAGACCGTGTTCAGGGCGATGGTGCGGTCGGCCAGCTCGGCCAGGCAGAGGGCGGCACGGTGGGCCAGCGGGTCGTCGGCGGGGAGGCCGGCGACCCGGGGTTCGGTGGTGAGCTGCTCGGTGACCAGGCCCGGGGCGTGGACGTCGCCGCGCAGCAGGGCGGCGTCCACCTCGCCGCGGGCCAGGCCGGCCGTGCGGTCGTCGATGCGCAGGAGTTCGAGCGGTGTGCCGGGCTGCTCCTTGCGCCAGCGGCGCAGCAGCGCGGTGGTGTCCGTACCGGCGGCCGACCAGGCGTGCCCCAGGCGCAGCGGCCAGCCGGGGTGGTGGGCGAAGCCCAGGGCCAGGTCGAAGGCGGCCACGGCGACCGCGGCCCGGTCGCGGAAGGCCGCGCCGTCGGGTGTGAGCGCGAGGTGGTGGGTGGAGCGGTCGACGAGGCGGACGCCCAGCTCCTGCTCCAGCCGGCGCAGGGTGCGGGAGACGGCGGGCTGGGTCAGGTGCAGGCGCTCGGCGGCACGGGTCACGCTGCGGGTGTCGGCGATGGCGAGAAAGCAGCGGAGATGACGCAGCTCGATGCTCATGCGCGCGGAGCATAACAACAGGGGAAAAGGCATTTCACGGACGAGAACGGCGGGCCTTAGCGTGGTGGGGTGAACGCTTCGCCTGCCGGTCCCGAGGGACGCATACCCGCCACAGATCTCACCACCACGGCCCCCGGTGACGGGGCGGTCCCGCACCCCGTGCCGCCCTCGCCCGAGGTGCGCGCGGCACAGGCCGGGGCCGCCCGGGCCGGGGCGCCGGGGGCGCGCGGGCGGCTGGGATCGGTGGCGCTGGTGATCGGCGGGATCGTCGGGCTGCAGTTCGGCTCCTCGGTGGCGGTGCTGCTCTTCCCGCGGGCCGGCGCGCTGGGCGTGGTCACCCTGCGCCTGGTCGTCGCCTCCCTGGTCCTGCTCCTCTTCTGCCGCCCCAGGGTGCGCGGCTACACGCGCGGCGACTGGGCCACGGTCCTGGCCTTCGGCGTCGCCCTGGTCGGGATGAACTCGCTCTTCTACCAGGCGATCGACCGGATTCCGCTGGGCGCCGCGGTCACCCTGGAGTTCCTCGGGCCGCTGATCCTGTCGGTGGCCACCTCGCGCCGGCTGCTCAGCCTGGTGTGGGCGGCGCTGGCGCTGGGCGGAGTGGTGCTGCTGGGGCGCGAGGGGTTCGACGGGCTCAACTTCGTCGGCGCGGGGTGCGCGCTGGCCGCCGGCGGTCTGTGGGCCGCGTACATCCTGCTCTCCGCCCGTACGGGAGCGCGCTTCCCGCAGGCCGACGGGCTGGCGCTGGCGATGACCGTCGCCGCGCTGCTCAGCCTGCCGCTCGGCGCCGTCAGCGCGGGGACCGCACTGCTCGACCCGGTCACCCTGGGCCTGGGCGCCGCGGTCGCCATGATGTCGTCCGTCCTGCCCTACACCCTGGAGCTGCTCGCCCTGCGCAAGCTTCCGGCCTCCGGCTTCGCGGTCATGATGAGCCTGGAGCCGGCCGCGGCGGCCACCGCCGGCTTCCTGGTGCTGGGCCAGGCCCTGGGCTGGGCGGAGATCGTCGCGATCGGGCTGGTCGTCGTCGCGAGCGTGGGCGCGGTGCGGTCCGCGTCGGGCCGCTGACGCCCGTGGCGTGCTGACGGGCGCGGGGTGACGACGCTCACGGCCTGACGAGGCTCACGGCCTGGTGGCGCGCGCCCCGGCCTGGTGACGCGCGCTCCCCGGTGCCCCCGCACGGCCCCGTGGCACCGCCCCGGGGCCAGAAATCATGCATGCATGCTTGATTGTTTCTCCGCGCGCTGCCACCCTCGGTGCGGAACCCGTAACGCACCACGACGCCTGTCAACCCGCCCTGGCCGCCCGGCACATGGGCCGATGAGGGGAGTGCCGCGTGTTGGATGCCGGTCCCGTACTGGCGGATCTCAGGGCGGAGAGCGAGGAACTGGACGCGCTGGTCGCCGGGCTGCCGGCCGCGCGGTGGCGGCTGCCCACGCCCGCGAAGGGGTGGACCCTCGCCCACCAGATCGCGCATCTGGCGTGGACCGACCGCCAGGCGCTGCTCTCGGCCACCGACCCCGAGGCGTTCGCCCGAGCCGCCCAGGAGGCGCTCGCCTCGCCGCTCACCTTCGTCGACGAGGCCGCCGAGGCCGGTGCCAGGACGCCGCCGGCGGAGCTGCTCGCCGGCTGGCGCGCCGGCCGCCACGAGCTGTCCCGGGCGCTGGCCGCACACCCGGCGGGGGAGAAGCTGCCGTGGTACGGCCCGCCGATGAGCGTGGCGTCGATGGCCACCGCACGGCTGATGGAGACCTGGGCGCACGGCCAGGACGTCGCCGACACGCTGGGCGTCGCCCGCCTGCCCACCGCCCGGCTGCGGCACATCGCCCGGATCGGGGTGCGCACCCGCGACTTCGCCTTCGCGACGCATCACCTCGCCCCGCCCGAGGAGGAGTTCAGGGTGGAGCTGCGGGCGCCGGACGGAAGCGTGTGGGCGTACGGCCCGCCCGACGCCCGGCAGCGGGTGACCGGAGGCGCGCTGGAGTTCTGCCTGCTGGTGACCCAGCGGGCGCACCGCGACGACCTGCCCTCCCTGCGGGCCGAGGGGGCGCAGGCGCAGCGGTGGCTGGGCATCGCGCAGGCCTTCGCGGGACCGCCGGGGACGGGCCGCGAGCCCTCCGGGAAGGGCGGCCCCGCATGAGCGGCGACGGTGCCGTGGCCGATGCCGCCCCCGCACACCCCCTGGGGGACGACCCCGACATCCTGCGCGTCGGCAACGCCTCCGGCTTCTACGGCGACCGCTTCGACGCGCTGCGCGAGATGCTCACCGGCGGCCCCCTGGACGTGCTCACCGGCGACTACCTCGCCGAGCTGACCATGCTGATCCTCGGCCGCGACCGCCTGAAGGACCCCGCCCGCGGCTACGCCCGGACCTTCCTGCGCCAGCTGCGGGAGTGCCTCGGGCTGGCCGTCGAGCGCGGGGTGCGGATCGTCGCCAACGCGGGCGGGCTCAATCCGGCCGGACTGGCCGACGCGGTGCGGGAGTTGGCGGACGAGGCCGGGGTGCCGGTGCGGGTGGCGCACGTCGAGGGCGACGACCTGCTGGCCCGCGGGGGCTGGGGCGAGGGCGTGCTGAGCGCCAACGCCTACCTGGGCGGTGGCGGGATCGCCGCATGCCTGCGGGCCGGGGCCGAGGTGGTGGTCACCGGGCGGGTCACCGACGCCGCGCTGGTCAGCGGCGCCGCCCAGGCCCATTTCGGCTGGCGGCCCGACGACCTCGACCAGCTGGCCGGCGCGGTGGTCGCCGGGCATGTGCTGGAGTGCGGAACCCAGGCGACCGGAGGGAACTACGCGTTCTTCGGCGACCACGACGTGCTGCGGCCCGGCTTCCCGCTCGCCGAGATCGCCCGGGACGGCTCGTCGGTGATCACCAAGCACCCGGGGACGGGCGGGGTGGTCGACGTCGGCACGGTCACCGCCCAACTGCTCTACGAGACCTCCGGTGCGCGCTACGCCGGCCCGGAGGTCACCGCGCGGCTGGACACCGCACGCGTGGTGGCGCAGGCCCCGGACCGGGTCCGGATCGAGGGGGTGCGCGGCGAGGCGCCGCCGCCGGACCTCAAGGCCGGGCTGACCCGCCTCGGCGGCTGGCGCAACGAGGTCACCTTCGTCCTGACCGGGCTGGCCGTCGAGGACAAGGCGGAGCTGGTCAAGGCGCAGATGGACGCGGCGTTCGAGGCCGCCGGCCGCCGCCCGGCAGAGGTGCGCTGGACGCTGGCGCGCACCGACCGGGCCGACGCCGACGTCCAGGAGGAGGCCGCCGCGCTGCTGCGGCTGGTGGTGCGCGACGGCGACCAGGACGCGGTGGGGCGGACGGTCAGCGGCGCCGCGATCGAGCTGGCGCTCGCCAGCTACCCCGGCTTCCACGTCACCGCCCCGCCCGGCAGGGGATCCCCCTACGGGGTCTTCGAAGCGGTGGCGGTGCCCGCGGCGGAGGTGGAGCACACCGCCGTACTGCCGGACGGCACCCGCACCCGCATCCCCCCGCCGCGGCGGACGCGGCCGCTGGTGCGGCTGCCGGACCCGCCGCTGCCCGAGCCGCTGCCGGCCGGGGCCACCCGGCGGGCGCCGCTCGGCCTGGTCGCCGGCGCCCGCAGCGGGGACAAGGGCGGCTCCGCGAACGTCGGCGTCTGGGCCCGCAGCGACCGGGCGTGGCGCTGGCTGGCCCACACGCTGACCGTCGAACGGCTGCGGCAACTCCTCCCGGAGGCCGCCGAGTTGCCCATCGACCGGCACGTACTGCCGAATCTGCGCGCGCTCAACTTCGTCGTCGAGGGACTGCTCGGCGAGGGCGTCGCGGCGCAGGCCCGCTTCGACCCGCAGGCCAAGGCCGTGGGCGAGTGGCTGCGCGCGCGGCACATGGACATACCGGAGGTGTTGTGGTGACCGTCCCGGCAACCGGGCTCGACCCGACGAGCGCCGAGTACACCGAGCGGCGCACGGCGATGCTCGCCAAGCTCGCGGACGTCGAGGCCGAGCACGCCAAGGCGATCGCGGGCGGCGGCGAGAAGTACGTCGACCGGCACCGGGGGCGCGGCAAGCTGCTCGCCCGGGAGCGGATCGAGCTGCTCGTCGACCCCGACACCCCGTTTTTGGAACTGTCGCCGCTCGCCGCCTGGGGGAGCGACTACCAGGTGGGCGCCTCGCTGGTCACCGGCATCGGCGTCGTCGAGGGCGTGGAGTGCCTGATCACCGCCAACGACCCGACCGTGCGCGGCGGCGCCTCGAACCCCTGGACGCTGAAGAAGGCCCTGCGCGCGAACGAGATCGCCTTCGCCAACCGCCTCCCGGTGGTCTCCCTCGTCGAGTCCGGTGGCGCCGACCTGCCCAGCCAGAAGGAGATCTTCATCCCGGGCGGGGCGCTGTTCAAGGACCTCACCC
This sequence comes from Streptomyces sp. NPDC043738, assembly GCF_056436545.1. Taxonomy (NCBI): domain Bacteria; kingdom Bacillati; phylum Actinomycetota; class Actinomycetes; order Kitasatosporales; family Streptomycetaceae; genus Streptomyces; species Streptomyces sp. NPDC043738. The sequence continues at coordinate 61,239 of NZ_JBWKCJ010000041.1, read as the reverse complement.
GGCTGTCGGCGGCCGGCATCCCGACCGTGGCGGTGGTCTTCGGCAACTCCACGGCCGGGGGCGCCTACGTCCCCGGCATGTCCGACCACGTCATCATGGTCAAGGAGCGCGCCAAGGTCTTCCTGGGCGGTCCGCCGCTGGTGAAGATGGCCACCGGCGAGGAGAGCGACGACGAGTCGCTGGGCGGCGCCGAGATGCACGCCCGCACATCGGGCCTCGCCGACCACTTCGCGCTGGACGAACCGGATGCGCTGCGCCGGGCCCGGCGGGTCGTCGCCCGCCTGAACTGGCGCAAGGCGCACGCCGATCCGGGCCCCGCGGCACCGCCGATGTACGACCAGGAGGAGCTGCTCGGCATCGTCCCCGGCGACCTCAAGGCGCCCTTCGACCCGCGCGAGGTCATCGTCCGGATCGTGGACGGCTCCGACTTCGACGAGTTCAAACCGCTGTACGGGCCGAGCCTGGTCACCGGCTGGGCCGAGCTGCACGGCTACCCCGTCGGCATCCTCGCCAATGCCCAGGGCGTCCTGTTCAGCGCGGAGTCCCAGAAGGCCGCGCAGTTCATCCAGCTGGCCAACCAGCGCGACATCCCCCTGCTCTTCCTCCACAACACCACCGGCTACATGGTCGGCAAGGAGTACGAGCAGGGCGGCATCATCAAGCACGGCGCGATGATGATCAACGCGGTGTCCAACTCGAAGGTCCCGCACCTGTCCGTCCTGATGGGGGCCTCCTACGGCGCGGGGCACTACGGCATGTGCGGCCGCGCCTTCGACCCCCGTTTCCTGTTCGCCTGGCCGAGCGCCAAGTCCGCCGTCATGGGCCCGCAGCAGCTGGCCGGCGTGCTGTCGATCGTCGCGCGCGCCTCGGCTGCCGCGAAGGGGCAGCCGTACGACGAGGAGGCCGACGCCGGGCTGCGCGCCATGGTGGAGCAGCAGATCGAGTCGGAGTCGCTGCCGATGTTCCTGTCCGGGCGGCTCTACGACGACGGCGTCATCGACCCGCGCGACACCCGCACCGTCCTCGGCCTGTGCCTGTCCGCCCTGCACACCGCACCCGTCGAGGGCGCGCGGGGCGGCTTCGGCGTCTTCCGGATGTGAGGCAGAAATGATCCGTTCCGTCCTTGTCGCCAACCGCGGCGAAATCGCCCGCCGGATCCTGCGCACCTGCCGCGAACTGGGCATCGCCACCGTCGCCGTGCACTCCGACGCCGACGCCGGGGCTCCGCACGTCCGGGAGGCCGACACCGCCGTCCGGCTCCCCGGTGACGCGCCGGCCGACACCTACCTGCGCGGTGAGCTGATCGTGCGGGCGGCGCTGGCCGCCGGCGCCGACGCGGTCCATCCCGGCTACGGCTTCCTCTCCGAGAACGCCGCCTTCGCGGCGGCGGTGGCCGACGCGGGCCTGACCTGGATCGGCCCGCCGCCCGCCGCCATCGAGGCGATGGCCTCCAAGACCCGTTCCAAGGAGCTGATGGCGGCGGCCGGGGTGCCGCTGCTGTCCCCCGTGGACCCGGCCGCCGCCACCGCGGCCGAGCTGCCGCTGCTGGTGAAGGCGGCCGCGGGCGGCGGCGGACGCGGTATGCGCGTGGTACGCGAACTTGCGGACCTGCCGGGCGAGTTGAAGGCCGCCGAAGCCGAGGCGGCCGCCGCCTTCGGGGACGGCGAGGTCTTCGTCGAGCCGTACGTCGTCGGCGGCCGCCACGTCGAGGTGCAGATCCTCGCCGACGCGCACGGCACCGTCTGGACGCTCGGCACCCGCGACTGCTCCCTGCAGCGCCGCCACCAGAAGGTCATCGAGGAGGCGCCCGCCCCCGGACTGCCCGAGGAGCTGCGCGAGACCCTGCACCGGGCCGCGGAGCGGGCCGCCCGCGCCATCGGCTACCGCGGCGCGGGCACCGTGGAGTTCCTGGTGTCGGCCGACGGGCGGGCGTACTTCCTGGAGACGAACACCCGCCTCCAGGTCGAGCACCCGGTCACCGAGGAGATCTACCGCCTCGACCTGGTCGCCCTCCAGATCCGGGTGGCCGAGGGCCGGCCGCTGGACGCCCGCCCGCCCGAGCCCTCCGGGCACGCCGTCGAGGCCCGCCTCTACGCCGAGGACCCGGCGGCCGGCTGGCAGCCGCAGACCGGCACCGTGCACCGACTGACCCTGCCCGACGGCGTCCGCCTGGACTCCGGCGTCACCGGCGGCGACCGCGTCACCGTCCACTACGACGCCCTGCTGGCCAAGGTCATCGCCTGGGCGCCGACCCGCGAGGAGGCCGTGCGCAAGCTGGCGGGCGCCCTGGAACGCGCCCGCGTCCACGGCCCCGCCACCAACCGCGCACTGCTCGTCCGCTCCCTGCGCCACCCGGAGTTCACCGACCCGGCGGGCCTGGACACCGGCTTCTACGACCGCAACCTGGCGGAGCTGACCGGGCCCGGCGACCTGGCGGCGGCGCGGGTGGCGGCCCTGGCCGCGGCGCTCGCCGACGCCCACGGCCGGTCCCGCTTCGGCGGCTTCCGCAACGTCCCCTCCGCTCCGCAGACCAAGACCTACGACTGCGACGGCACGACGCACGAGATCCGCTACCGCCTCACCCGCGGCCACCTGCACGCCGAGGACCTCCCCGGCGTCCGGCTGCTGGCCTCCTCCGCCACCGCGGTCGTGCTCGAAGTGGACGGCCTGCGCAGGGAGTTCACCGTCACCCGCTACGGCGACCGGGTCCACGTCGACACCCCGCGGGGCTCCTGGGCCCTCATCGCGCTGCCCCGCTTCCCCGACCCCGCGGCCCGTACCGAGCCGGGCTCGCTGCTGGCCCCCATGCCCGGCACGGTCGTCCGCATCGCCGACGGGCTGGCCGAGGGGGCCCGGGTCGAGCCGGGGCAGACCCTGATGTGGCTGGAGGCGATGAAGATGGAACACAAGATCACCGCGCCGGCCGCCGGCACGCTCACCGCCCTGCCCGCCCGCACCGGCCAGCAGGTCGAGGTGGGCGCGCTGCTCGCCGTGGTCGCGGACTGAACCGCACGGACCGAACCGAACCGCGGGGCCACGCCCGGACCGCACGCACCTCACCCACGCACACAAGGAGCCGTCATGAGCAACCCTGTGATCGAGACCGAGGAACACCGCGCCCTGCGCGAGGCCGTGGCCGCGCTGGGCCGCCGCTACGGCCGGGAGTACTTCGCCGCCGCCGTCGCCGAGGGCCGGCACACCGACGACCTGTGGCGGGAGGCCGCCAAGCTCGGCTACCTGGGCGTCAACCTCCCCGAGGAGTACGGCGGCGGAGGCGGCGGCATCACCGAACTCTCCCTCGTACTGGAGGAGCTGGGGGCGGCCGGCTGCCCGCTGCTGATGATGGTCGTCTCGCCCGCCATCTGCGGCGCGGTCATCGCCCGCTTCGGCACCGAGCGGCAGAAGCAGGCCTGGCTGCCCGGACTGGCCGACGGCTCCCGCACGATGGCCTTCGGCATCACCGAACCGGACGCCGGCTCCAACTCGCACCGCATCACCACCACCGCCCGCCGGGACGGCGGGGGAGACTGGATCCTCAGCGGCCGCAAGGTGTTCGTCTCGGGCGTGGACATCGCCGACGCGACACTGATCGTCGGCCGCACGGAGGACGCCCGGACCGGCCGCCTCAAGCCCTGCCTGTTCATCGTCCCGCGCGACGCCCCCGGCTTCGGCCGCAGCGCCATACCGATGGAACTGGCGGCCCCGGAGAAGCAGTTCGAGCTGACCCTGGATCAGGTGCGGCTGCCCGCCGACGCCCTCGTCGGCGACGAGGACGCCGGACTCCTCCAGCTCTTCGCCGGGCTCAACCCCGAGCGCATCATGACCGCCGCGTTCGCCCTCGGCATGGGCCGCTACGCCCTGGACCGGGCCGTGGACTACGCCCGCACCCGACAGGTGTGGAAGGAGCCCATCGGCGCCCACCAGGCCATCGCCCACCCGCTCGCCCAGGCCCATATCGAACTGGAACTGGCCGGGCTGATGACGCGGAAGGCGGCGCACCTCTACGACGCGGGTGACGACATGGCCGCGGGGGAGGCCGCCAACATGGCCAAGTACGCGGCGGCCGAGGCCGCGGTGCACGCCGTCGACCAGGCCGTCCACACCCTCGGCGGCAACGGCCTCACCCAGGAGTACGGCCTCGCCTCGATGATCACCGCCGCCCGGGTCGCCAGGATCGCACCGGTCAGCCGCGAGATGATCCTCAACTTCGTCTCGCACCAGACCCTGGGCCTGCCCAAGTCGTACTGAGGCCCGCACAGACCGGCAGGCCGCCTGCCCGGCCGCCGCCCCACCCCTGAGCAGCGCCACCCCTCAAGGACGGCGAGTTGCCGGGCAGGCCACCCGTGCACGATCCTGCGGCGTGCACCGCGCGCCAGGGAAAGGAGCCCGAACCACCGATGACCGACGCACCCGCCACACCCCTGGTGGCGCGCTCCCACGAGCGCGGCATCACCACCCTCGCCCTGGACTCCCCGCACAACCGCAACGCGCTCTCCGCCCGGCTGATGGCCGAGCTGCACACGGCGCTGGCGGACGCCGCGGCCGACGACGCCACCCGCGCCGTCGTACTGACCCACACCGGGGGCACGTTCTGCGCCGGCGCCGATCTCACCGAGGCCACCTCGGGCGCGGCCACGGCGGGCCCGCTGGGCCTGGCCGCGCTGCTGCGCGCCATCGTGGAACTGCCCCGGCCCGTCGTCGCCCGCGTCACCGGACACGTGCGCGCCGGCGGCCTCGGGCTGCTCGGCGCCTGCGACATCGCCGCGGCGGGCCCGGACGCCACCTTCGCCTTCACCGAGGCCCGCCTCGGCCTCGCCCCCGCCGTGATCTCCCTGCCGCTGCTGCCGCGGCTCGACGCGCGCGCCGCGAGCCGCTACTACCTGACCGGCGAGAAGTTCGGCCCGGCGGAGGCGGCCAGGATCGGGCTGGTCACCCTCGCCGCCGAGGACGTCGACGCCGGGCTCGCCCCCGTACTGGAGGGCCTGCGCAAGGGCTCGCCCCAGGGCCTGGCCGAGTCGAAGAAGCTGGTCACCGCCGAGGTGCTCGGCGCCTTCGACCGCGACACCGAAGCGCTCGCCGAGCAGTCCGCGCGACTCTTCGGCTCCGCCGAGGCCCGCGAGGGCATGACCGCCTTCCTGGAGCGACGGGCCCCGTCATGGGCGCGCTGACCCCGGCCCGCGGCGCCCGCCCGCCCCAGCAGGAACGCAGCCGGGCGACCCGCCAGAAGCTGCTGGAGGCGGCCGTCTCCTGCCTGGCCGAGCGCGGCTGGAGCGGCAGCACGGTCTCGGTGGTCGCCGAGCGGGCGGGCGTCTCCCGGGGCGCCGCCCAGCACCACTTCCGCACCCGCGAGGACCTGTTCACGGCGGCCGTCGAGCATGTCGCGGAAAAGCGGCAGGGCGCCCTGAAGGCGGTCGCCCACAACCTGCCGCCCGCCGGGTCCGTCGCCCGCACCTGGATCATCGTCGAGGAGCTGGTCGGCCTGTACACGGGGCCGCTGTTCAAGGCCGCGCTGCACCTGTGGGTGGCCGCCTCCGACGAGGAGCAGCTGCGCGAACGGGTCACCGCCCTGGAGGCGCGGGTCGGCCGCGAGGCGCACCGCACGGCGGTGGCACTGCTGGACGCCGACGAGGCGGTGCCCGGCGTACGGGAGACCGTCCAGGGGCTGCTCGACATGGCCCGGGGCCTGGGCCTGGCCAACCTCCTGACGGACGACTCGGCCCGGCGCGACCGGGTCGTGGAGCAGTGGGCGAAAATCATCGACTCCGTACTGAACCCGCTGCGCTAGGCGCTGCGCTTTTCGCTGCGCTTTGCTGCTTCCCACGTTGTCGGCTGGCCCGCCGTGGGGGGGTCTCGCCGTTTCGCCTGCGGCGGGCTGGGTTCCGCTGCGCGGGGCGTTTACGGCAGCGGGTGCGGCCCTCCGGACTTCGTCCTGCGGTCCGCCCCCTCCCGTGGGTGGGGGAAAGGAGACCGGTGGGGCTGGACGTCAGCGTTCGTGTGCCGGTGGTCGACGGAGCAGGTCAGCCCCCACCGGCCCGTCTTCCCGCCCACTCACGGGAGGGGACAGACCGTAGGACGGAGTCCGTAGGGCTGTCACCGCACCCGACAAACCACCGCCCGCCGCAGGCGCAACGGCGACAAACCACCACGGCGGGACAGCCGACAATCAACCGCCCGCCGCGGGCGAAACGGCGAGAACCCCCACGGCGGGAAAGCCGAAAACGTGGGAAGCAAGCCAAGCGCAGCGGACCGGCGCACCGTGGAGCTCGGCGGCAGGCTCTGACCGCCGCCGCGCCCCACGGCCGGGCGGCTCAGCGTGCGATGTCGTCGTAGCCGGAGATCTCCTGCGGCCCGCGCGCGCCGGGGCCGACGTAGCGGGCGGAGGGGCGGACGAGCCGGCCGGTCCGCTTCTGCTCCAGGATGTGCGCGCTCCAGCCGGCCGTCCGCGCACAGGTGAACATGGAGGTGAACATGTGCGCCGGGACCTCGGCGAAGTCCAGGACGATGGCCGCCCAGAACTCGACGTTGGTGGCCAGCACCCGGTCCGGGCGGCGGTTGTGCAGCTCCTCCAGCGCGGCCTTCTCCAGCGCCTCGGCGACCTCGAAGCGGGGCGCGGCCAGTTCCCTGGCGGTGCGCCGCAGCACCCGCGCACGCGGGTCCTCCGCGCGGTAGACGCGGTGGCCGAAGCCCATCAGCCGCTCGCCCTTGTCCAGCGCCTTGCGGACGTAGGCGCCGGCGTCGCCGGTCCGCTCGATCTCCTCGATCATGCCCAGGACCCGCGAGGGCGCGCCGCCGTGCAGCGGACCGGACATCGCGCCGACCGCGCCGGAGAGCGCCGCCGCCACATCCGCTCCGGTGGAGGCGATGACCCGGGCGGTGAAGGTGGAGGCGTTCATGCCGTGTTCGGCGGCCGAGGTCCAGTAGGCGTCGACGGCCTTGACGTGCTTGGGGTCGGGCTCACCGCGCCAGCGCTTCATGAAGCGCTCCACGACGGTCTCCGCCTTGTCGATCTCCTTCTGCGGCACCATCGGCAGGCCCTGCCCGCGCGCCGACTGGGCGACGTAGGACAGCGCCATGACCGCCGCGCGGGCGAGGTTGTCGCGGGCGGTCGCCTCGTCGATGTCCAGCAGCGGTTTCAGGCCCCATACGGGCGCGAGCATGGCGAGCGCCGACTGCACGTCGACCCGGATGTCTCCGGAGTGCACCGGGATGGGGAACGGCTCGGCGGGCGGCAGACCGGGGTTGAACGCCCCGTCGACCAGCAGCCCCCAGACGTTCCCGAACGACACGTGCCCGACGAGGTCTTCGATGTCGACCCCGCGGTAGCGGAGCGCGCCGCCCTCCTTATCCGGTTCGGCGATCTCCGTCTCGAACGCGACGATTCCCTCGAGTCCGGGTACGAAGTCGGACATCAGGCGGCTCCTCAAGCTGGGGACGGCATACGGCCTGTGACCGGCTGCCGTGCGGTCGAGTCTGGTGTGCGGTGCCGACGCGGTTACGCGGTTGCGCGGGCAGCTCGCGGTCCGTACCGGTCACCCCGGTGATGCCCCGCCAGGGCGTGGGCCACGCGAGGGTCCTGCCCGCGGTGGGTCGGGGCCGCGGGCGGGCGGGGTCGGTGCGGTGCTCTTGCGGTCAGGCCGTGTGGTCAGGGCGCGTGGTGCGTCCCCTCGGGCCGGACGGAACACGATAGCTCCCCCTGTCCGGGGGCCACAGTGCGCCGAGCCATGATTTTGTCGGGTCCCCCACCTGCGGGGAAGCGTGAGATCCGGCACATCGGTCGATTGGTCGACGGGAGGGTTACGGCTGGTCGACGAGGGGCAGACTTCCGCCCCTCCCACCTGACCGCGCCCGCGGCGATGCTGCAAGATGAGGCCGTGCACCCAGCCGACGCGCCTCACGCCGAGACCCCCGATCCCTCCACCATGCGTGCGCACTACCGCGCCGAGGGACTCGCCGAGTCCGACCTCGCCGCCAGCCCTTACGACCAGTTCGCGCGCTGGTTCAAGGACGCGACGGTGGCCGGTCTGCACGAGCCGAACGCCATGGTCGTCTCGACGGCGGACGCCGCCGGCCGGCCGAGCTCGCGGACCGTGCTGCTCAAGGCGTTCGACGACCGCGGCTTTGTGTTCTTCACCAACTACCACAGCCGAAAAGGCCGTGAGCTGGCCGAAAACCCCCATATCTCCCTGGTGTTTCCCTGGCACCCGCTCTCCCGCCAGGTCGTGGTGACGGGCACCGCGGAGCGCATCGGCCGGGACGAGACCGCCGCCTACTTCCGCACCCGCCCGCACGGGTCCCAGCTGGGCGCCTGGGCCAGCGACCAGTCGGCCCCGGTCTCCTCGCGCGAGGAACTGGAGCGCGCCTACGAGGAATTGGCGGCCCGCTACCCCGAGGGTGAGCAGGTGCCCGCGCCGCCGCACTGGGGCGGCTACCGGATCGCCGCCGAAACGATCGAATTCTGGCAGGGCCGGCTGAACCGGCTCCACGACCGGCTCCGATACGTTCGCGAGACCGGGGCCGAGACCGAGGCCGGGGCGGACGCCGGAACCGAGGCCGGGGCGGACGCCGGAACCGAGGCCGGGGGCGAGACCTGGAGGGTCGAGCGCCTGGCGCCGTAAACGGGAGCCCGGAGTCGTGCGGGTCCCCGGCCCTTGAGCCGAACCCGAAATCGAACCCGAACCCGAAACCGCACCCGAAACCGGCCGCACACACGCGGGCGGCCCGCGCAAAACGCAGGCGACCCGCGGGCTGCTCCTCCGCGCTCGGTGGCGCGAAGGGCCGGTCGGACGAACCGACAGCCCGCGGGTCGGGTGACTGCTGGGAATTGGCCGGCTGCGCATCTGCAGTATGCGCTGGTCCGGCGCTGCACTTCGGTGAAGCGACGGGCCGCTAGCCCGCAGCCACCTCACGCGTCCGGTGCGAAATCATTGGCCGAACCACCTCCCTTCTCGTGTGCCCCACACATTAGGAAGCGCTCCGGCACCGCACAACCAAATTTTTCCGGGAGCAACGATTTCCGCGAATCGGCTGTGGGGTGTGTCACGTTCCAGTTGAATGTTCCCAGGTGGAGCACGTGCGGCCGCGTTCGTGAGGGGTGCCAGTGTCTGCATCGTCGGCTTCTTCCGGTCTGTCCGGATCCTCGGCCTCGGCGCGCTGCGCCGCCGACGAGACCGAGGACTCCGGCCTGCTCGCCGCGCTCCTGGACGGCATGGACGCCGCCCTGGTCGCCTTCTCGGCGGACGGCACGGTCACCCACTGGAACCACGAGGCCGAGCGCATCCTGGGCTGGGCCGCCGCGGAGGCCGTCGGCCGTACGGGTCTGACGGGCTGGGCCGTCCGCAAGGAGGACGCCGACGGCGTCGACGCCGCGCTCACGGCCGCGATGCGCTCCCCGGGCCGGCAGGTCCATGAGTTCGCCCTGCTGGCCAAGGACGGCCACCGCGTTCTGGTCCGCACCCAGTCCTCCGCCGTCCGCGGCCCCGGCGGCCGGGTCTCGGGCGCGTACTGCGCCTTCAGCGAGGTGCACACGCAGATCGACCTGGAGCGGTCCATCGCGCTCAGCGTGGCGCTCTTCGAGGACGCGTCGTGGGGTGTGGTGCTGGTCGACGCCGATCTGCGGCCCGCCGTCGTCAACGCGCACGCCGCCCGCATCCTGGGCGTGGGGCGGACGGCCCTGCTGGGGCGCCCGCTGGCCGAACTGCTGGCGCAGGGCGTCGAGGAACTGGAGTGCGCCCTGCAGCACGTCCTCGCCGAGGGCGCGCCGCCGGCCGCCGCCGAGCTGTGGGTGACGCTGCGCTCCGAGGAGGACGAACTGCCGCGCCGGTGCTGGCGCAGCGGCTTCGTCCGGCTGGCCTCGCCGCTGGCGGAGGAGCCGGTGCCGCTGGGCGTCGCCTGGCTCTTCCAGGACGTCACGGAGGCCAAGCGCACCGAACAGGAGAACTCCCTGCTGCGCTTCAGGGCCCATCAGCTCCACCGCGCCGGCCGGGCGGCCGCGGAGTGCCCGGACCCGGCCGAGGCCGCCGCGGTCCACCTCGACTTCGCGCTGGCGGGCTTCGCCGACCACGGCCTGGTCGACCTCGCCACGAAGCCCGCTCCGGCGCCGTACGGGGTGGTCTCCGGGGACGACACGTACGAGGCCCGTGAGGCGGACGACGGGGACGGCGGCTACGAGGGGGCGGGCGCGGCCTGCGCTCTGGTGCGGACGCTGTCCTCCCCGGCCGGTTCGCCCGGCCCCTCGGAGGCGTCCTCGGCGACCGGCATCCCCGTGCCGTATGTGCGGGGCCATCCGGCGTTCCAGGCGTACGAGCGCCGCGGCTCGGTGCGCAGCAGCGCCGGCTCCGCCCCGGCGGAGGGCTGGGCGGCGGCCCGTAACTGGCCGGACGGCACCGTGCACGGCCTGTGCGCGGTCCTGCGCAGCCGCGGCCGGACGCTCGGCGTCGTGACGTTCCTGCGCTCGCCCGCCCGCCGCCCCTTCGACCGCGCGGACGCGGACTACGCGGAAGAGGTAGCGGCCCGCATCGCCGCCTCCTTGGACCTGTCGGGCGCGTCGTCGACCTGACGGTCAGAGAGGGTGCCGCGCCGCCAGCGGCCACCTTGCCGGTGACGCGAGGGCTGCCGGTGACGCCGGGCCTGCCGGTCGCTCTGGGATCTACCGGTCGCTCTGGGGTTTGCCTGTGACGCTGGGGCCTGCCGGTCGCGCCGCACCCTGCCGGTCGCGCCGCACCCTGCCGGTCGCGCCGCACCCTGCCGGTGACGCGGAGGGCTGCCCGTCATGCTGGGGCCTGCCCGTCACGCCGGGGCCTGCCGGTCACCCTGCGGTCTGCCGGTCGCTCTGGGATCTACCGTTCGCGCCGGGGCCTGCCGGTCGCGCCGGAGCCTGCCGGTGACGCGGAGGCCTGCCCGTCACGCCGGCGCCCACCGGTCACCCTGTGGTCTGCCGGTCCGGACGGTCTGCCGGTCCCGCTGCGGGCCGCGGGGCGACCACCTGGCCTTGCGGGACCAGCACCCGTCTCCGCGGGAATGCCGCCCCGCCCTGCCACGTTATGGCCCCGCAGGGGGCCCTCGCGTCCCCTACGGGATGTGTTCGCCCACCCCCTAGGCGTCCCCCGCACCCCCACACCCGCCCCCGCACCCCCGCATCCCGACCCTCACTCCCGGTAGAAGATCCGGTCCGCGTACTCGCTCATCACCCGGGCGTTCCAGTCGTGCCCGCCGTCGACGTTGCCGGAGCGCAGCAGTGGCGGGTCGATGCCCCGCTCGGCGAGGGTGCCGGCGGCCGTCGCCACCACGGCCTGCATCATCGCGCTGGTGACCACCGTGGAGGCGGGGGCGAACGGCGCGTCGATGCCGGGCAGCGTCAGCTCCGCGTCGCCGACCGGGATCCGGCTGTCTAGGACGAGGTCGCAGTGGTCCTTGAGGAAGCTGCCGGAGGTGTGCCGCGACTTGGTCGCCTCCGCGTACGCCACCGACGTCACGCCGATGACCTTGATGCCCAGGGCCCGCGCGTTCATCGCCATCTCGACGGGCAGCGCGTTGCGCCCGGACAGCGAGATGATCACCAGTACGTCGCCCGGCCGCAGCGGGCTGGTGTCCAGGACGGCCGCGGCCAGCCCGTCGACCCGCTCCAGGGCGCTGCCGAGCGTCGCGGGCCGTACGTCGACACCGACGACGCCCGGCACGGACAACAGGTTCATGACCGCCAGACCGCCCGCGCGGTAGACCGTGTCCTGCGCGGGGAGCGAGGAGTGGCCGGCACCGAAGGAGAAGACGCGGCCGCCCGCCGCGACGGTGTCCGCGATCAGCCGCCCGGCGGCGGCGATCCGCCCGCCCTCCTCGTCACGGACCCGTTGCAGCAGGTCGATCGCGGCGTCGAAGTACTGTCCGGCCAGCCGGTCGCTCCGGTCGCTGTCAGCCATTGCCGCGGGCCCCTCTCGTCGGATCACGTCGGATCTCGTCGTATCTGATCAGTGGCGCGGATCACGTTGCGGTCTGGACCAGTGCCCTGTCAATACGGCCCGACGGGGGTCCGCTCCGCGGACGACGAGGCACCGTTGTCGGCGGGATGCGTCAGAATTGAGTCCAGGGCCACCGCACCACACATCAAGGGGCACGCATGTCCGGACTGATCGACACCACGGAGATGTATCTCCGCACCATCCTCGAGCTCGAAGAGGAAGGTGTGGTCCCCATGCGCGCCCGCATCGCGGAGCGGCTCGAACAGAGCGGCCCGACGGTGAGCCAGACGGTCGCGCGCATGGAGCGAGACGGGCTGCTGACGGTCGCGGGCGACCGGCATCTGGAGCTGACGGAGGAGGGCCGGCGGCTGGCGACCCGGGTGATGCGCAAGCACCGCCTCGCCGAGTGCCTGCTCGTCGACGTCATCGGGCTCGAATGGGAGCAGGTCCACGCCGAGGCGTGCCGCTGGGAGCATGTGATGAGCGAGGCGGTCGAGCGCCGCGTCGTGGAGCTGCTTCGGCATCCGACGGAGTCGCCCTACGGCAACCCCATCCCGGGCCTTGAGGAGCTGGGCGAGAAGGCCGAGGCCGATCCGTTCCTGGACGCGGGCATGGTGAGCCTGATGGATCTGGACGCCGGTGCCGACGGCAAGACGGCCGTGGTGCGCCGCATCGGTGAGCCGATCCAGGCGGACGCCCAGCTGATGTACACCCTCCGGCGGGCCGGCGTGCAGCCGGGCGCGGTGGTGAGCGTGACGGAGTCGCCGGCCGGTGTGCTGGTCGGCAGCAGCGGCGAGGCGGCCGAGCTGGACTCCGAGATCGCCTCGCACGTGTTCGTCGCCAAGCGCTGAGGCCGTGTGCTGACCGCGGCTTGCCGCGAGCGTTTTCTTTCTTTTCGCACTCTCTCCGAGTGCCCCTCATGAGCCCGCTGAGCTGCGCCGACGCGCCGCTGAGCGGGCTCGGTAAGTCCTTGCGCGTTGAACGGACTTGTGCGAATCCGTGCGATACGGCCGGTCTCGTGTCACGCTGACGCATGGCCATGCGTCGGCCTGTCCTTGCCAGGGAGGGGGCTCGGATGCATCCACTGAATCGGGAGACGGTCAGGGCCCCGGCGCTGCGAGCAGCCGGGGCCCTGCCTCCCCATGTCCCCCACCCAAGACCCGGAGCCCCGAGCTCTCAGGGTCTTCCCCCACGGGCCCCCTTCCCGGTAGGGCCCGCCTCCCGGCAGATGTCTCCCCGTGGTGAGCGCGGCCAATCCTTGAGCGAGGTCACTCGAACGAGGGGTGTTCTGCGCGGGAGCGGTGCGTTCGAATAGGGGTTCGATAGTGTGGAGCTGGCCAAGGGACGATTGGGGGTGCCAGGGCACATGGTGCGGCGCATCGATGTGACGGGGACCGGCGGCGTACGACTCGCCGCCTGGGAATTCACCGACCCGCCCAAGACCGGTGGCGGGCTGGAAGGCGGCGAGCACCGTCCGGGCGTGCTGCTGCTCCACGGCCTGATGGGGCGCGCCGCGCACTGGGCGGACACCGCCCGGCGGCTGAGTGCCCGTCACCGCCCGGTCGCCCTGGACCAGCGTGGCCACGGCCGCAGCGAGAAGCCCGCCGACGGGCCGTACGACCGTGAGGCGTATGTCGAGGACGCCATCGCGGCCGTCGAGCAGCTGGGGCTCGCCCCGGTCGCCCTGATCGGGCATGCCATGGGGGCCCTGACGGCGTGGCAGTTAGCGGCCCGGCGCCCGGATCTGGTCAGTGCACTGGTCATCTGCGACATGCGGGCGTCCGCGCTGGGGGCGGCCTCGCAGCGCGAGTGGACCGAGTGGTTCCGTTCCTGGCCGGTGCCGTTCGCCACGCTTGCGGACGTCCGCAAGTGGTTCGGTGAGGACGACCCGACCCTGGAGCGGCCGCGGCCGGCTCGTGGTGAGTTCTTCGCCGAGGTGATGGCCGAGCGTGCCGACGGGTGGCGGCCGGTCTTCTCCCGCCGGCAGATGCTCACCGCTCGTGAGACCTGGGTCCATGACGCCCATTGGGACGAGCTCGCCCAGGTGCCGTGCCCGGCCCTGGTCATCCGCGGCCTCGACGCCGAACTGGGCCGCGCCGAAGCCCAGGAGATGGTCCGTGTCCTCCCCAGGGGCGCCTACGCCGAAATCCCCGAGGCGGGCCATCTGCTTCCCTGGGAACAGCCCGACGCCTGGTGCGACGCCATCGAACCGTTCCTCCATACGGCGACGATGCCGAGCTGAGGGGTGCGGCGCGGGCGGCGCGGGGCGGGGGCGGTGCACGGCGGATGCCGGGCGCGCCCCGGGCCCTTCGACGGCTGCGGCACGGCGATATGACGACGAGTCGGCTGAGGTTGTTTCAGCCGACTGAGCGCTTCGCCCGCCTGAACGCTTCGGCTGCCCGAGCGGTTCGGTCGCCTGAACGCTTCGGTCGCCTGAGCGCTTCGGTCGCCCGGGTGGTTTGCTCGCCTGAGCGCTTCGGTCGCCCGGGTGGTTTGCTCGCCTGAGCGCTTCGGTCGCCCGGGTGGTTTGCTCGCCTGAGCGCCTGAGCGCCTGAGCGCCTGAGCGCCTGAGCGCCTGAGCGCCTGAGCCGCCTCGGCCGTCGCGGCCGGAGCCTTGGCCGTCAGTGCCGCGTGCGGCTGAAGTGCCCTTGGTCCTGCGTTCGGGTTAAGCCCTCAGTCCAGCGTGCGGGTGAAGTCGCCGCGCTGGACGCGGCCGGCGAGCGAGTCGTCCGCGCCGCTGAGCAGGGAGCCGTAGCCGGTGGCGGCCCAGAGGCTGTCCTCGGCGGGGACCTCGAAGTACGGGACGGGGCGGCCGTCCCGCCGGTCGGTGAGCACCTCCGGGGCGCGCCGGGCGCGTACGGCGCGCAGGCAGGTCTCGCAGGCGGCCACCCGCAGCTGCTCACGGCGGCCCAGGGGCCGCCAGGGTATGCGGCGGACGGCGGGCCCGTGCAGCGGGTGGAAGAAGCACAGCGGCAGCGTGACGGGGGCCTTGGAGAGCGCCGCGCGGCCCTCGGCGATCAGCGCGAATACCCCCGCCAGATCGACGGTTCCGCGCGCCCGGTCCAGGACCGTGCCGGCCGCGGCATAGGCGTCCAGGGCCCGTTCGAGGGCCGCCGGTTCCCCCTGCGCGGCCCGCGCCTCCTCGCCCAGCCGGACGACTTCCTCCGTCGCGCGGTCGCGCAGCCCGGCCTCGTCGGCCTTCCGCGCGGCGGCGAAGACCGAACGCGGCAGCGCGAACGGCGTCGAGAGGTCACGCAGCCGGGACCGCCGCCGCAGCAGCAGCCCCGCCGCGGCCAGCAGCAGCACCGGCCCGACGACGAGGGACAGGATCCGTAGGAGCGGGGACCCGTGCGCGCCCGACGGGGCTGCCTCCTTGTCCGCGCCGGCCGTCTTGTGCGGCGTGGGCGCCGAGGTGCCCAGGCTCTGGGCGGTGGCCTTCTCATACACCGCGTCGCCGTTGCCGGCCTTGATGATGCTGATCGCGCGGGCGATGCGCCGGGCCGGCCCCGCGCCCTTCATGTCGTCCTGGAAGAAGACCGCGGCGGCGGCGTGCGACGCCTGATGGGCGCCCTCGGGCCATTCGCGGGCGGAGATGTCGCCGGGAAGGTCCCCGAGCGTGATCAGGATCGACGGGCCGCCGCCCATCCGGTCGTGGACTACCTCGGCGAGCCGGTCCGGCTTGCCGCCCCAGCTGTCGCCCTCGACCAGCGGCACCAGCGCGACCCGGATCGGCAGGCCGGTCCGCTCGATCTGGTCGACCAGCTTGCGCTGCTGGTCGGCGTCGACGGCCGTGGAGAGGGACGGATCGACATGGACCGGCGAGCGGCGCAGCGCATCGGCGATCTTCTGCCCCGGGCTCTTTCCGCCCGGACCCTGGTCGGCGGCCGCACCGGGCGCCGCCGCGGCGAACAGCAGCGCCAAGGACGAGGCACCGAGGCCGAGTACGGTCCGCAGCCGGCGGGCCGCGGCGCGCCGGGGGCCGAGGCGGTGGGTGGGGTCAGTGCACACCGAAGTACTCCCGTACATCGCGGGTGAGTTGATCTATTCCGGCGCCGTCGCCGAGCGCGGCCAGCGGTCCGGGCAGAGTGGCGTACGGGGCGGACGACCCGCGTCCGGCACCGCCCGAGGAGCGCAGCCGCAGCACTGGGCCGGGCGTCGCCCGGCACGCCTCGCACACCGGCAGCGACCGGGCCCGGCCGCCTCCGTCCGACCGTATCTGTGCGCGCTTGGGGGCCGCGCCGTGCAGCGGGTTGCGATGGCAGGCGTGCTGTGCGGCGGACGGTTCCTCGATGGCGGTGCGGCCGGCGCGGGCCAGCACGACGGCGCAGGCGAGCGCGGTGGGGGTGGCGTCGGCGTCGATCCGGCTGTCGCTGTCGCCGTCGATCAGCAGGGCGGCGGCGTCCAGGCACTCCCATGCCCGGCGCCGGTCGTCCTCGGGCAGGGCGGCGGCCGGCTCCAGGGCGGCGGTGAGGGCGTCGAGTTCCTGCCGGGCGGTGCGCCGCAGCCACGACAGCGAGGGCTGGTGCGGTGCCTGGGCCGGGTCCTGGCCGCCGTTCGCCGCCCGCACCCGGCGGGCGGCCACGCGGACGGTGCCGCACCCCGCGGCCACCAGTCCGAAGAGCAGGCCGCCGGCGAAGGCGCCGACGAGCAGACCGGGTGCGAAGTCCCCGGCGAACAGGCCGGGCAGCGCCTGCTCCTCGGCGGGGTCGGCGGCCGACGGCGGGACATAGGGGGCGTTGCCCTTGCTGTCCTTGGGGGACTTGGCGAGGTACGTCAGCAGCCGGTCCAGGCGGCGGCCGAGCTCGGGGGCGGTGGATTCGGGGTACGACAGGTCGCGCGGGCGGTCGATGAGGTACATGTCGTTCACGCGGGTGCCGTAGTTGACGACCTCGATGCCGCCGGACACCGGCTCGACGAGCACGATGAGCAGGTCGCGGCGCAGCCGGTCGTGCAGCGACTTGGCCAGCAGTTCCTTGTCGCCACCGGACTCGTCGTCGCTGCTGCTGGGCACGGAGGCGATCACCACCGGAAGGTCCAGCGCGCGCAGCCGCTCGCGGAGGCGGTCGCGTTCGGCGATGTCCAGCGCGGGGGTGCTCTCCGGGTCGAGGTAGAGCGGGTCGCGGCGCAGCCCGTCGGCGACCCGGTCGAGACGCGCGCGCAGGTCGGCGGCCGTCGGGCGGGAGCCGTCGCCGCTGGTGGTGTCGTCGAAGACCTGCGACGCGGTGAAGGCGATCAGGCCGGCCAGCACCACGGCCCCCGCCAGCAGGGGCAGCGATCGCGCGCGCGGAACCGGCCCGGGACCGGCGGCCGACCGCCGGCCGGCGCCCCCTTGCTTCCCGGCGCCGCCCTTCTTCCCCGGGCGCGCCTTCGTGCCGGCGCCCGCCTTCGTCCCGCCGCGCGGCGCCGGTGCGCCCCCGGCCGCCGCACGGCGCACCCGCCGCCGGCGCAGCGCGTACAACGTGATCAGCAGCGCCGTCAGCGGGATGCCGGTGACCGCGGCACCGGTCACAAAGCTCTGGTTCTCGCGGTCGGTGCGGCTGATGTGCAGGGCGGGTGGTTCGTCCGACCCGTCCCCGTACTTGGCGCGTGCCTTCTCGGCGCGCTGATGCGCCTGCCCGGAGGTGGCCACCTCGACGAAGTGCCGGAAGACCTCGCGGGGGGTGGCGTCGTACGGCAGCTCGTACAGCGTCGCGGTGTCCGCGTCCTGGACACCCGGCAGGCTCACACCGTAGGTCTGCACCGCGTCCAGACCGGAGTCGGTCAGGGCGACATACAGGCCCTTGCGCCCCAGCCGGTCATGGACACCGGCGAGCAGGGCGTCGGCCTTCGATCCGTAGGCGGTGCTCGGCAGCACGATCACATACGTCGGCACGCCGAGCCGCCGGGCCTCGCGGGCGAACTCGGGCGCGGACGAGCGGGGGACGGCGAGCGGGAGCTGGTCGCTGATGTAGACCGGGCTCTTCCGCAACTGCTCGGCGAGGTACGCGGTCTGCGTGGGCTGGTCGGGCCCGGCCGGCGCCGCCTGTACGGCGCCGGCGCACAGCAGCACCGCCAGCCAGCCCGTCACCAGCACGATTCCGGCGCGCATCACCGCCCCCACCCCCGTCTGTCCCCCGTCGTCGCCACGACCCTCGCCGCTGTCGTCGCCACGACGCTACCCCCCCGCGCGCACCGGCCGGCGCGGCCTGTGGACAACCTCACGGCGCGGCCGCACCGGCCCGTTGGGCCCAGGGCGGGTCCGAGGAGCTCACCGGCTCACCCCTTGCTGACCGCCCCCAGGATCTCCGGCAGCCGACGGGCCACGCGGGGCGCCGCCACCCGCAGGCCCAGCTCGGCGATCACCGCGCCGTAGACCGCACCGACCGGCAGCAGGACCCACAGCAGCGCGTGCAGGTCCGCGACGTGCAGCCAGATCGTCAGCGCCAGCAGCGGCGAGCACAGCACCGCGCCCACCAGTACGCCGCCGAAGAGGCTGAACCACGCGATGGCGCCCTGCCCGGGAGCGACGTTCTTGTTGCCCTCCGAGGGGATCGAGTACGGGAAGAGCGCCGACGACAGCGCGCCGGTGGCCATCAGGGCGCCCAGCACGGCCAGCGAGAGCCCGTAGACCTCCAAGAAGTCCGACCACGGCCCGATGAGCGCGGCGGAGCCGACGACGACCAGCGTGACGTACGGGACGGCCACCAGTGCCAGCGCCAGCGCACGGGCCCGCAGCTCCTGATAGGCGTCCCGCGGCGTGGCGATCGTCGAGGCGACCATCCAGAACGCCGAGGTGTCCTGCCCGAACTGGTTGTACATCTGCATCCCGAGCAGCGCGGACGCCGAGAACGCGGTGTAGATGCTGCCGTTGCCCTGTACGGACGAGACGATCGGCACCAGCAGGCCGACGCCGATCGACGTCGCCCAGGACATCTTCGACTTGGGGTCGCGCCAGGCGTAGCGCAGCGTGCGGAGCATGACCGTGCCCGTACGGCCCTCCGGCAGCAGCCGCGCGAGCCCCCGCTCGCCCGTGCCGGAACGGCGCGCGCTGTCCTTCTCGACCGCCTGGAGGGTGGAGGAGTCCGGCGACGTCATCAGGGCGGTCAGGGTGCGCTGCCACCACCACAGCAGCAGCACCAGCGCCAGCGCCGCCAGCGCCAGCCCGGCCAGCGCCCGCCCGTACGCGCCGTTTCCGGCGTCCTCGACGGCGCTGACGGCCGAGGCCGGCGGCACCCAGCGCAGCACATCCCCCAGCGGCTCGAGTACGGACAGGCCGTCGGGCCGGCCCAGCCTCTGGGCGGCGATGTTGACGCCCTGCGCGCCGATCGCGATGAACAGACCGCTCAGGACGGCGAGATCGCGGCCGCGGCGGCTGGTCAGCAGCCGCACCGACGCCGTGGCGACCGCGCGCGCCAGCGAGACGCACACCAGCACCACCAGGGCGACCGCCACGACACCGACGACCGCGCCGACCGTTCCCTTGGCCACCGCGATCACCGCGCCGGTCACCAGCGCGAGGGTGACGACCGGGCCGATCCCGACGAGCGAGGCCACCAGCAGCGAGACGATCAGCGGGCGCGGCCGCAGCGGCAGCATGACCAGCCGGGTCGGGTCCAGGGTCTCGTCGGAGGCGGGGAAGAACAGCGGCATCACCGCCCAGCCCAGCGTGAGCAGGCCGGTCAGCAGCACGACCAGCGCTCCGACGTGGGCGTTGCCGCGCAGCGCGGTCAGCCCCAGCACGACGCCGGCGGCGAACAGCAGGCCGACGAGGACGGACCCGACGTACGCCAGCGTGCGCCCGGTCGACTGGCGCAGCCCGTTGCGCAGCAGCGACAGCTTCAGCCGTACGAAGACGGCGGTCGGGGACGGCGCGGCGGCCGGCCGCGCGGCCACCGCGGTGGATTCGGTGCTCATCGGGCGCGGCCACCGCCCAGCCAGTCCAGGCTCTGCCCGGCGGCGCGGTCGTTCGCGCCGACCAGTTCGAGGAAGGCGTCCTGAAGAGAGGGGGCCGCGCCGCGCACCTCGTCGAGCGGCCCGTCCGCGCGGATCCGCCCGGCGGCCATCACCGCGACCCAGTCGCACAGCGACTCGACCAGCTCCATCACATGGCTGGAGAAGATCACCGTCGCCCCGGAGGCGGTGTAGCGCTCCAGTACGCCGCGGATGGTCTGCGCCGACACCGGGTCGACGCCCTCGAAGGGCTCGTCGAGGAAGAGGATCTCGGGGTTGTGCAGCAGCGCCGCGGCCAGCCCGATCTTCTTGCGCATACCGGTGGAGTAGTCCACCACCAGCTTGTGCTGGGAGCCGGACAGGTCCAGGACGTCCAGCAGCTGGTCGGCCCGCTTGTCGACCTCGTCGCCCGGCAGGCCGCGCAACCGCCCTGTGTAGCCGAGCAGTTCGCGGCCCGAGAGGCGCTCGAAGAGCCGCAGGCCCTCCGGCAGCACACCGATCCGGGACTTGACGGCGACCGGGTCCTGCCAGACGTCGTGCCCGCCGATCTCGACCTGGCCGGAGTCCGGCCGCAGCAGGCCCGTCACCATGGACAGGGTGGTGGTCTTGCCCGCGCCGTTGGGGCCGACCAGTCCGATGAAGCGGCCGGCGGGCAGCGTCAGATCGATGCCGTTGACGGCGATCTGCTCGCCGAACCTCTTCCACAGCCCCTGGATACGCACTGCGGGCGGGCCGCCCGCGGCCCCCGCCGCGTCCGGCCCGCCCGCAGCGGCGGCCGATGTGTGCTGCGGCGGTGCCGTCGTGGCCCGCCCCTCGTGGTGTTCCGGCTCGTTGGCCACCGGTCCTGCCCTTCGACGTCCCCGCAGGGGCCGTCCTGACCCCCGTCCGACATCCCACGATACGAGCAGGTACCGACAGGCGGGCGCCGTGGGGCCGTGGGCGGCGGCGGAGCCGCCGGGGCGCGGGTCAGCGCGCCCGGACCGCCGCCGCGTCCTGGGCGCAGGCGTACGCGAGCGGGCTGATCAGCTCGTCCGCGTCCGGCAGCCAGCGGTTGGTGGCGGTGGGGCGGCGCGCCCACTGCACCGAGCCGTGCGCGCCCACCCGGGTCGGCGGGGCGGCGATGTACTCGCCCTCGCCGCGGCAGATCAGGTCGAGGCCGGCCGGTGCCCAGCCGATCTCCCGTACCCGGGCGGGGACCTTGACCGCGGCGCCGGGCAGGACGAGGAAGAGCATCCGGCGGTCCGGGGTGCGGGTGACCGGGCCGAGGGTCAGTCCCATCCGCTCCATACGGGCCAGCGCCAGGCAGCCGGCCGTCTCGGGCACGTCGAGCGCCTCGAACGCCCGGCCCGTCGGCAGCAGGATCGACGCCCGCGGCTGCTTGCTCCACATGCGGCGGACCGCCGTCGCGCTGCCGCTGGCCAGCCCGGCCCAGCCGGGCGCGGTGGGGTGCGCGCCGGGCGCGGCGCAGTCGCCGGCCTCGCACGAGCAGCGCAGCCGCTCGCCGTCGTGCTCCAGCCATGCGCCGGGGAACACGTCCCAATGCCGCTCTTCCGCGTAACGCACCGCAGTTTCGAGCAGCTGCTCGCCGCGCTGCTTGGGGATCTGCGAGGCTCCTGTGACTCCGATGGTCTCTTCCACGCATATGACAACTCTCCGTGTCACCAAGGGTTACGGCTGAATGGATGAGCTGCCCGGCGCATCGTTCTCGCACGTGGGGCGCATGGATGCACCGGTGGGGGCGCGTGTGCGGGTGGGGGCCGGTGAGCGGGTAGCCACCTGCGTGACGGGCGGAGAGGCCGCCCGGCGGCAGGCCGCGGTGCATGAGGGGGAGGCCCTGCACGGCGGTGCCGCTCTTTGCGCACGAGCGCCGCCGCGCCATTCCTCGATCGTCAAGAGCAGTCGCGTGACCCACGCGTGTGACCGGCTTCGGTGAACAGCGCTTCGCACGGGATGCCCGGAACCTTGCACAAACCGCTCATGAACCGGCATCCGCTGCAAAGCGTGTATCCATCAGATCCCGCCCATCACGCGTATCCGGGAACTCTCGGATATCCGGGATATTCGCGGGGCATCGATCACGGGGAACGGCGTTCGACGGCGAACGCGCAGCAGTAACCAGGGGGTACAAGCATGGCCGCCAGGCCACTCGTCGCGCGGCAGCCCAATGAGCGGCTGCAGGCGCTCATTCAGGAAGCCGCCTGCTCCAACGCGGGGCTCGCCCGCCGCGTCAACATGTGCGGCGCGGAACACGGTCTCGACCTGCGCTACGACAAGACCTCCGTGGCACGTTGGCTGCGCGGGCAGCAGCCGCGCGGCCGCGCCCCGGCCGTCATCGCGGAGGCACTGGGCCGCAAGCTGGGCCGCACGGTCACCATCGACGAGATCGGGATGGCCGACGGCAAGAACCTCGCGTCAGGGGTGGGGCTGCAGTTCTCGCCGACCGTCCTCGGGGCGATCGAGCAGGTCTGCGAGCTGTGGCGCAGCGATGTCGGCCGACGGGACTTCCTCAGCGGCTCCACGGTCGCGGCCTCGGCGCTGGTCGAGCCCAGCCGCGACTGGCTGATCACCGGTGCGGACACCCAGGTCGCCCGGAACGCCGGGGCCCGGGTCGGGGTTTCGGACGTCGAGGCGGTGCGCGCCATGACCACGGCGCTCAGCGAACTCGACCACCGCTTCGGCGCCGGGCACGTCCGTCCGGTCGTCGTGCACTACCTCAACAGTGTCGTCTCCGGGCTGCTGGCCGGTTCCTACCGGGAGTCCGTCGGGCGGGACCTGTTCGCCGCGGTGGCCCGGCTGACGGAGCTGGGCGGCTACATGGCCGTCGACACCGGCCAGCCCGGGCTCGCGCAGCGCTACTACATCCAGGCGCTGCGGCTGGCCCAGGCGGCCGGCGACCGCGGCTACGGCGGCTATGTGCTCGCCGCGAGCATGAGCCATCTCGCCGCCTCGCTCGGCAACCCCCGGGAGATCGCCCAACTGGCGCGCGCCGCGCAGGAAGGCGCACGCGGGCACGTCACACCGCGCACCGAGGCGATGTTCTGCGCGGCGGAGGCGCGCGGGCACGCCCTGATGGGCGACGGCAGGGCCTTCCAGGTGGTGGCGGGCCGGGCGGTCGCCGCGATGGAGCGCGCCCAGCAGGCCACCGACGCGGGCGACGACCCGGTGTGGATCGCGCACTTCGACCAGGCGTATCTGGCCGATGAACTCGCCCACTGCCACCGGGACCTGGGGCAGCCCGGGCCCGCCGGCCAGCGTGCCCAGGAGGCGCTGAACGGGCATCCGGAGGGCCGGGCGCGGCGCCGCGCCATCGGCATGCTGCTGCTGGCCGGCGCCCAGGTGCAGCAGCGCGAGGTCGAGCAGGCCTGTCATACGGGTACCCAGGCGGTGGAGCTGCTGAGCGGGCTGCGCTCGGACCGCGGCTCGGAGTATCTGGAGGACTTTCAGCTGCGTTTGGAGCCTTATCGGGACGAACCGGTCGTCAGGGAGTTCAGCGCGCGACTGGAGCTGCGGGCCGCCGCGGCGTGACGGGCCCGCGGCGGCGGGCGGACGATCTCGGGAGAGGGGGTGGATCCGCACGGTGACCAGGGGGCGTGGTCGAACGTCGCTGCGAACCGGTAGCGTGCAGCCGACGATTCCGTAGGTCTGCACGTTGGTAGGAGTCACGGTGACGCAGAGCGGACAGGGCCACGACCCGCAGAATTCTGCGGCCGGTCCCGCGCGAGAGGGCATTGTGCTGCCCGCCAACGGTGAGCCGTGGGTGCCCGACCAGCAGGCCGCGCCGCCGGCCGGCCAGCCCTGGGGCCAGCCCTGGGGCCCCGGTCAGCAGGCCGCCCCCGCCCCCGAGCCGTACGGGCAGCAGCCCGCCCAGGGGCAGGGGTACGGCCAGCAACAGGGGTACGGCCAGCAACAGGGCTACGCCCAGCCTCCGGCGCAGGCCCCCCAGGCCCCCATGCCGCAGCAGGCTCAGCCCCAGGGGGGCCAGGGCTTCCCGGCGCCGCCTCAGGGCCAGCCGTCGATGCCGCCCCTGCCGCCGGCCCAGCAGGCGCCCGGGCAGCAGGCCCCGCCGCTGCCGTACGGCCAGCCGGGCGGCCAGGCGCCTCAGGTCCCGTCCCAGCCCCAGGCTCCGTCGCAGCCCCAGGCCCCGTCCCAGCCCCAGCCGGGCCCCACGGGGGAGCTGGTGCGGGCGACCCCGCAGCAGGCCGCGCCGCTGCCGCCCGCCGCGGGCGACGCGGAGGCGACCACGCTGATACCCCCCTTCGACGCACGGTCCGGCGGACCGGGTGCCGCGCCGCTGCCGCCCGAGGCGACCGCGCGCCCCGAGACGCCCGACGAGTCCACCACGATGCTGCGCGCCATCAAGCCGCCGCAGGGCGGCCCCCAGGGCCGGCCGATGCCGCAGCCCCAGCCGATGCCCGGCGCCGCGGGCGACTCCGAGGCCACTCAGCTGATCGCCCCGGTGGGCGCCGGCACGCCGGCCCCGCCTCCGGGCGCGCCGTACGGCGTCCGCCCGGGCGCACCCGGCGACCGTGCCACGCCCGCCGAGTTCGACGGCCTGTTCCGCGACGGGCCGGGCGCCCAGCAGACGGGCGCGCCGGACTCCACCGCACAGCTGCCCCGCTTCGAGGACCCGGGCCGGCCGCCGTACGGCGGGCCGGGCCAGGGCTACGGCCAGCAGTTCCCGCCCGGTGGCGGCTATGACCAGCAGGCCGCCCCGTATGACGACGACGCCGACGGCGGGCGGCGGCGCCTCGCCCCGGCCGTGATCATCGGCCTCGTCGTGGTGGCGCTCGCCGGCGCCGGCCTCGGCGTCGGCTGGGCGCTGAGCGGCGGCGGTGACGACGACACCGCGAAGAAGCCCGGCCCCGGGAGCAGCGCGGCCAAGGACGCCGGCGCCAAGGACGAGCAGCCGAAGCCGACCACCGACCCGGCCGAGGCCCAGGCCAAGGGTCTGGACGCGTTGCTGGGCGACAGCAACAACAGCCGCGCGTCGGTGATCGGCGCCGTCAACAGCATCAAGTCCTGCGACAACCTCGCCGGCGCGGCGAAGGATCTGCGGGCCGCGGCCGGACAGCGAAACGACCTGGTCAAACGGCTGCAGCAGCTGCCCGTCGACAAGATCCCCAACCATGCGCAGCTGACCGCGGCGCTCACCAAGGCCTGGCAGTCCTCGGCCTCCGCGGACAACCACTACGCGGCCTGGGCGGGCCAGGTCGCCGGGAAGAAGGGCTGCCACAAGGGCAAGGCCCGGGTCACCAGGCAGACCGCACAGGGCAACGCCGCCAGCGGCCAGGCGACCGCGGCCAAGAAGCAGGCCGCGCAGATCTGGAACCCGCTCGCCCAGAAGTACGGCCTGACGGAGCGCCGCCCCGAGCAGCTCTGAGCGGCTGCCGGGGCGAGGGCCTGTTCCGATGGGCCGGGCCCGGGGCGTCCTTGCTCCCCGGGCGGCCGGTCAGTCGTCCGTCTGCCGCCGCTCCAGCGTCTTGGTGACGTTCACGAAGCCGCTCCGCTGGGCGATCAGTTCGCCGTTGCGGACGACCTGGTAGGTCACCATGGCGTTCACGATGCGCGGGAAGTCCTGGACGGCGAGCATGTCGTCCTCGCGCCAGCGCAGCTTGGGGGTCAGGCCGCCGGTGTCGACGGCGCGGTCGCCGCGGTCCAGCGTCGTCTGCAGTCCGCGCGAGGTGATGTCCTCGACGCCCTGGTCGTCGAGCTCCTCGATCAGGGCGCGCAGGACGGTGTAGGCGATCCAGGTCGTCTGGACGCCCTGGTCGGCGGGGTCGACGCGGTTGTCCTCGAAGGCGAAGTCGTTGATCACCTTGCGCATCGGATTCCAGCGGGGGTCGTCGGCGACCGGGTACCAGCCGGTGATGTCGGCGCCCTCCAGCGGCCCGGACATACCGCCCGTGCGGTTCAGCAGGGACTGGCCGACACTGCCGAGCACGGAGGCGACCCGGACCTTGGGGCTGTCCTCCTGGAGCCGGCGGAACGAGTCGAAGAACGCGTCCGTGTGGTCGCCGAGCGCGGCCGCCACACAGGCGCCCGGCGCCTCGCCGCCCGCCTCCGCCTTGCCGTAGACGGCCGGGTCCGCGCCCACCTGCTCAAGGGCCCGGGTGACCTCCGCCGAGTAGTCGGTGCCGTCCTCGGGGGCCTTGATGTCCTTGGCCGGCTTCCGGCTGCCGCTCTGCAGACCGGAGTTGAGCAGTGAGGGCATCTGGTCGCCCTGGATGGTGTCGGGGCGGACCAGGGCCACGTGCCGGCAGTCGCCCGCCAGCTGGCGGCCGTTGCCGGCGAGCAGGGAGGCCTGGCCGCCGTTGACGGGGTAGGACAGCGGGCTCTCGAACTCCTCGTCGGAGGCGCCGTAGCCGCCGATGAACGGGATCCCCTTGACCTCCAGCGGCGACATGATCTGGCGGCCGAACTGGCTGTAGGAACCGACGACGGCGATCGCGCCCTGGCTCACCGCCCGTTGGGCGCACTGCGCGGCGGCCACCGAGTCGTTGCGCTCGTTGCAGGTCAGCACCCGCAGACGGTGTCCCCTGATGCCGCCGCGGGAGTTGACCCAGCGGGCGTATGCCTGCGCCATGGCCGGCATCCCGGGCATATTGGTCGCCTTGGTGTCCTGGGGCGCCCAGGTCATCACCGTGATCGGCTCCTTCTCCCCGGAACCCCCCGATCCGGGGAGGGAGCCGCAACCGGAGAGTAACGACGCGATGGCCGCCGTACTTGCCACCACCGAAGCGATCGCGACCGCGGGAGCGTGGCGCAGGGGGCGGGAGGAGGAGCGTCGCCGTCCGGTCATGGCACCGCAGCCTTCCGTCCCGGCAGGAACGTCCGAGTGACGAAAGAGCAACGGCCGGTGACGTGGAGGTGAACTCCGGGGGGCCGCGGGAGATCAACAGCGAAGAACGTACGATCGAATACTGTGCAAGGTTCGGAGAAGTCTTCCCGTCGCGGCCGCCGCTCGACCACCATGGGCGGCATGCCACTCAACGACATGCCGTGGTGGCGCTGGCGCAGCAATGTGCGCTCCGCGCTGCACATGCTCTCCGACCCCGTGTTCCATCAGGAGACCTGGCTGGCCGGCCGGCCCGGATACGGGGATGTCACCGACGCCGTCTACCGGCTCGTCGAGGACACCTGGCTGGACAACTGGTCCGCCGACAAGTACATCGGCACGATCTTCCGCGACG
This sequence comes from Streptomyces sp. NPDC043738, assembly GCF_056436545.1. Taxonomy (NCBI): domain Bacteria; kingdom Bacillati; phylum Actinomycetota; class Actinomycetes; order Kitasatosporales; family Streptomycetaceae; genus Streptomyces; species Streptomyces sp. NPDC043738. Next base: position 34,169 of record NZ_JBWKCJ010000041.1, on the reverse strand, counting down.
CCCAGGAGGCCCAGCTGGTCGACGTCGCCGTTCTCCGGGTGCTGCGGATCATGCACCAGGTCGGCGCGGACGCCCCGGTGACCGCGTACATGGCGCACCAGGGCTGGCCGGAGGCCGTGCGGGCGGCCCGTGAGGCCCATGTGCGGCTGGCGGCGGCGGACGGCGAGGACCCCGACGCCGCGCCCCGCTCGCTGGAGGTGCTGGCCATCATGACCGGTCAGGCGGACGCCCCGGCCTGACCTGCTCCGCGGGTGTGCGACCCTATGAGGTCATGAGAGAGCGAAGCGAGCGAGTCATTGAAGGGTGCGCGTCGAGCGAATGCGAGACCGAGTGCAGCGAGGTTTCGGCATGAGCGAGTCGCAGCCCACCCAGTCCGGTCAGCACGGCCGGAACGATCAGTACGTCCTCACGCTGTCCTGCCCGGACAAGCAGGGGATCGTGCACGCCGTGTCCAGCTATCTCTTCATCACCGGCTGCAACATCGAGGACAGCCAGCAGTTCGGTGACCACGACACCGGACTGTTCTTCATGCGCGTGCACTTCAGCGCGGACACGTCGGTGAGCGTGGAGAAGCTGCGGGCCAGCTTCGCGGCGGTGGGCGACTCCTTCGGCATGGACTGGCAGATCCACCGGGCCGACGAGAAGATGCGGGTCGTGCTGATGGTGTCCAAGTTCGGGCACTGCCTCAACGACCTGCTCTTCCGCTCCCGGATCGGCGCGCTGCCGATCGAGATCGCGGCCGTGGTCTCCAACCACACGGACTTCGCCGAACTGGTCGGCTCGTACGACATCCCCTTCCACCACATTCCGGTCACCCGGGACACCAAGGCGCAGGCCGAGGCGCAGCTGCTGGAGCTGGTGCAGGCGGAGAACGTCGAGCTGGTGGTCCTCGCCCGCTACATGCAGGTGCTCTCCGACGATCTGTGCAAGGCGCTGTCCGGCCGGATCATCAACATCCACCACTCCTTCCTGCCGAGCTTCAAGGGCGCCAAGCCGTACCACCAGGCCCACGCCCGCGGCGTGAAGCTCATCGGTGCCACCGCGCACTACGTCACCGCGGACCTCGACGAGGGCCCGATCATCGAGCAGGAGGTCGAGCGCGTCGGCCACGAGGTCACGCCGGACCAGCTCGTGGCGATCGGCCGGGACGTGGAGTGCCAGGCGCTGGCGCGGGCCGTGAAGTGGCACAGCGAGCGCCGGGTGCTGCTGAACGGCAGCCGCACGGTCGTCTTCGCGTAACAGCCGGAATACCCTCCGCGCCGGAATACCCTGCGCGCCGGAATACCCTCCGCACCGCTCACGTTGTGGCCCCGAGGGGGCGCTCGGACCCCCTACGGGACACGTTCGACCGCCCCTTACGGGCACCGCCCCTTACGGGCAACCCGCCCCTACCGGCGAGCCCCAGGGCCTGTCCGATGGGGCAGGCCCTAGAGGCGGGACAGCGACGCGGTGGCGAACAGGACGTCGCGGATCGCGTCGCGTTCGCCGTACTGGCCCGCGGCGGCCTCCTCGGGGGAGATGTGACCGGCGGCCAGCTGGCAGAACTCGTCGCTGTCCAGGGCGATGTGCGCGACGGTGTGGTCCGGTGTGCCGAGGGCGGCCGGCGAGTCCAGCGCTATGTACCAGTGCCCGCCGCCGTTGCCCTCGACCTCCAGATGGAGCGTCCGGCCCGGGGCGCCCGCCTCGACCAGCCGCTGCGGCGGCGATGCGAGCCCGGCCCGGCGGCGGTCGGCCAGTGCGCTGGGCAGCAGCCGGGCGGCGAGGTCGACCATGCGGTGCAGATGCCCGGCGGCCGGGGGCTCGTACGGATAGTCCACCGCCTCGGCGATGTCGCCGGCGTGCACCCAGCACTCGAAGGCGCGGTCCAGGAACGCGTCGCGCAGCGCGAGCTGGAAGTCGCCGTAGGGCACGGCGAGTTCGGCGACCTTGCCGCCGGCGAACGACACCTGCCTCATCAGCGAGTAGCTCTGGTCGCGCCACGGTCCGTGGGTGGCCAGCGGGCTCTGGGCCGTGTCGGCGGCCCGCCAGAACGTCTCCGTGCGGATGAGGGGGTTCGGGGCGCCCGGCGGGGCGGCGGTGCCGAGCGGGTCGGGCAGGCCGAGCGCCGTCGCGACCAGGCCGTCCACCGCCATCAGATGCCCCATGACACCGGCCACGGTGGTCTGCCGCTCCACGGGCCGCTCGCCCTCGAACCAGCGCAGCCGCACCGGGGCGCGCCACTCCGCCTCGCCCATGTCGCGCAGCAGCGCGTCCAGTTTGGCGGTCTCCGCGTCATACGGCACCGCCCACTCGGGCACCGGGATACGGGCCGGCCGGCGGCCCAGGCAGCCCTCCAGAACCCGGGAGCGCAGCAGCGGATCCAGGTCGAGGCTGTCGGCCGGATGCAGCAGTCCGACGGCGTCACGCAGCCGCAGCGCCTCGTCCGCGCAGGAGGCGCAGTCGGTCAGATGCGCCTCCACGGCGGCGGTCTCCTCGGGGGAGCAGGCCGCCAGTGCCCAGGCGCCGAGCAGGGACTTCAGTACGCGGTGCGGCGGGGCGGGCGCCGGTGTGGGGAGCGGGGCGGGTGCGAGGGCGGGGTCGGTCACGGGCTCGGCTTCCGGTTCGCGCGGGGCGTTCGCGCGCGGGGAGTCTTGGCGGGGGACGGCGCCCGCGCCGGGATCGCCTGCCGGATCGCCGGCGGGTGCGGCGGGCGGGTCCGGGAGTGGGCCGCGGTCCTCGGCGGCGGCGCGCGGTCCTGGTATCCGCGGCCGTTCACCGGGGCCGCCGGGCAGTTCGCGGCCGTCCCACTCGCCGGGGCCGTTCACAGTGCCCGTCCGCGGCCCGGGCCGGGCGGTGAAGTGGAGCCGGGGCCGCTGTGCCGGGCGTGCGGCGACTGCGGCAGGCGGGGTGCGGCGGACGTGGCGCGTACCGCGCTCGACGCGTAGGTGGTGCGGTGGGCGGGCGGCAGGACCTGGTGGTTGTGGGCGGTGGACAGCAACTGCAGGCCCAGGCGCAGCCGGCGGCGCGCCTCGTCCTCGGTGACTCCGAGGTCGGCTGCGGTCTGGCGGTAGTCGCGGCGCTGGAAGTACGCCAGCTCCAGCGCCGCGCGCAGCGGCGCGGGCATGGACGTGACGATGTAGTCGGCGCGGGCCGCCGTGGAGGCCTCGCGGATCTTCTGCTCTATCTCGGCGGGCGCGGGGGCGTCCTCGCCGCCGTCGCGCGCCGAGGCGGCCTCGGTCTGGCGCAGCCGTGCCACGGCCTGATGGCGGGTGATGCCGGCGACCCAGGAGCGCAGCGGGCCCTGCTTGGGGTCGTAGGTGTCCGGGTGTTCCCAGATGTAGCCGAAGACTTCGCGGGTGATGCGGTCGGCCGCGTCCTCGTCGTCCAGGACGCGGTAGGCGAGGCTGTGCACGAGCGAGGCGAAGCGGTCGTAGAGCTCACCGAGCGCGGCCGCCTCGCCGCGGGCGAGCCGCTGCTGCATCCGCCTGTCCCACCGCGGTGGCGCGTCGTGTCCCATCGGACCCCCATCCCTGCCCGTCGCCTGCAGGCTCACACCTCAGTCGTCACTCCTGCACACCTCTTGCCCAGATCTGTGTGCACGGTCACAGATTTCGCCGTGTCATCGAATGTAATGCGCGGGTCCGACAATGCACGCTCCTTTGCGGCAAACCGAACCCTGAAGGGGACGCGGGTGGTAAAAGCTGACGGCCGGAGCCCTTGCCGGGCGGGGGCCGATGCGTCCGGCGGCGGCCGCCGCCCGGCGTGGCGCGACGCTGGTGCCGGTGCGGGAATCCGCTCGATCGGGGAGCGTTCACGCTCGTATGAGGTGATCTGTTATCCGGGTGTGATCAGGTGGCGGCGAATCGCCCCCGTCTCCTGGGCATAGCCTTGGGTGGCAACGGCTTGTTGCGCCGCGGACGCGCCAAGGATTCGTCAGTGTTTCAGGGCATCGAGGCCGGGCAGTCGAGCCGGGGAAGGATGAGTTTCGGACGCAACCGGACACATCCAGTCCGAAAGCGAGCGAAAGGCTTCGAGCGCGTGTCGTTGAAGGTGGCAGAGGACGCACAGGGCCCCTGGGCCGTACTCCAGGTCTCCGGTGAGATGGACCTGGTCACGTCGCCTGCGGTGCGCCAGCATGTGCACGATGCGGTGGCGGAGGGCCGGAGATCGCTCGTACTCGATCTCTCCGAGGTCCGGTTCTGCGATTCCAGCGGCGTCGGCGTGCTGATCGCCGCCCGCCGGCTGATGCGCTCCTGCCAGGGGCGGCTGCGGCTGATCCTGCCCGCGCAGGGCGCCGTCGACGGCTCGCACGTCAACCGGGTGCTCGCCGCGCTCGGCGTCCGCCGGCTCTTCGAGGTCTACCCGGACCTGCACACGGCCGTCGACGAGGCCGCCGCACCGCTCTCCGCCTGACGCGACCGGGCCGCCCGCTCCACCCGGTCCCGCAGCGCCCGTGCACCACGCCACTCCCCGCCCGGCTCACCCCGCCGCGAAGGGGAACTCCGCCCGTACGACGAAGCCGCCGTCGGAGGTGTGGCGCGCCTCCAGCGTCCCGCCCAGACTCTGCGCCCGCTCGCGCAGCCCCACCAGGCCGTGGCCGCCCCCCGGAAGCGCGGGGACCGTCGCCGTCGCGTCCGGCGGCCCGTTGCGGATCTCCACCCGCAGCCCCGGCGCCGTACGGGCCGCGTCCGCCCCGGCCTCCCCGTCCGCCTCGCCCGAGGCGCCGCGCCCCCCGCCGACGGCCTCCACGGGATCGACCCGCACCCGCACCCGCGCCCCCGGCGCATGCTTGCGCACGTTGGTCAGCGCCTCCTGAACCGTACGGAAGGCGGCCCGCTCCACGGTCTTCGCGCCGCTCGCCCCGGCCACCACACCGCCCTCGTACGTCACGTCCAGCGCGCTCATCTCGATCAGCCGCGGCAGCTCCTCCAGGTCGGGCTGCGGCGCCAGACCGTGCGCCTCGGCCGCCACACCGCCGTCCGCGCGCAGCACGCCGACCATGTGCCGCAGCTCCTCCAGCGTCCGCACGGACAGCTCCCGGATCGTCCGGGCCCCCGCGCGCGCCGCCTCGTCCTCCGTACTGACCTGCACCGCCCCCGCCTGCAGGCTGATCAGGCTGACCTGGTGGGCCACCACGTCGTGCATCTCCCGGGCGAGCCGGGCCCGTTCGGTGGTCTTGACCCGGTCCGCCAGCAGCCGGTCCTCGCGGCGCAGGCTGCGGGTCAGGTCCTCGACGCGGGAGGCGAGTTCCCGGCGGGTGCGCACCAGCAGGCCCAGGACGATCGGCGTGGCCGAGGTGACGCAGGCGTCGATCAGCACCAGGGTGTTCTCGCGGTACGCGGTGAGCTCGAAGTCGGAGATCGGATACGGGAAGAAGTGCGCGGCGATCAGCAGCACCGCGCAGATCCCGAGCCGCGCCCGGCCGGGCCGCCGGGCGGACAGCGTGTAGAGCGCGATCATCGGCGCGAACCAGATGTAGCCGATGTACAGGCCGGGAAGGGTGACCAGGAAGACCGGCAGCGGGAAGCGGTGGCGCAGCAGCAGGGCCGCCGCGGCCACCACCGACACGCCCAGCTCCAGGGCCAGTTCCAGGCCGTTGACCAGCACCGCGTCGGCGATCGCCAGCAGGACCGGCACCACCACCAGAGCGATCGGGCGCGCCCGCCGCCCCCACGTCCCCCGCGACAGCGCCCGCCAGGCCGCCGTCCCCCGGGCGAGCAGCCGCCCGCCGCCCGCCGCGCTCACCACGCCCCCCGGGGTGCGCCGCTGACCAGGCCCGCGCGGTCGGCGACGATCGCCGCCTGGATGCGGTTGATCCCGCCCAATTTGCCCAGCAGGGCCCGTACATGGTCCTTGACCGTACTGGGGGCCAGCCCCATCCGGTCGGCTATCTGGGCGTTGCCCAGCCCCTCGCCGAGCAGGGCGAGCACCTGCGACTCCCGCGGCGTCAGTCCGCTGACCGCCCGTGCCGCGGCGGCCTGGTCCTCGGCGGTCAGATAGCCGCCGATCACCGCCCGCGTCACCCCCGGATCCAGCACGCTCCCACCCGCCGCCAGGGTGTGTACGGCCCGCACCAGTTGTTCCGGGTCGGAGTCCTTGAGCAGGAAGCCGGCCGCGCCCTCGCGCAGCGCCGCGGTCAGGTACTCCTGGGCGTCGAAGGTGGTCAGCATCGCCACGGCCGGCGGGTTCGGGGCGGCGCGCAGCCGGCGCAGTACGGTCAGCCCGTCGACGTCCGGCATCCGGATGTCGAGCAGTACGACCTCGGCCGCGCAGCGCAGCACGGTCTCCACGGCCTCCGCTCCTCCGCAGTCCGCGACCATCTCGATGTCCGGGGCGGTGCCCAGGATCATCCGCAGTCCGGATCTGACCAGCCGCTCGTCGTCCACCACAGCGACACGGATCACCGGCCGCCCCTTTCTGATTCCTGCTGCTCCACACCCATCCGAGTCCGCGGAACCGCCCGGCGCTGCGCGACTCCGTACCCCACCCGCGCGGGCCCGCCCTTCGACGGACCCTCACCCCCGCCGAGCGGCGGGGGTGAGCCCGCGACCTCGGGAGGATGCCATGAGGAGCCCCCCACAGGCAGAGTGGTCCACATGCTGCACCACTGAAGAGGCCACAAGCCCAGGACGCGTTGCAGTTCACATCGGCGGCCGCCGCGACCCCCACACGCGGCGGCCGTCTTTGGCGTGCGGGGGCGGTTCGGAGGGGGATCTCCCCCGCACCGCCCAAATGCCCGCCCAAGGCCGGCGTACGGCCCCCGGGCCCCGCCGGCCCCTCTTCCCCCACGGGCCTTAGAAGCGCCCCGTCCGCGCCGTGCGTAAGCCCTCCGCGAGCACCCCGCCGTACGGACCGAAGCCGCGGCCGGTCGCCAGCACCACCACCGACGTCATGGCCGCCAGTCCGTAGGCCGTGGTCGCCATGGACAGCGCCCCCTCGGTCGTCTCGAAGGACCGGTTGAAGAAGTCGGTCACGGTCAGCCAGACCACCGTCCGCACGGTCAGATACAGCTCGACCGCCGCGAACAGCAGCAGTGCCCCGCGCACGTCGCGCCGCCCGCGCAGGGCCAGTGCCCCGAGGACCAGCAGCGTGATCACCGAGGCGATGGTGGTGAACTCGGTGGACGCCGCCAGATCCAGCGTGCCCAGGACGGAGCCGTCGACCGCGCCGCGCAGATAGTGCGCCACGTCCGTTCCACTGCTCGTCAGGGCCCGCACGGTCCAGCCGAGCCGGGCCAGGCCCATGAACAGCAGCAGGACGCCGCAGATGCGCGAGGAGCGGCGCCAGGACGCCCCGAGGCCGGTGCGCCGGCGCTCGCCGGTCCGTCCCTCCGCGGCCGGGAGCAGTACCGCCAGCACGACCAGCGCCACCACCAGCCCCAGCCCGCGGGTGGCCAGCGCCCAGCCGCCCAGCTCGTCGTGGGCGTACTGGGTGCGGTAGCCGGCGTCGAACAGGCCCACGGCCTCCCGCAGGGAGACGGCGAGCAGCAGCGCGGCGGACAGCAGCGCGGCGGAGCGCGCCACCCGCCGCCGCGCCAGCGCCAGCCCCGCGGTCACCGCGAACACGACCGTGAAGGACCACTCGTAGGGGCCGAGCACCTGGGACATGGGCGAGGCGCCCGGGTTGAACAGCCCCTCCAGGAAGTCGAAGACGGTGCCGTCGCCCTGGGCGATGCCGTAGACGATCCAGGCGAGCAGCGTGCCGGCGTAGAGCGCCAGGCACAGTCCGGTCGCGAGGTAGGCGCCGCGGTGCTCGGGGGCGGCCCGTCCGGGGTCGGTGCCCGGTCGGACGTCCACCGTTCCGCCGTCCTGCATCACCATGGCCGACCCCCGCTCCGCCTCTCGCAGCCGCCGCACCGGCCCGTCCCGTACGGATGCCTCACTGTGTCAAGGACGGTGACGGAGCCGGTGGAGGTTCCACCCCGTGTGTCGGAGGGGGTGATTCGTGCCTTCAGCGCACCTGGTGCGTCGTTGCCGCGATGAAGTCCCGTATGCCCTGGCGGGTGGTGGCCCGCAGGTCCGTGAGGGCCTCCCGGTCGCCGACCCGGTGCAGTTCGGTCACCGCCGCCATCACCCGCTCGGCGCGGTCGAGTATCCGCGGGTCGTCGGTCACCATCTGCGCCCGGAACATGGCTTCTTGGGCCGTGGAGCGGGACTTGTACACCTCCTCGCGCAGCTGCGGGGAGTCCTCGTCGCAGGGGTCGTCCTCGTGGAGCACGAACCAGCGGTGGACCAGGACCCGGCGGTAGTCCAGCAACGCCCCCGCGTAGGCGCAGTACGCGTCGATGCGCTCCTGGCGCAGTCGCTCCGCGCGGGCGAACCGCTCGCTGCGGTCGGCCGCCCGGCCCTGGAAGAGGTGGGTGATGCCGGAACCCAGCAGGGTGCCGACGACGGCCACGACGCTTGCGACGACTGCCTCCATGCGAGCAGTGGACCACAGCGGTCCAGGTCAGCGGCAGGGTGCGGTCCGTGAGGCCGACTGCGTGGGTGCCGCCCCCCTGGGGCGGGTGGCGGTGCGGCAAGATGGAGCCATGGGGATCTTCGGGGGCGAGGGCCGACTGATCGGTGGCCGGTACCGCCTGGGAATACGGCTGGGCCGCGGCGGCATGGGCACGGTCTGGCGGGCCACCGACGAATTGCTCGGGCGTCAAGTCGCGGTCAAAGAACTGCACTTGGACGAGGAGACGGACGGGCCCGAGGCCCGGGTGCAGCGCGAGCGGGCGATGCGTGAGGCCCGGACCGTCGCCCAGATCAAGCACCCCAATGTGATCGTCGTCCATGACGTCGTCGAGCAGGACGGCCGGCCGTGGATCGTGATGGAGCTGGTGGAGGGCGCGTCGCTGGCCGACCGGTTGCACAGCGGCGGACCGGTCGCCCCGCGTGAGGCGGCGCGGATCGCCGTGGCGCTGCTGGGTGCGCTGCGCGCCGCGCACACCCGCGGGGTGCTGCACCGCGACATCAAGCCCGCCAACGTCCTGATGGAGTCGGGCAGCGGCCGGGTGGTGCTCACCGACTTCGGCATCGCCCAGGTTCCCGGCGTCGCCACGCTGACCGACGCGGGCGGCTTCGTCGGCTCGCCCGAGTACACCGCGCCGGAGCGGATGGCCGGGCGCGGCGCCGGCCCCGAGGCCGACCTGTGGTCGCTCGGTGTGCTGCTGTGCGCCGCCCTCAGCGGCCAGTCGCCCTTCCAGCGCGACTCGCTGGGCGGGGTACTGCACGCCGTCGTGTACGACGAGATCGAACTCCCCGAATCCGCCCGCCCGTTGCAGACCGTCGTCGGCGGCCTGCTGGAGCGCGATCCGGAGCGCCGGCTGGGCGTGGCCGAGACGGAGCAGCTGCTGCGCGGCTATCTGCAGTCGGGCCGCGTCCCCGGACGCGGGGCGGGCGGACTGGGGGGCTTCGGGCCCGGTCGCGGCCCCGGGGCCGTGGCCGCCGGCCCCCTCGCGGCCCCGCCGCCCGGACCGGGAGCGCACGCCGCCTCCTACGACGGCCCCGACGGCGGGCTCGCCGGCCAGCACCCGCCCAGTGAGGATCCCCTGGGCCTCGGTGCGACGCCCCGCTCCTCGCCCGGTTCCGGCCCGGGCCGTACGCCGGCCGGTGCCGGACCGCCCGCCGGCCGTACGGGCGGCCGCACGCCGGGCATGCCGATCCGCGACGCGCTCGACGAGCGGGCGCTGGCCGCCGCCGCCCGCCCGCACACCGGACGCACCCGCACCGCGCTGCTCCTCGCGCTCGCGGTGGTGGTGATCGGCGGCGCCGGCGCGGGCATCACGGCCCTGCTGATGAACCAGGCCGGCACCGACGACGACGGCGGTGGCCGGGCCGGCCGCCCCGGCCACTCCCAGCAGGCCTCGCACGACGAGCCCACGAAGAAGCCCGGCACGCCGAGGCCCACCGCCCCGGTCACCTCCGCGCCCTCGTCCGGCACCGCCGAGCGGATCCCCGCCGGATACAGCCTGGTCCGCGACCCGGTCGGCTTCGCGCTCGCCGTCCCGGACGGCTTCACCCGCTCCTACGAGAACGACCGGGTCTACTACTACTCCCAGGGCAAGCGGTTCCGGATCGGCGTCCAGCTCCAGCGGCGGGTGCCGCAGGGGCCGATCGGCGCGATGCGCACGGCGGACGCGCGGGGCCCCGCCGACTACCGCGGCTACCGCCAGGGCCAGGTCACCGAGACCACCCACAACGGCCTGCAGGCCGGGCTGTGGGAGTTCGTCTGGGACGGCAGCGCGGCGGACGGCGGCTCGCGCTACACCTACGACCTCAGCTGGGACGAGGGCGGGAAGATGATCGACGTCTGGATCTCCTCGCCGGTCGCCTCGCGCACGGAGGCCAAACGCCACTTCGACACCGCGATCGACGCGTTCCGGCTGACCGGAGCCTAGAGGGCGCAAAAGGTCCCGCCGGCTGCGGACGCGATGCCGAGGCTCCCGGTCGTCCCAGACCAGCGCCCTTGTGGCCAGCAAACACTGGCGCGATTGTGGGCGCCGCGTGAAAACCTATTACTGCCGGGTACACAAAGCGTCCGAGGAGGAATACGCTCGCCCGCATGACGGACTCGCAGGACACCGGAACATCCCCCGCGCTCGGCTCCGCTCGCGCGGGAGGGACCCCCATCTCCGCCGCCGTCGGGGCACCCGCCGAAGCTCCCACCGCCGGCGGGGGAGGCAACCCCGTCGCGCCGGCTCCGGCCGGCGCCCGCACCGCCGCGGACGTGGTCACCCCCGAGGTCGCCGCCCGGCTCACCCGCGCGGTGGTCGGCAGCGGGCGCACGGCCAACCACACCCCGTTCACCGGCGAGAAGCTGGCCGACCTGCCCGAGTCCACCCCCGAGGACGTCGCCACCGCCTTCGAGCGCGCCCGCGCCGCCCAGGAGCGCTGGGCCAAGGTCCCCCTCAAGCAGCGCGCCGCGGTCCTGCTGCGCTTCCACGACCTGGTGCTGCGCCGCCAGGCCGAGGTGCTCGACCTGATCCAGCTGGAGACCGGCAAGGCGCGGCTGCACGCCCACGAGGAGGTGCAGGCGGTCGCCGTCGCCGCCCGCCACTACGGCCGCAAGGGCCCCGCCTACCTCAGGCCCAAGGGCCACACCGGAGTCGTACCGACCCTCACCAAGGTCACCGAACTCCGCCAGCCCCGCGGCGTCGTCGGGCAGATAGCCCCCTGGAACTACCCCTTCGAACTCTCCGTCGGCGACGCCCTGCCGGCCTTCGTCGCGGGCAACGCCGTGGTGATGAAGCCCGACACGGAGACCGCGCTGACCGCGCTGTGGGCCCGTGAGCAGCTCATCGAGGCCGGGCTGCCGGAGGACGTCTGGCAGGTCGTGATCGGCGAGGGCCCGGTGGTCGGCCCCGCCGTCGTCGAGCACGCCGACTACGTGTCGTTCACCGGCTCGACCCGGACCGGCCGCGAGGTCGCCCAGGGCGCCGCCGCCCGCCTGGTCGGCGTCTCCCTCGAACTCGGCGGCAAGAACGCCATGCTGGTGCTGAAGGACGCCGATGTGGACAAGGCCGCCGCCGGCGCCGTGCGCGGCTGCTTCTCCTCCGCCGGCCAGCTGTGCATCTCCATCGAGCGCCTGTACGTCCACGAGTCCGTCGCCGACGACTTCCTGGAGCGCTTCGCCGCCCGCACCAAGGCGATGCGGCTGGGCAACTCCCTGGCGTACGGCGCCGACATGGGCTCGCTGGTCGGTGAGCGCCAGCTGGAGACCGTCACCCGCCATGTCGAGGAGGCCGTCGCCAAGGGCGCCGTGCTGGTCGCCGGCGGCCGCCCCCGCCCCGACATCGGCCCGCTCTTCTACGAGCCGACCATCCTCGACGGCGTCCAGGCCCCGATGGCCGTCTGCGGCGAGGAGACCTTCGGCCCGGTCGTCTCCGTCTACCGCTTCAGCGACGAGGACGAGGCGGTGGCGCTCGCCAACGCCACGCCGTACGGCCTCAATTCCAGCGTCTGGTCCAAGGACGGCCGGCGCGGCCGCGCGGTCGCCGCCCGGCTGCGCACCGGCACGGTCAACGTCAACGAGTCGTACGCCGCCGGCTACGGCAGCGTCCAGTCCCCGATGGGCGGCATGGGCGACTCCGGCCTGGGCCGGCGCCACGGGTCCGAGGGCATCCTCAAGTACACCGAGGCCCAGACCGTCGCCCACCAGAGGCTGATGCCGCTGGCGCCGTCCTTCGGGATGACCGACGAGAAGTACGCCCGGTTCATGACCCGCAGCCTGCGCGCGATGAAGGCGCTGCGCCTGAGGTGAACGGCCCGCGGTAGCCCAGCCACCCTCCCGCACCCTCGGCTCCGCCCGGTCGGGCGGGAGGTTCCCCCATCGACTTGCAGGGAGAGCCAGTGCCCCAGGAGAACTCTGCCCGGAACGAGAGCAAGGCGTCCGAGGCGTCCGACGGCTACGACTACGACGTGCTCGTCGTCGGCTCCGGCTTCGGCGGTTCGGTGTCGGCCCTGCGGCTGACCGAGAAGGGCTACCGGGTCGGCGTCCTGGAGGCCGGCCGCCGCTTCACCCGCGAGACGCTTCCGAAGAACTCCTGGGACCTGAAGAAGTACCTGTGGGCGCCGGCGCTCGGCCTGTACGGCATCCAGCGCATCCACCTCCTGGGCAAGGTGATGGTCCTGGCGGGCGCCGGGGTCGGCGGCGGTTCGCTCAACTACGCCAACACCCTCTACGTCCCGCCGAAGGCGTTCTTCGACGACCCCCAGTGGAAGGGCATCACCGACTGGCAGGCGGAGCTGAAGCCGTACTACGACCAGGCCCAGCGGATGCTGGGCGTGCGGCTCAACCCGACGATGACGCCGTCCGACGTCCATCTGAAGGCGACCGCGCAGGCGATGGGCGTCGGCGACTCCTTCCACATGGCGCCGGTCGGGGTGTTCTTCGGGGACGGCCGGGACGCGACGGGGGAGGCGAGGGCCGAGCCCGGCGCGGAGGTCGCCGACCCCTACTTCGGCGGCGCCGGTCCGTCCCGCAGGGCGTGCACCGAGTGCGGCGAGTGCATGACGGGCTGCCGGCACGGCGCGAAGAACACCCTCAACGAGAACTACCTCTACCTCGCCGAGCGGGCCGGGGCCGTCATCCACCCGATGACCTCGGTCGTCGCCGTCACCGAGGACTCCCGTGGCGGCTTCGCCGTCAAGACGCTGCCGACGGACAACAAGAAGAAGGGCGCGGCGAAGACGCTCACCGCCCGCCGGGTCGTCCTCGCGGCCGGCACCTACGGCACGCAGACCCTGCTGCACCGCATGAAGGACAGCGGGCTGCTGCCGTACCTCTCGAGCCGGCTCGGCGCGCTCACCCGCACCAACTCCGAGGCGCTGGTGGGCGCGCAGACCGACGACCGCCGCTACCGGCGGCGGCACGGCGCGGCGAAGGCCGACTTCACCCGGGGCGTGGCGATCACCTCGTCGATCCACCCCGACGACAACACCCACATCGAGCCGGTCCGCTACGGCAAGGGCTCCAACTCGATGGGGGGACTGACGATCCTCCAGGTCCCCTACCGGCCCGCCGGGCGGGTCGCGGGCTGGCTGGGCAACATGGCCCGCCACCCCGTCCTCGCGCTGCGCTCGCTGTCCAACCGCCGCTGGTCGGAGCGGACCATCATCGGCCTGGTGATGCAGTCCCTGGACAACTCCCTGACGACGTACCGGAAGCCGAAGGGCCTGGGCAAGGGCCTGCTCACCGCGCGCCAGGGGCACGGCGCCCCGAACCCCAACCAGATACCCGAGGCCACCCGGGCCGCGACGCTGCTGGCCGAGGAGATCAACGGCTTCGCGGGCTCCAACGTCGGGGAGCTGATGGGCACCCCGCTCACCGCGCACTTCCTCGGCGGCTGCCCGATCGGCGACTCGGCGGACTCCGGCGTCATCGACCCCTACCACCGCCTCTACGGCCATCCGGGCATCTCGGTCGTCGACGGCGCGGCGGTCTCCGCCAACCTCGGTGTCAACCCGTCCCTGACCATCACCGCGCAGGCCGAACGCGCGATGTCCCTGTGGCCCAACAAGGGCGAGGCGGACCCGCGCCCCGCGCCGGGCCGGGCCTACCAGCGGCTGGCCCCCGTCGAGCCGCTCCGCCCCGCCGTTCCCGCCAAGGCCTTCGGCGCGCTGGACCTGCCGTTCCTGGCCGTGCCCGCGGTGCCGCCGAAGAAGTCCCCGACGTGAGCGACGCCGCCGACGACGAGGGGCCGCACCCGATCGCCGGGTGCGGCCCCTCGCGTCCGCTACCGCCGCTGCTTACGCGGCCGCGGCGCCGGAGGTCTTGCGACGGCGGACGGCGAAGACCGCGCCCGCGCCGACGGCCATGGCGACCCCGCCGACCAGGGCGATGGTCGGCAGGGCGGAGGAGGAGCCGGTCTCGGCGAGCTTGCCGGTGACCGGGAGGTCCTTCAGGTCGCCCTGCGGGGCGGGCTTGTTGCCCTCGTGCTTGCCCGGCTTGCTCTTGGCCGGCGGCACGCTGCCCGGCTTGCTGCCCGCGACCAGGACGTCGAAGTCGTACTGCGAGACGTCCGAGAAGCCGCAGACGTCGTCCTCGTTGTGGTACGCGCCGATGGTGAACGCGAAGCCGTAGCTGCCCGGGGTCTTGGCGTCGACCTTCAGGCGCAGCTTGGCGTCGGCGTACTCACCGGGCTTGAGGCCCTCGACGGAGGCGAAGTAGCCGTCCTCGTCGGTGATGGACTCCCAGGTGCGCGAGTCCTCGTCGTACCACTGCACGGTCAGCAGCTTGGAGACGTCGTCGATGGTGTCGGTGCTGATGGCGCCCAGCGCGACATACGCGTCGACCGACTTCATCGCCTTGTCGGAGGTGTTGGTGGCCCGGAAGGTGAAGTTCTTCCAGCCGGAGCCGGCCACGACCTTGCTGGGCAGGCCGCGCAGCTCGGTGCTGATCGCGGTCTCCTCCGACTGCTTGGCGCAGGTCGGGTCCTCGTCGGGGTCCTCGGTCGGCTTGGCGGTGGGCTTGGCCGAGGTGGACGGCTCGGGGGAGCCGGTGGGCTTGGTGTCGCCGCTCGGGCTGGCCGGGGCGGTCGGCTCGACCTCGTCGCCGGTGCCGGTCTCCGTACCGGTCTCGGTGCCGTCGCCGGTCGTGGTGTCCTCGCTCGGCGCGGTCTCCTCGCCGGCGGCCGGGGTCTCCGGCTGCGTGGTGGGGGCCTCGGGCTGGTCCGAGCCGCCCGGTGTCGGCTCGGCGCTCACGCTGGTCTCGGTGTCGGCACCGGTCGCGAACGCGGCGGGGGCCGCCATCAGGGCGGCGGGGGCTATGACAGCCGTCGTGGCGGCGGCCGTCAAGGCACGGCGAAGCTTCATCGAGAAGACCTCTCGGGGTCCAAAGTGCCCTCGATGGGCACAAGTTGGTGGCGGGCCGTCGCGGTGGGGCGCGGGATGGCCGTGCGATTGCACGTACATGACCGGCCATGGCCAAAAAAGGTTGTTCGCTTGAACGAGATTTTCGCCGTGACGCCGATCACATGTCTCACAGCCGTCTCACAGGAAACACACAGCCGCCGCACGGGCCGGCCCGGCGGCACTCGCGCGCCCTGCCCGCGCCCGCATAGCGAAGGGCCCCGGATACCATCCGCGAGGGGGGTGCGGACGGCCACGGGGCCCTTGGCTTTCGGTGCCGGCGTCAGGGCAGCGCCGGCACCGACGGGCGGCGCTGGGGGGGGGGGTAGCGCCGCTGGCTCATAAGTGGTGCTTGATGGTGCGCGTCCCCGGTGGTCGGACCAGTGGCGGTGCACAGGTCCGTACTTACCGGGAGCGGTAGGTCGTTCGTCAAGCATCGTCCTGGATACGCCTCACCTGGCGCAACCGTTTCGACCGGATGCGGTCGGTCCCGGGCGTCCCCAGGACCGACCACCCCATCGGATGTGACCGGGCTGCTGTCCCCTGCTGACCGGCCACGGCTCCGGAACGAGGTCCCACGACGCGGACCGCGGCAAGCGGCCGGTGTCTCATCGTTCCGGTCTTCCGCCCGTGGGGCGGCGTCTACGCGTAGTCCTGCAGGCCGCGCCTGGCTGGCGTGGCACCGGGAACAACGAAGCCCCGCGGCGGCCGGTCACGCGCCGTACGGGTGAGTCGGCAACCGAACTCAGATCCGGCAGCTGCGCCGGGCGCGCGCTCCCTTGCCATGCGCCCGCCCATACTCCACTCGCCCGCCGAAACCTACCGAACACCGATCAAAACCGGCCACCTGGACCGACGGCGTGAACCGGCCACGGAGCCGACGGCGTGAACCGGCCACCGGGCCGCCCGGAGCGGCCCTGGCGCCGGCCCCCCCCCCGGAGCGGGCGCACCCGGCCCGGCGCGCCCCCGGCCGGCGCACCTCAGATCTGGCCCCGGGACAGCTCCAGCAGGGTCATCGCCAGCGCCGTGCCCGGCTTGCCGAGCTGATCGCGGTAGTGGGCGAGGATCTCCATCTCGCGGGTGAGGTTCACCCGCCGCCCGCCGGAGGTGATCCGCTCGCGCTGGATGACGGCCGAGACGGCCATGCGCTCCTGCACGAGGCCGATGATCCGGCCGTCGAGGTCGTCGATCCGGCGCCGGGCGTCGGTGATGATCCCGGCCGCCTCGGGGGTGCGCGCACCGGTGTCGGGGGCGGCGGGGGCGGTGGCGGCGGTCTGGGGGCTCATGTCCGTGTCTCCTGGGGTGAGTGGCCCCGGGGCCGACGACCGGTCCGGACAGACGCAGACGCCCCGGACCTTGTCGGCCCGGGGCGCCTGGGAAGTTTGCTCGTCAGTGGATCAAGCAGCACGACCATGGCAGCCGGACGGGCCGGTGCCATAGGTAAAGACGAAGGTCAGCTGCTTGGACATGGCGCTCAGTATGAGCCCGTTAGAATCGAAAGTCCAACCCCGCTCCACACCGCCGGAAGGCCGCCGAAGTGCCCACAGCGCCCCCTGCCGCTGCCCCGGACGTCGTCCTCGTAGTCGACTTCGGCGCACAGTACGCCCAGCTCATTGCCCGCCGCGTCCGTGAGGCCCGGGTCTACAGCGAGATCGTGCCGTCCACCATGCCGGTGGCCGAGATGCTCGCCAAGAACCCCAAGGCGATCATCCTCTCCGGCGGCCCGTCCTCGGTCTACGCCGAAGACGCCCCCTCCCTCGACCGTGCGCTCTTCGAGGCCGGCGTGCCGGTCTTCGGCATGTGCTACGGCTTCCAGCTCATGGCCACCACCCTCGGCGGCACCGTCGACAACACCGGCGCCCGTGAGTACGGCCGTACCCCGCTGACCGTCTCCCGCACGGCCTCCACCCTCTTCGAGGGCACCCCCGCCGAGCAGTCGGTGTGGATGTCCCACGGCGACGCCTGCTCCGCCGCCCCCGAGGGCTTCACGGTCACCGCGTCCACGGACGTGGTGCCGGTCGCCGCCTTCGAGAACGACGAGAAGCGGCTCTACGGCGTCCAGTACCACCCCGAGGTGATGCACTCCACGCACGGCCAGCAGGTCCTGGAGCACTTCCTCTACCGCGGCGCGGGCATCGAGCCGAACTGGACCACCCACAGCGTGGTCGAGGAGCAGGTCGCCGCGATCCGTGCGCAGGTCGGCACCAAGCGCGCGATCTGCGGGCTGTCCGGCGGCGTGGACTCCGCGGTCGCCGCCGCCCTCGTCCAGAAGGCCATCGGCGACCAGCTGACCTGCGTCTACGTCGACCACGGCCTGATGCGCAAGGGCGAGTCCGAACAGGTCGAGAAGGACTTCGTGGCCGCCACCGGCGTCCAGCTGAAGGTCGTCGAGGCCGAGGAGCGCTTCTTGAACGCGCTGGCCGGGGTCAGCGAGCCCGAGCAGAAGCGGAAGATCATCGGCCGGGAGTTCATCCGGGTCTTCGAGCAGGCCCAGGCCGAGCTGGTCGCCGAGGCCGGCGCCGAGGGCGAGGAAGTCGCGTTCCTGGTCCAGGGCACGCTCTACCCGGACATCGTCGAGTCCGGCGGCGGCGCGGGCACCGCCAACATCAAGTCGCACCACAACGTCGGCGGGCTCCCCGACGACATCGAGTTCGAGCTCGTCGAGCCGCTGCGCAAGCTGTTCAAGGACGAGGTCCGGATGGTCGGCACCGAGCTCGGCCTGCCCGACGAGATCGTCCACCGCCAGCCGTTCCCCGGCCCCGGCCTGGGCATCCGCATCGTCGGCGAGGTCACCAGGGACCGCCTGGACCTGCTGCGCGAGGCCGACGCCATCGCCCGCGAGGAGCTGACCGCGGCCGGCCTGGACCGCGAGATCTGGCAGTGCCCGGTGGTCCTGCTCGCCGACGTCCGCTCGGTCGGCGTTCAGGGCGACGGCCGCACGTACGGCCACCCGATCGTGCTGCGCCCGGTCTCCTCCGAGGACGCCATGACCGCGGACTGGACCCGTATGCCCTACGAGGTCCTGGCCCGCATCTCCACCCGCATCACCAACGAGGTCCCGGACGTCAACCGCGTGGTGCTGGACGTGACCAGCAAGCCGCCGGGCACCATCGAGTGGGAGTGACCTCCCCTGTGACCTCCCG
Organism: Streptomyces sp. NPDC043738; assembly: GCF_056436545.1. NCBI lineage: Bacteria > Bacillati > Actinomycetota > Actinomycetes > Kitasatosporales > Streptomycetaceae > Streptomyces > Streptomyces sp. NPDC043738. Next base: position 15,712 of record NZ_JBWKCJ010000041.1, on the reverse strand, counting down.
GTGATCCACCGCTGATCTCCGCCGGGTCGCCGATCCCGCCGCCGCTCGATCATCCGAGCGGCGGCGTCGTCGTTCCCACGGGTACGTCGACGCCGCCCGGACCGCCCCCTCGCGTCCCGTGGGTGCGTCGGCTCAGTCCCGTACGGCCGCCGCCAGCCGCTCCAGTGTCCTGGCCATCGCCGGGCCCATCCGCCGCGGGTAGCCGGGCAGCTCGACGACGAGGCGGGGGAGGCGGGCGCGGGACCAGTCGTAGGTGTGGGTGACCCGGGTGGCGCCCCCGGACGCGGCGTCCTCCGACGGCGTCAGCTCGTAGCGCCAGCGCTGTCCGCCGACCAGCCGGCGGCCGCGGAGCTCGCCCCAGGTCTCCCAGGCGATCAGCCGGTCCTGGTCGTACTCCACCACGGCGTTCACCGACCGGTACGCGATCCGCCCCTGCACCATCCCCATGCTGAACCGGTCGCCGGGACCCAGCGGCGAGGGGCCCTCGGGCCGGCCGCGCAGCATGCCCGAACCGTCCAGCTCGGCATGGCGTGCCGGGTCCCTGAGGACGGCGAAGATCTGCTGCGGTGTGGCGTTGATGTCCTGGCTGACCGATATCGCCCTCATGGCGCGCCCCTCTGGTGCCGTTCCCGGTGCTCAATGCTGCGGTACGTGCTGCTCTCATGATGCCGCCGGCCGCCAACCGGGCCCGCCGCGGCCCTGGTTACCTGCGGTACCGGAGGGTAGCTTCCGCATCGCGCACCAAGAGCCGCATGTGCCAGGAGGAGAACCGTGATGCCCGAGCCCACCCCCATACCCACCGACCAGCTGCACTTCGCCATGCCGCCGACGCACGGGACCGTCGAGGCCGAACGGCGCCACCGCAAGGAGCGCCTCGTGGCGGCGCTGCGGCTCTTCGGGCGCTTCGGATTCGAAGAGGGCGTCGCGGGCCATATCACCGCGCGCGACCCGGAGTTCACCGACTGCTTCTGGGTCAACCCGTTCGGGATGTCGTTCAAGCTCATCACGGTCGGCGACCTGATCCTGGTGAACGCGGAGGGCAAGGTCGTCGAGGGCCGCCACCACGTCAACCAGGCCGCGTTCGCGATCCATTCGCAGGTCCACCAGGCCCGCCCCGACGTGGTCGCCGCGGCCCACAGCCACTCCACGTACGGCAGGGCGCTGTCCGCGCTCGGCGAGCTGCTGGAGCCGATCACCCAGGACGTCTGCGCCTTCTACGAGGACCACGCGCTCTTCGACGACTACACGGGCGTGGTGGTCGACGAGGAGGAGGGCCGCCGGATCGCGACCGCCCTCGGGCCGCACAAGGCCGTGATCCTGCGCAACCACGGGCTGCTGACGGTCGGCGACTCGGTGGACGCGGCGGCGTGGTGGTTCATCACGATGGAGCGCTCGTGCCAGGTCCAGCTGACGGCGAAGGCCGCCGGCAAGCCCGTCCCGATCGAGCACCACAACGCCGTCCACACCCGCGAGCAGCTGGGCAACGACCTGGTGGCCTGGATCAACTACCAGCCGCTCTACCAGCAGATCGTGCGCAGCGAACCGGATCTGTTCGACTGAACCGGATCCCGGTGACCGGACCGGAACCCTTCGACCAGCCGGACGCTGCTGGGGCCCGGCCCGGCCCGCCCGTTCCGCGGGGCGGGCCGGTGCCCCGCGGAACGGCCGGAAGAGGGGAGCGGTCACAGATGGGGGAAGAGGTCCAAGAACGGTTCGGCGCTCGCGGAGATGCCCCGGCTGAACGGTGAGTCGAAGTCCCAGACGAGGAACAGCAGGAAGGCGATCAGCGCGCTGAAGAGCGCCGCCATCAGCAACTCCCGCCCCGAGCGCCGGATCTGCAGGGTGAACATCACCCCGATGGAGATGGCGCCGCCGATCACCAGGCCGAACCACACCACCCCCGGCAGCGTGGAGTCGGCGGCGTCCGCGCGGGCGGAACGCGCCCCGTCGGCCACCGCGACCTGGTCGACGAGCGGCTGGTAGGACTGCCCTTCGAAGTCGTTGGCCGGGTGGTAGTCGGTGACATCGGCCCGCACCTTCGTCAGCAGCTCGGTGCCGCGCTCGGTCAGCTGCCCCTGATCGGACATGACCGGCCACTCCTTGTGCACGACATGGGACACATAGGCGTCGACGTCCGAGCGGATCCGGTCCCGCACCGGCCCGGGGTAGGCCCGGGCCCGCGCGCTGACCTCGTGCAGGGCCTGCGCCTCGGTCCGTACGGTGTCCTCGGCCGCGCTCCTGGCCTCCCAGACGCCGGCGATGGCCAGGCCCAGCACGATCGCGTACACCACCCCCACCATCATCGTCAGGTACTCGATCACATCGGGTGTCTCGGTCGGATCGTCGTCCTCGGCGATCCGGCGCTCCTTGAGGACGGTGATGATCAGTACGACGCCGCAGACCGCGGCCATGGCGATGCCCAGCACCAGCCATTGCGACATGGGGACCTCCTACGAGGAACGGCGTCCGGCGGAACCGGACGAGGAGCTCGAACGGGGACGGAGGGCGGCGCCGGCCAGCACGGCCGGGGCGGTGACCAGCAGGGTCGTGGTCACGATGGAGCGCCCTTCGCGCGGGGGGCGGGACGTGCGCGCATAGCTGCGGGGCAGCGCGGGCGCGGACGGCGCCGGACCGCGAAGGAGCTTGGGCGCGGGCGGCGGCGGAGCGGGGCGGGCGCGGGGCGGGGGCGGTGGTGGTGGGGGCGGTGACGGTGTCGGCCGCGGTGGCGGCGCGGGCGGCGGTGGCGCCGGTCTGGGAGAGCGCTGACGGGGGGTGGGCGTGGGTTTGGGCGTGGGCGTGGGCGTGGGTTTCGGTGGGTGGGTCGCCTCGGTGCACGGGAAGTGCCAGCCGTGCGGCATGGGAAAGCCGGTCGGTACGTCCACGGGTGGCGCGGTCCCGGCGAAGGCGCAGTTGTCGCCGGTGGGCCGCCGGGGCTGCCGGTCATGGGCGGTCGCCGGTGGTGCGGCCGCGAAGAGCGCGGTGAGCCCGGTCAGGAGGAGGAACGAGAGGAGGGCGAGGAGGGCGGAGCACGCGACGAGGGGGGTGGCGGCCGGGAGCCCGGCCCTTCGGCGGGCGGTGCCGCCGAGTCGGCCCCGTCCGCGGCGCCGTTCGGCGCGGCGGTGCTGTCCCTGGTGCGGACCCTGAGATCCGTGTATTTGGCACACGGCGAGAGCTTGCGCCGGGCGTGGGCGGCTCAGCCGTCGCCGTGCCCCGGTTCGCCCGAACGGGGGAAGCACCGGGTTTGTGCGGTCGGCAGGCGGTCAGGTGTGCGGATACCCGCCGGGCGTCAACGCGCCGATGCGCCCCGCCCCCCGCCGCCAGCTGGACGTTTGGTGTCCACCCCGGCCGTATGAGGCACAATTCCCCTTCACATGCGGCAAGTTGGTGGCGAGCGGTGGCAGGGCGGTAGCGGACGTGTCGGTTGAGACGGCGGGCAGGACGGCCGGAGCGGGCGGGCCGGAGGGTGGCGCGGAGCGCGCCGACGGCGGTGAGTGCCGCTGCGGGCGGTGCCCGCACGGCGCCCGTGAGGGGCACCAGCGGGCGGTCGCCGCGTTCGTCGCGCTGCGCGAGGACTTCGCCGCCGGACGCGGCGTGCCGTCCGGGCTCGCGCGCTCCGCCGGTGCGGCCCGGCAGTGGGTGTCCGACGAACTGACCCTCTCCGCGAGGGAGTTGGCAAGGCGCGGCGCTGCCGAGGGGGTCAGCTGGCTGGCCGCCGTACGGTGGCGGACCCTGCTGGTGGTCTGGAGCGCGGTGGTGGCCCTGCTGCTCGGGCAGGCGCTGACCGCCATCGGCGGCAGCTGGACGGCGGGCCGTACGGCGGGGCTGGTCGCGGCCGTCGTCCTGGCGCTGGGGCTGACGCTGGCGGCCCTGCGGCACGGTGCGCACGGCGGGGCGCTGGCACCGCTGATCGGCGAGGACGGCCGGCTGTCGACCTCGCGGACGGTCGCCGCGGGGTGGGCGGGCGTGGTGCTCTACGCCGTGGCGACGGCGGCCGTACGCCTGGCCGCCGCGGCCCCGGGCGAGCGGCGCCGCCTGCTCCAGGGCTTGGCACTGGACCGCTGCGGAGCGCTGCTGGCGGCGCTCGCCCTCGGGTGCGGGGTGGCCGTGCTGGCGTACGGGGTGGTCGCCGCGCGGGTGCGCTCGGGGCGGCTGCAGAAGGTCCCCGCGGAGCGGCCGCGCGTCGGTGATCTGCTGACCGACGACGCGGGGCGGGGCAGCTTCCTGGACGTGCAGTACGTCCTGGTCAACGCGGCGGTGGCGGTGCTCGCGCTGGTGCGGCTGGCCGACCGGCCCGGGCAGCTGCCGCGGCTGCCCTGGGCCCTGGTGGTCCTGGTGGCCCTCTCCGGGGCGACGTATCTCATGGGGAAGCTGGTGGCCGGCGGCCGTCCGGTGATCCTCTCGGTCGTCCGCTCCCGTGAGCTCGGCGACCTCGCGGCGCCCGTCCGTACCGGCGACGACATCGAGATCCGCGGCGCCGGCTTCGTCCCCCCGGGCGCCACGACGCCCGACCGGCTCGCCCGCACCGTCGTGCGGATCGGCGGGGTCCATGTCCCGGTCCCGCTGGTGCCGGTGCCGGGCGGTTTCGCCAACCCGACGGACGGGGTGCTGACGGTTCCGGTACCGGTCGATGTGGAACCGGGCCGGGTGCAGGTCCGGGTGATCACGGCGGCGGGAGTGGAGTCGAACGGCTTTCCGCTCGACGTCCTGGACTGAGGGGCGGGTCCGCAGAGAGGAGGGTCCACGGAGGGGCGGGTCCACAGTCGGCTGTGGGCTGTGGGTCGTGAGCGGTGAGCCGTGGCCGTCGGCGGATCGGCGTCGGCCGTCAGCCGTCGGTCGGCAGTCGTCGTGCGGGGCCGTACGGGAGGCCGTGTGGGGGCCATGTGTGAGCCGTGCGTGGCGATTCTGTGTGCTTCCGTCGCCCGAAGTGCATCGGTTGGTTGAACCTCTCGCGGTCATCCGTACGTATCTCCCCGTGAGGCGCGGGCGCGGGCACAATCGTCTGCTCCCGGCGGTAACGGAGAGGCGGACGTCATGGTGCATGCACATCGCACGGTCGGTGCCGACTTGGCAGGAGCGGGTGTCGAAGGGGTCGGCGCCGGGCTGCGCGCGCGGCTGGCGCGTCATGCGCTGCTGCCGCTGCGCGTCTTTCTGGGCGTCACCTTCGTCTACGCGGGGGTGGACAAGCTCATGGACCCGGCGTTCCTGGCGGCCGGGGGCGAGGGGTCGCTCGGCGCGCTGCTGGACCAGGTCCACGACGCGGCGGCGCTTCCGCAGCTGGTCGAGCTCGCGCAGAAGAGCCCGGTGGTCTTCGGATACGCCATCGCCGCCGGTGAACTGGCGGTGGGCCTGGGTACGCTCGCGGGACTGCTGGGGCGGCTGGCGGCGTTCGGCGGCGCGCTGATCTCCTTGACGCTCTGGCTCACCGTGAGCTGGTCGACCACGCCGTACTACTACGGCAGCGACCTCGCCTATCTGATGGCCTGGCTCCCCCTCCTGCTGGCCGGCACGCCGAGGTTCTCCCTGGACGCGGCGTGGGAGAACCGCCGTAAGCGGCACGGGGCGCAGCTGTTCGGCTAGGGCCGGCCGCCTGTCCGACGGGTCGGGCGGGACTCCGCGGCCACCTCCTAGGGCTTGTCTGATAATTGATCTTGTGGCAGGTCGAGGTGAGTTGACGGACGCGGCGTGGGAGCGAATAGAGCACCTGCTGCCGCGTGTGGATGGGCGTGGCCGTCCGTGGCGTGATCACCGGCAGGTGGTCAATGGGGTGCTGTGGCGGTTGCGGACCGGGGCTCCGTGGCGTGACCTGTCTGAGGGGTACGGGCCGTGGCAGACGGTCTACGAGAGGTTTGCCCGCTGGGAGGCGGACGGGACTTGGGCAAAGCTGCTGGAGCATGTCCAGGTCCGCGACGACGCGGTGGGGCGGGTGGAGTGGACCGTCGCGGGCGACTCCACGATCAACCGCGCCCATCAGCACGCGGCCGGTGCCCGCAAAAGGGGGTCGCGGACGGGGACGAACTGGAAGATCCTGGCTGGTCGCAGGCGGGCCAGGCCCTCGGGCGGTCCCGGGGCGGGATGACCACCAAAGTCCATCTGGCCGTCGACGGCCGGGGCTTGCCACTGTCGATTGTGCTCACGCCCGGCAATGTCAACGACGCCACGGCGTTCGGTCAGGTCCTCGACGGGATCCGCGTCCCGCGTGCCGTAACCGGCCGGCCGCGCACGACACCAGAGCGCGTGCTCGGTGACAGGGCCTACTCCAGCAGGGCTATCCGCCACCTGCTGCGGCGCCGGGGCATCGCCGCCACGATCCCTGAGCGCCGCGACCAAGCCGCAAACCGCGGACGACGACGCGGAACCCTCGGCGGCCGGCCACCCGCCTTCGACAGAACCGTCTATCGCGACCGCAACGTGGTGGAACGGTGCTTCGCCCGTCTGAAGCAGTTCCGTGCCATCGCCACGAGGTTCGACAAGCTCGCCGTCCGCTACCGCGCCGGACTCGTCCTGGCCTCCTTGATCCTCTGGCTCCGCGAACCGGCTCGATGATCATTTGTCCCGCACGGCCAACGCTGGCTCGCGCACCATGAACACGTCCACCGGATCTTCGGACTCGCATGTGAATCCGTGCCGCTCGTACAGCCGCCGGGCCCGACTTCCTTGCAGCACGTTCAACCGGATCAGGGTGCCCTCGCGGTCACACCGCTCCAGCAGCCCACGCAGCACGGCAGTACCGATGCCGCTGCCCTGCAGGTGGGGAGCCAGGTAAAAGTGCTCCAGCCAGTGGGCGTCCTCGGCGGGCCGCAGCGACACACAGCCGGCGAACAGACCACCTACCTCGATCACCCAGGTGTGCGCCGGAGTGAACCCGTCCCGCAGCCGCTGCCGCACTCGCTGCTCGTCGTACCGCCCGAGCCGCTCCAGATCCGCCCGCAGCACCACGGCCCGCAGCTCGGCCACCGGCTCGACGTCCGCCATCGAAGCCAGCCGAATCTCCCAGTCCCCCATGATCGCCAGGCTACCGCGCCAAGATTTTCCCGCTCTCGTTGATGCCCTGGCTGCGCAACTCGGCTGTCTGATCAATTGTCAGACAGGCCCTAGGGTGCTTCCGGCCCGTCGGCGGGGCGGGTGCGGCGGCGGGCCGTCGCCCAGAGGGCGGCGGTGATGCCGGCGAGGAGCAGGCCCGCGGGGAGGGCGAGGAAGAGCCAGGGGCCGGGTGCGTGCCATATGCCGAGGGCGTCGAGGCCGTATGCGGTGCCGAGGGTGAGGGCCGTGAGGCCGGAGATCAGGCGGCCCGGCTCGAAGGGGTGGCGCATCATCAGGGGGCTCCCTGGCGGGTGGGGGCGGTCGGCTCGTCGGGTGCGGTCGGCGCGGTCGGCTGGGTGGGGGCCGGGGCGGGGCGTTGGACGGCGACCTGGCCGGCCCCGAGGTCGAGGTCGAGGTCGAGGGTGCCGCGCGGCTTCTCGCCCTTCTTGAGGCCGTCGGCGGGCAGGGTGATGGTCCGCTCCTCGCCGCCCGCGGAGAGGTCCACGTCATGGGGCGATTCGCCGGGCAGCTGGATGTCGCCGAGGCCGAGCGAGATACGGAGGCGGGTCGTGACGCCCCGCGGCAGCGTCACCTGGAGCCGGCCGGCGCCCACTTCCGCGCTGGTGCGGACCGTACGGCCGTCCTTGAGGGGCAGCTCCGACAGGTCCAGCAGGCCCTCGCCGGAGCCGACTTCGTAGTGCGGGCTGACGGCGGCGAGGGTGGTGGGGGTCCAGGTGCGGCGCTGCCAGTCGGCGGTGATGTTGTCGGGCAGCGCCGTCGCGCCCGCCAGCAGCACGGCCGTCACGACCACCAGGAACACCGTGCCGCCACCCGTGCGGCCGAGCCAGGCGCTGAGGGCGAGCCCCAGGCCCAAGACGACCAGTGCGGCGGCCAGTCCCGCCTGGAGTGACGGTGCGAGGGTCTCGTGCCGGGAGACGGACAGGGCGGTGACGGCCCCCGCGCCCAGCGCGAGAAGGAACGTCCAGCCGCCGATCGGGCGGCCGTTGCGGCGCGTCCCGAGCGGCGAGCCGATGGGGTGGGCGCCGTGCGGTGGCACGGCCGGGCCGGGCGGGCGGCCCGCACCCGACCAGGCGCCCTGCCGGTGCGGCGCGGTGGGCGCGGCGGCGCCGTGCGCACCGCGGTAGCTGATGTCGAGAGGGAGGGGGGTGTGCTCGGGGCCCCACAGATAGCCCTGGCCGGCCGTGTCCTTGGCGTGCGGGGCGCGCCACCACGAGGGGCTGGTGGGCGTGGGGGGCGCGGTGGTCTCCGGCGGGGCGTCGGCGACCGCCTGGGCCGTGGCGGCGTCCATCGACTCCGGGCCCTGGGCCTGCGCCTGGCGGCGCCGTCGGGACCAGTAGGCGGAGCCGGCCACGGCCAGCGTCAGCATGATGGCGAAGGACATCATGCTGCCCTTGGCGAGGGTCGTCAGAAACAGCCCGCAGCCGACCAGCGCGAAGAGCAGGGCGGTCAGCGCCGAGCCCTCGACACGGCCTGAGAGCAGCCGGCGCCCCTCGTTCTCGTCCTCGCCGTCGAGGGGGATGAGCAGCCAGGCGAAGCCGTAGGCGATCAGCCCGAGGCCGCCGACGGCGAGCACGGCGAGCACGATCCGGAAGATCACCGGGTCGAGGTCCCACTGCCGCCCCAGCCCGCCGCACACGCCGCCGATGACCTTGTGTCGCCGGCTGCGGCGCAGCGGGGCGACCGGCGGGGTGGGGTCGGCGGGGCCGGGGGGCGCCGGCTCCGCGGCGGGGGCTGCTTCGTTCATGGAGCCATGGTGACAAGATCGCCGCGGCTCCGGCATCCGTGGGAACCCTGGCGGATCCCTGAGATCCGCCGCCGGCACCCCCGACATGCCCCAGGGGGGTCCCGAAACCCCTCGCGGGTTCGCATATGCCCCGGGCGCCCGGCGCCGGACGGAAGACAGCTGCGGACGCGCGGTGGCCGGAGGGCTGTTCGCCGACGTCGGAGACTATCGTTGCGCCCTGGATACGTACGGGTTTCCGGAGGGGCGTGCGGTGGCGGAGGCGGCGTCGGTGGACGAGGGGCGACTGGTCGCCGGGCGGTATCGCCTGGTTGAACGGATAGGCCAGGGCGGTATGGGCACCGTCTGGCGGGCCCGGGACGAAGTCCTCGGGCGCCAGGTCGCGGTCAAGCGTCTGCACGTCTCGCCGCAGTTGGAGCCCGACGAGCTGGCGACCCGCCATGAACGCACCACCCGGGAGGCGCAGGCCGCGGCCCGCATCAACCACCCCAACGTGGTGGGGGTGCACGACGTCGTGGACGACGCCGGCTCGCCCTGCATCGTCATGGAGTACGTCCCCTCCACCACGCTGGGCGACGCCATCAAGGAGGCCGCCCGGGACGGGGGTTCGGTCACGCCGCGCGAGGCCGCGCGGATCGGGCGCGGCATGATCGCGGCGCTGCGTGCCGCACACTCCGCCGGTGTGCTGCACCGTGACGTCAAGCCGGGCAACGTGCTGCTCGGTGAAGACGGCCGGGTCGTGCTCACCGACTTCGGCATCGCGGTCGCCACCGGCACCTCGACGCTCACCAAGACCGGCGAGCTGGTCGGCTCCATCGACTACTTGGCGCCCGAGCGGGTCAAGGGCGGCACACCGGGCCCCGCCTCGGACCTATGGGCGCTGGGGGCGACGCTCTATCAGGCGGTCGAGGGGCGGCCCCCGTTCCGGAAGAACACCGCGGTCGAGACGGCGTACGCGATCGCCATGGACCCGTTCGAACCGCCGCGCAACGGCGGCACGCTGACCCCGCTGATCGAGGCGCTGCTCGCCAAGGAGCCGACGGACCGTCCGACGGCCGAGGTCGTCGAACAGGCGCTGCGGGCCGCCGAGGGCGACGTGGAGACGGCCCTGATGGGCTGGCCGACGCTCGCGCTGGGGACGGTCGGCCGCGACGACGCGGGGCGGGCCGCGACGGACCCGCGGACGGAGGCACCGACACGTCCGGTGCGGCCCACCGGCGGTGCGGCCCCTTCGGACGGCCGAGCCGTGGCCCGTACGGCCCAGGGGCAGGACGCAGGTGCCGGCGGCGCCGTGACCGGGCCGGTGGCCGTCCCGGACGGCGGCATCGTCGGGCGGTCCGACGACGGCCGTACGGAGTGGCTGTCCGGCGGCGTGAGACCCCGAAAGCGGCGCGGCGCCCGCGTCGTCGCCTGGAGCGTCGTGGGCGTACTCGCGGTCGGCGGTGGCGCGAGCACGGCCTGGTTCGTGCTGCACCGCGACGACTCCGGCCCGTCCAAGGAGGCGGGCGACAAGGGCGCGCCGGTGCAGCCGAGCGTCCCGGACAACAGCATCGGACCGCCGCCGCCCCTGCCCGACGGCTACCGCAAGGTCACCGAGTCCGCGCTCGGCGTCAGTTTCCCGGTGCCCGGCGACTGGAAGCGGAAGGTCAACGACGGCGGCCGGCAGATCGTCTACGCCTCCGAGGCCGAGCGCGCCCAGCTCACCCTCAGCGTCCTGGACTTCTCCTCCGCGGATCAGGTGCAGCACTTCAAGGCCGTCGAGGCCGCCTTCAAGCAGCAGTACCCCGTGTACTCCCGGCTGCGGATGCAGGACACCGTCTTCCAGGGCGATCCCGCCGCGATCTGGGAGTTCACCTTCGGGGGCCGGGCCCGCACCTTCCGCGGCATCGACCTCGGCTTCGGCCGCGAGGGCGGCAAGGAGTACGCGATCTACGTGTCCGCACCGGATGCCGACTGGGCGAAGTACGAGAGGGTCTTCTCGGCCGTGAAGGACGGTTTCCGCAGGAGCGACCCGCAGAGCTGACCCGCTGCGGGCCGCCCCGACCTGCCCCGACCCGCTCCGTGAAACGTCAGGGACGGGTTCAGGGTCGCCCCTGATGCCGCGGGCCGCCGCGGCGTGTGACGATCGGGCACATGACCACCGCACCACCCCGCGCCGAGACGGCCTACGCCCCGGCGCCGGACCCCGACGACCCACCCGTGCGCAAGCTCTACCGCAGCGCCGACGGGCGGCTGCTCGGCGGTGTCGCGCGCGGTCTGGCGGGGCATCTGGGGCTGCCGGTCTCCTGGGTGCGGGTGGTGTTCGTGGCGCTGTTCATGGCCGACGGCATGGGCGCCCTGCTCTACGCCGCGTTCTGGTTCTTCGTCCCGCTGGGCGTCGGCGGGGTGGAACACCGCCCCCACGCCCCGGGCGACGAGAAGCGCCGGCTGCTGCGGCACAAGCCCGACAAGGGCCAGGTCTTCGCGCTGATCGCGCTGCTGATCGGCGCCGCCGTCATCGCCTCCAGGTTCCAGCTCGGCCAGGCCAACGGCTATCTGTGGCCGGTGCTGCTGATCGGCGCCGGTGTCGCCCTGGTGTGGCGCCAGGCGGACAACGCCCGCCGCGCCCAGTGGCTGGAGCTCGGCCGCCGCAAGGCCCTGCTGCCGGTGCTGCGCGGCGCGGCCGGGGTGCTGCTGGTCGGCGTCGGGGTGACGGGCATCGTCGTGCTGCAGGGCTCGGTGCGGCACCTGGGCTCGGTGCTGCAGGCGGCGCTCGCCGTCGTCGTCGGCATCGCGCTGCTGGCGGGCCCCTATCTCGTACGGATGATGCAGGAGCTCTCCGAGGAGCGACTGATGCGAATCCGCGCCCAGGAGCGCGCCGAGGTGGCCGCCCATGTCCATGACTCCGTCCTGCACACCCTCACCCTGATCCAGCGCAACGCCGACGATCCCAGGGAGGTGGCGCGCCTGGCCCGCGCCCAGGAGCGCGAACTGCGCGCCTGGCTCTACAAACCCGAGGGCCGCGGCAAGGAGGAGGACGAGGAGCCGGCCACCCTGGCGGAGGCGGTCCGCAAGGCCGCCGCCGAGGTGGAGGACGACCACGGCGTCCCCATCGAGGTCGTGGTCGTCGGCGACTGCCCGCTGGACGACGCGCTGGGCGCCCAGATGCAGGCCGCACGCGAGGCGATGGTCAACGCCGCCAAGTACGGCGGCGAGGGCGGTGCGGTGCAGGTGTTCGCCGAGGTCGAGGGCCGTACGGTCTTCGTCTCGGTGCGCGACCGCGGCCCCGGCTTCGATCTGGACGCGGTCCCCGCCGACCGCATGGGCGTGCGGGAGTCCATCATCGGCCGGATGGAGCGCAACGGCGGCACGGCCCGGCTGCGCTCCGCCCCCGAGGGCGGCACGGTCGTCGAGCTGGAGATGGAGCGCGCCGCGACGGAGCGTGAGGGATGACGGGGACGACCGGGCCGCGCCAGGGGCCCGGCCGGCCGCCGGCGGAGCCGGGCGGGCCGCGGCCGGTTGCGGCGGCGCCGGCCGGGGCGCGGGATGATGACGGGGCAGACACCAACGGACGGGCGGAAGACATGACCAGCGAGGACGCACAGCAGGGCGGGACCGGCGGCGAGGCGGCCGAGGGCCGGACTGTACGGGTCGTACTCGTCGACGACCACCGGATGTTCCGTACGGGCGTCCAGGCCGAGATCGGCGAGACCGAGCGCACCGGCGTCGAGGTGGTCGGCGAGGCCGCCGACGTCGACCAGGCGATCACGGTCATCACCGCCACCCGCCCCGAGGTCGTCCTCCTGGACGTCCACCTCCCCGGTGGCGGCGGCGTCGAGGTGCTGCGCCGCTGCGCCGCGATGTCGGCCGACGCCGAGCGCCCGGTCCGCTTCCTCGCGCTCTCCGTCTCCGACGCGGCCGAGGACGTCATCGGCGTCATCCGCGGCGGTGCCCGCGGCTATGTCACCAAGACGATCACGGGCACGGACCTGGTCAACGCGATCTTCCGGGTGGCCGACGGCGACGCGGTCTTCTCCCCGCGGCTGGCCGGCTTCGTGCTGGACGCCTTCGCCTCGACCGACGCCCCGCCGATCGACGAGGACCTGGACCGCCTCACCCAGCGTGAGCGCGAGGTCCTGCGGCTGATCGCCCGCGGCTATGCGTACAAGGAGGTCGGCAAGCAGCTGTTCATCTCGGTGAAGACCGTCGAGTCGCATGTCTCGGCGGTCCTGCGCAAGCTGCAGCTGTCCAACCGCCATGAGCTGACCCGCTGGGCGGCGGCCCGGCGCCTGGTCTGACGCCCTGACCTGCGGCTTGGCCGGTGGCGGGGGTCAGGCCGCCGGCGGCCGCACGGCGAGGGCCCAGGACATACGGGGCGCAGGCGCAGGCGTGCGGGAAGGGGTAAAGAAGGACCTAAGCCGGGCAACCAGGACCACGCGGATCGCCATCTAAGGGCGCGGAGAGGCTCACTGCCGAAGGCGGGGCCCGAACCATCCCCACGTCCTTCGCGTAAGTCGTCCTGGAAGCGAGATCCCGATGAGCCTGACGGGCACGCCCTTCTTCCTCACCTCGGTCGCGCTGCTGATCGTCGCCGTCGTGCTGCCGCTCGCCCTGTGGGGCCGAATAGCCGGGCCGGCCCTGGTACGCGGCCTCGCCCGGCTGCTGATGCTGGTGTTCGCCCAGGTCACGGCCATCACCCTGGTCTTCGTCCTGGTCAACAACGCCAACAACCTCTACGACACCTGGGGCGATCTGCTCGGCACCGACAGCCATGTCGCGGTCGCCAAGGACCTCGGCCCCGACGGCATGGGCGGCAAGCAGATCAAGAACGAGCCCAAGCAGCTCCAGCGGTTCCGCCCGGGCGACGACCCGCGGATGGGGGCGGGCGTGCAGATGACCGACCTCGAGGGCCGCATCTCGGGCGTGCGGGGCGAGGTGTACGTATGGCTGCCGCCGCAGTACGACGACCCCGCCTACAAGAACACCAAGTTCCCGGTGGTCGAGCTGCTGCCCGGCTACCCCGGCTCGTCGAAGGCCTGGTTCGGGTCCCTGCACGTGGCCGAGCAGCTCAGGCCGCTGATGCAGCGCGGCGAGGTCAAGCCGTTCATCCTGGTCGCGCCGCGCACCAACCTCCTCACCGGCGCCGACACCGGCTGCGTCAACATCCCCGGCAAGGTCAACGCCGACAGCTGGCTGACCGTCGACGTCCGCAAGATGGTCGTCGACAACTTCCGGGTGGGCGACAAGCCCGACTCCTGGGCCCTGGCCGGCTACTCGGCGGGCGCCCACTGCGCCACCAAGCTCGCCCTGGCCCACCCCGACCGCTACCGCGCCGCGATCGCGATGTCCGGCTACAACGACCCGGCCCTGGAGCCCGACTCCCTGGCCGGCAAGGACCCCCAGCTGCGGATCACGTCGAACCCGATCCACCTCCTGAAGTCCGCCAACGCCGCCGGCCGGCCGCCCCGTACGGCGCTGTACGTCTCGGGCGCCGCGGGCGACGGCTACCAGGCGGGCATCGGCCTGCGCCAGCTGGCGAAGCTGCCGACCACGGTGACCGTGCGGCAGATCGCGGCGAACGCGGGTGGCCACACCACGGCGGTCTGGCGCCAGCAGGTGCCGGAGATCTTCCGGTGGCTGGGCACCCAGCTGAAGCCCTGACCCCTCCACCGGAGACCCCGGGCCGGCCCGGCTTCCCCGCGCCGGCCCGGCGGCCCTACGCCGGCCGGGTGGCCCCCGCGAACGGCATCTGGTCGATCGGCGCGATGCGTACCGGGGCGCCCGGATGGGGCGCGTGGATCATCTTGCCGTCGCCGATGTACAGGCCCACATGGCTGATGCCGGTGTAGAAGAACACCAGGTCGCCGGGGGCGAGTTGGGAGCGGTCGACGCGGGGGCCGGAGTTGATCTGGGTGTAGGTGGTGCGCGGGAGCGAGACGCCGCCGGACTCCCAGGCGGCCTGGGTCAGGCCCGAGCAGTCGTAGGCGGAGGGGCCCGTGGCGCCCCAGACGTACGGTTTGCCGAGGGCGGAGTAGGCGAAGGAGACGGCGCGGGCGGCCCGGGAGTCGGGGGCCGGCGCGGCCGCCGAGCCGGCCGGGATCCCGCCGAGCAGGCCGTCACCGCGGCCCGTTCCCCGGTCCGCGCGGCCGCCGCCCCGGGAGCCGTCCGCGCCCGCCATCCGGCGCCGCTGCTCCGCGGTCAGCCGGTCCAGCAACTGCTCGGCGGCGTCCAGTTTGCGGACGATGGTGACCCGGTGCTTCTTCAGCCTGGTCTCGGTGGACACCAGCCGCTGCGCGGTGTCCTCGGCCCGCTGCCGGACCTGCCGCACGCTGCCGAGCCGGCGCGCGTAACCGGCCACCGCGGCCGCCTGATGACTGCCCGCGCGCTCCAGCACCGCGGCGCCGTCCAGATAGCGCTGCGGGTCCTCGGAGAGCAGCAGCGAGACGGTCGGGTCCATACCGCCGGAGCGGTACTGGGACGCGGCCACGGCGCCCAGTTCCGCGCGGGCGGTGTTCAGCTTCCGGGTCCGGCGGGCGGCCTCGTCCTGCAGTCTGCTCAGCTCCTCGCGTGCGGTGTCGGCGGCTTCCTTGGCGCCGTTGTAGCTCTGTGTGGCCACCTCTGCCTCCTGGTACAGCGCGTCGACCCGGTCCTTGACCTGGTCGGGGGTGGGGGAGGGGGCCGCCTGGCCGGTGCCGTCGAAGGCGGTGGCGGTGGCGGCGCCCGCGAGGGCGAGGGTGGCGGCCGTACGGACGGTGCGCGCGCTGCGCGAACCGCCCGTGAGCGCGGCGAGCGGATGCTGCCTGGGCTTGCGGTGCGAGGCCACGGTGGCCGTCACTTCCTTCCCTTCGGGCCGTGGGGGGGGGGGGGGGGGGGGGGGGGGGGGGGGGGGGGGGGGGGGGGGAAGAAGGGGGGGGGGGGGGGGGGGAGGGGGAGGGGCACCGGGGGGGGGGA
>NZ_JBWKCJ010000040.1:69722-74537 GCF_056436545.1 Streptomyces sp. NPDC043738 | reverse complement strand
CCCCCCCCCCCCCCCCCCCCCCCCCCCCCCCCCCCCCCCCCCCCCCCCCCCCCCCCCCCCCCCTCCCCCCCCCCCCCCCCCCCCCCCCCCCCCCCGGCCCGTTGGCGTACGACGGAAGCGCTCAGCGGCGCGCCACGCCCTCGGCGCGGGCCGCTGCCGCCACGGCGGCGGTGACGGCCGGGGCGACCCGCTCGTCGAACGGCGAGGGGATGACCCGGTCGGCGCTGAGTTCGTCGGCGACGACGGCGGCCAGCGCCTCGGCGGCGGCGAGCTTCATGCCCTCGGTGATCCGCGAGGCCCGCACCTGCATGGCGCCGGCGAAGATGCCGGGGAAGGCCAGCACGTTGTTGATCTGGTTGGGGAAGTCGCTGCGCCCGGTGGCGACCACGGCCGCGTACTTGTGCGCGACGTCGGGGTGGATCTCCGGGGTGGGGTTGGCCATCGCGAAGATCAGCGAGTTCTTCGCCATCTTCGCCACCGCCTCCTCGGGCACCGTGCCGCCGGAGACCCCGATGAAGACGTCGGCGCCGTCCAGCGCCTGCTCCAGCGAACCGGTCAGCTGCGCCTTGTTGGTGAAGCCGGCCACCTCGCGCTTGACGTCCGTGAGGTCGCCGCGGTCCGTGGAGACCACGCCCTTGCGGTCGCAGACCGCGACATCGCCGATGCCCGCCTCGATGAGGATCTTGGCAATGGCGACACCGGCCGCGCCGGCGCCGGAGATGACCGCCCGCAGCTGGCCGAGCGAGCGGTCGGTGAGCTTGGCGGCGTTGCGCAGCGCGGCCAGCGTGACCACGGCCGTGCCGTGCTGGTCGTCGTGGAAGACCGGGATGTCCAGCGCCTCCTGCAGGCGGCGCTCGATCTCGAAGCACCGGGGCGCCGAGATGTCCTCCAGGTTGACGCCGCCGAAGGACGGCGCGAGCCGCACGACGGTCTCCACGATCTCGTCGGTGTCGGTGGTGGCGAGCGCGATCGGCACCGCGTCCACACCGCCGAACTGCTTGAAGAGGATGGCCTTGCCCTCCATCACGGGGAGGGAGGCCTCCGGGCCGATGTCGCCCAGGCCCAGCACCGCGGTGCCGTCCGTGACGACTGCGACGACCTGGGACTTCCATGTGTAGTCGTGCACGAGCTCGGGCTGCTCGGCGATGGCGCTGCACACCTTGGCGACGCCCGGCGTGTACGCGAGGGACAGGTCGTCCTTGTCGCGGACCGGCACGGTCGCCTGGATGGCCATCTTGCCGCCGCGATGCAGCGCGAAGGCGGGATCGAAGGTTCCGTCGGGCGCCGTGCCCGTGCCTTCGTCCGCGCCCGTATTTCCGTCGCTGCGAGGATTGACGATCTCCGCTGCCACTTGTCTTACCCCTTTATTCGTAAATCTGCTGAGGGTGGCCACTCCCTGGTTGAGGAGTGGGCGGGCACCGCGTCCGCGCCCTGTGTGGGCGGATGGCCGCCCCGCAGGGGGAGGTACGGACGCCGGGCGCGCCGCACACGCGCCCTGAGCCCCGGATGAGGGGTGTAACGAACATTTCTACCGGACGGGCGCGGGCCTCGACGAGTCAGATTCATTACCCTCGGGTTCAAGGTTCCGACAATAACGGCGAAGCACCGGAAAACGGCCGAAGTGCTCTCGCCCCGCTGTCCGGAATCCGAGACGTCCGGAGTGCGCCGAACGCCCCCCGCGCCCCGTTGGAGGCGGCTTCCCCTTGCGACACAAGGGCGCCACCTCCCCTTCCCCGTCCGTTATCCGATTTTGACCTGAACGGCAGTCCGAATACCGGAGTCCGGATGGCAGGATTCCGTCACCAACCGAGGTCGCGACGCTCGAAGAGGTGTCCCCCGGCCCTTTTGTCACGTCTCCGCCACGTCGGCTTCTCCATCCGCAGGAGGAACAGCATGACCGCAAGCACCACCCGTCGCAGGGCCGCCGGCAGGTCGCGCACAGCCGTGGCCGCCGCGGCGGCGGTCACCGCCTCGCTGATGCTCCTCAGCGCCTGCGGCGACCAGACGGACGCGGCCGTCGCCAAGCGAGAGGCGCAGAAGAACCGCAACGTCCACGCGCCGCTGTTCAAGCTGCTGCCCAAGGACGTGCAGGAGATCGGCCTGCTCCAGGTCGGCTCGGACATCACGTACAAGCCGGTGGAGTTCCGTACGAACGGCAAGGTCACCGGCATCGACCCGGACCTCGCGGCGGCGATGGAGAAGGCCCTGGGCATCAAGCTCAACTTCAACAACGCCACCTTCGACACCCTCATGGGCGGCCTGAAGTCCCAGCGCTACGACATCGCGATGTCGGCGATGACGGACACCAAGGAGCGCCAGGAGGGCATCGACAGCAACACCGGCAAGAAGATCGGCCAGGGCGTCGACTTCATCGACTACCTCAACGTCGGCGTCTCGCTCTACACCCAGAAGGGCAAGACCAAGGGCATCGACGGCTGGGAAACGCTGTGCGGCAAGAAGCTCGCGGTACAGCGCGGCACCGTCTCGCACGACCTGGCCAAGGACAAGTCGAAGGCCTGCGAGAAGAACGACGAGGAGCCGATCGCCATCGAGGCGTTCGACAACGACTCCGAGGCCCAGACCCGGCTGCGCACCGGCGGTGTGGACGCCGTCTCCAGCGACTACCCGGTCGCGGCGTACGCGGTGAAGGTCTCCGGGGGCGGCAAGGACTTCCAGATGGTCGGCGGCGCCCCGCTCAAGGCGGCCCCGTACGGCATCGCGGTCCCCAAGGGCCAGGAGAAGCTGCGCGACGCCCTCAAGGCCGCGGTGGAACTCACGATCAAGAACGGCTCGTACGCCAAGGTCCTGGACAAGTGGGACGTCAAGGACGCGGCGGTCAAGGAAGTGAAGCTCAACAGCGGCAACTGAGCCGCCGGCAGCCGTCCCGTCCCCTCCGGCCACCCCGCCGAACGCTGAAAGGCAACATCCGTGTCAGTTGACGTCGACAAGTCGGCCCAGCCGCCGGCGGACGCTCCGCCGCCCCAGCCCGAGCCCATCAAAGCCATCCCGGTCCGCCATTACGGCCGCTGGGTCGCGGCGATCGTCGTCATCGGGGTGCTCGCGCTGCTCGTGCGGGCCTTCGCCTCCGGAAACGTCAACTGGGGCGCGATCCCGCAGTACATGTTCAACGCGGACATCCTCAAGGGTCTGCGCAACACCCTGCTGATCACCGTGCTCTCGATGGTCATCGGCATCGTGCTCGGCGTGATCCTGGCCGTGATGCGCCAGTCCAAGAACCCGGTGACCTCGACCGTCTCGTGGTTCTACATCTGGTTCTTCCGCGGTACGCCGGTCTACGTCCAGCTGTTCCTGTGGTTCAACCTCGGCCTGGTCTTCCAGTACATCGACATCATGCCGATCTACAAGGACGAGTGGTCGGACTTCATGACCCCGTTCCTGTGCGCGCTGCTGGGCCTCGGCCTGAACGAGGCGGCGTACATGGCGGAGATCTGCCGGGCCGGTCTGAACGCCGTCGACGAGGGCCAGACCGAGGCGGCGCACGCGCTGGGCATGAGCCACGGCAAGACGCTGCGCCGGATCATCGTGCCGCAGGCGATGCGGGTGATCGTGCCGCCGACCGGCAACGAGGTCATCAACATGCTGAAGACCTCGTCGCTGGTGATCGCGGTCCAGTACTACGACCTGCTCCAGGCCGCCCAGAACGTCGGCCGGGACTCCGGTGTGGTGGTCGAGATGCTGATCCTCGCCGCCGCCTGGTACCTGATCGCCACTACGGTGCTGAGCATCGGGCAGTACTACCTTGAGCGCTACTACGCCCGCGGCTCCAGCCGCCAGCTCCCGCCCACTCCGCTCCAGCGCGCCAAGGCGAAGCTGGCCGGCGGCTTCAACCGCTCCGCCGGAGGTGTCGGATGACCAGCAAGACCACCACGAGCAAGACCGGGGGCACCAGTGGCGGCCCCATGGTCCTGGCCGAGGGCGTCCACAAGTCCTACGGCGCGGCCCACATCCTCAAGGGCATCGACCTGGAGGTCGCGCCCCGGGAGGTCTTCTGCCTGATCGGCCCGTCCGGCTCCGGCAAGTCGACGTTCCTGCGCTGCATCAACCACCTGGAGAAGGTCAACGCCGGCCGGCTGTCCGTCGACGGCGAACTGGTCGGCTACCGCGAGCACAACGGCAAGCTCTACGAGCTGCGCGACCGCGAGGTCGCCGCCCGCCGCCGCGACATCGGCATGGTCTTCCAGCGCTTCAACCTCTTCCCGCACATGACCGCGGTGGAGAACATCATGGAGGCGCCGATCCAGGTCAAGGGCGAGTCCAAGGCGACCGCCCGCGAGCGCGCGACCAAGCTACTGGACCGCGTCGGCCTGGCCGACAAGGCGGGGAACTACCCCTCGCAGCTCTCCGGCGGCCAGCAGCAGCGCGTCGCCATCGCCCGTGCGCTGGCGATGGAGCCCAAGCTGATGCTCTTCGACGAGCCGACCTCGGCCCTCGACCCGGAGCTGGTCGGTGACGTCCTGGACGTCATGAAGGACCTGGCGGCGGACGGCATGACGATGGTCGTCGTGACCCATGAGATGGGCTTCGCCCGCGAGGTCGGCGACTCGCTGGTCTTCATGGACAACGGCGTGGTGGTCGAATCCGGCCACCCGCGCGAGGTGCTCGGCAACCCGCAGCACGAGCGGACGAAGTCGTTCCTGTCGAAGGTGCTGTAGTCGACGGTGCTGTAGTCGACGGTCCTGCACCGGGGGGGGGGGGGGGGGGGGGGAGGGGGGGGGGGGGGGGGGGGATGGGGGGGGGGGGGGGGGGGGGGGGGGGGGGGAGCGCGGGTGAGGTGAAAGGTAGAAAGAGATGGGA
>NZ_JBWKCJ010000040.1:0-69712 GCF_056436545.1 Streptomyces sp. NPDC043738 | reverse complement strand
ATTCTCCTCTTTTAAGCTTCTTCCCCCCCCCCCTCTCCCCTCCCCCCCCCCCCCCCCCCCCCCCCCCCCCCCCCCCCCCCCCCCCCCCCCCCCCCCCCCCCCACCGCTGTTCTCCGGCCCGATGCGCCCGCTTCCCGCCGGACTACTTCAGCCCCAGCACCAGGGCGTCCGTGGGCGAGGCCCACACCGCCCGGGCCTCCGCGAAGCCCGACTCGCGCAGCACCTGGGCGTGCCAGGCCACCGACGGCGTGTCCCCGTCCGCGTGCTCGCCGTAGATCGCGAAGCGCTCGGCGGTCGGCTCGGCCAGCCGCGGGTCGGCGGCGGCCAGCTGCCACCACTCGGCCCAGTCGACCGCGCCGGCCGCCTTCGCCGCGTCCATCCGCGCATGCCTGAAGGCCCGCTCGGCGGCGTTGATCCGCGGGGTGGACTCCTCGGGCATGTGGTCGGCGTTCAGGAAGACCCCGCCGTCCCGGACGAGCCTGCCGAGCTGCCCGTACAGCCCGCGCAGGTCCTCGGTGTGCAGCCAGTGCAGCGCGGTGGCGGTCAGTACCGCGTCGTAGGTGTCGTGCGGCAGCTTCGCCGTCCAGTGCGGGTCCTTCAGATCGGCTCGTACGAAGCGGACCCGGGGCTCGCCGTCGAAGTACCCTTCCGCGATGGCCAGCAGCGCGGGATCCAGATCGACGCCCACACTCTCGGCCTTCGGGAACCGCTTCAGGAGCCGGTCGGAGATACTGCCCGTACCGCACGCCAGGTCCAGGACCCGGGGCTCGGGGCCCACCAGCGCCTCGACCATGTCCAGCATCACCCGGAACCGCTCCTCGCGATCGGGGAGGTACCACTCCTGCTGGCGGTCCCAACTGTTCTGCCATGCCTGCCAATCGGCGCCGGCGACGGTCTCGGTCATCGCTTCCCCTCCAGGCCGTAATACCCTCGTAGTATCAACGCCCATTACAACGAGCGAACACCCGCACCTTAACCCCCGCCCGTAAGGACTACAAGTGGAACTGGCCTATTACTCGGACTACGCCGTGCGACTGGTCAACAGCGAGCAGCCCGAGCGCGGCGGCGACAGCCTCACCTCGGTGGAGGCCGTACGCGAGCTCTTCGGCCCGGCCCAGCAGTCCGCCCGGCGCGCGACCGACAGCGACGTCACCCGGCTGCGCACGGTCCGCGCCCGCCTGCGCGCCGTCTTCGAGGCCGCCGACGCCGGCGACGAGGTCCTGGCCGTGGACCTGCTCAACGCCCTGATGATGGAGTTCCCGGTCAGCCCGCAGATCTCCGGCCACGAGTACCGGGACGACGACGGCCGCCCCAAGTGGCACATGCACATCGCCGACCACGCGGCCAACGCCACGGCCGGCTTCACCGCGACCGCCTGCATGGGCCTGGCCTTCCACCTCACCGAGCTGGGCGTGGACCGGCTCGGCATCTGCGAGGCGCGGCCCTGCCGCAACGTCTACGTGGACACCTCGACCAACCGCTCGCGGCGCTACTGCTCCGACCGCTGCGCCACCCGCGCCAACGTCGCCGCCTACCGCGCCCGCAAGCGCCTGGAGAGCGAACGCTCGGCCCTTACGGGACGGACCGCCGACACCGCCCAGGACAGCACCCCGGCGACCGACCGCTGAATCCCCCGCGGCGAGCGGAGGCGCACCCAGGCGCGGGCGACGACCAGTTCGTCCGGGACCGCACCGAATTCCCGGCTGTCGTTCTCGACGAACGGATTGTCCCCCTGGACCCACCAGCCGCCGTCGCACCGCCGCACGGCACGCTTGACGATCAGCAGATCCTGCCGGAACGGGTGCCGCAGCACGACCACGTCACCGGGCCGCACCGCCGCACCGTACTGCACCACCAGCTGGTCACCGGGCAGCAGCGACGGCACCATTGACGGGTTGTAGACCTCGGCCAGGCCGAACGCCCGCAGCAGCCCGCCCCGCTCGTGGCCCGGATCCGCGCCCTCGCCCTGCTCCGGGCCACGCTCGTGCACCCGCTCCGGCATCCCGTACCTCCCGGTCCGACCGCTCACCGGTCCATCCTCCATCAGTCCCAGCGTGACACTGGACTTTTGCCCTAAGACCCCCGGGCCACCCGCGAAAAGCCTTCCCGCACCGAGTAATCTCGCACCTGAGAAGACGATCACGAGGAAGGACTGAACATGCTTTCCCGCCTGTTCGCCCCCAAGGTCAAGGTCAGCGCCCACTGCGACCTGCCCTGCGGCGTGTACGACCCGGCCCAGGCCCGCATCGAGGCCGAGTCGGTCAAGGCCGTCCAGGAGAAGTACCAGGCCAACGAGGACGCGGACTTCCGCACCCGCGCCGTCCTGATCAAGGAGCAGCGCGCGGAGCTGGCCAAGCACCACGTCTCGGTGCTGTGGAGCGACTACTTCAAGCCCCCGCACTTCGAGAAGTACCCGGAGCTGCACCAGCTGGTCAACGACACCCTCAAGGCGCTCAGCGCCGCCAAGGGTTCCAACGACCCGGCCACCGGCCAGAAGGCGCTGGACTACATCGCCCAGATCGACAAGATCTTCTGGGAGACCAAGAAGGCCTGATCTTGGGCTAGGCCCTTTGACCTGCGGTTTCGCGGGTCATATCGCCTTCCTGTCCGCACCCGGTCCGTAAGCCGCCGAACACGGCGTCCCTGACGGACCGGGTGCGGTCTTCTTTGTCCGGGGTCCAGGGCGGACACGCCCTAGCGCAGGTGCTCCTGCTGTGCCGCGGTGAGGGCGCGGACGACGAAGACGCCGGCCACGGCCGCGCCGACGACGGCCGCATCGACCACCAGGAGCTGGGGTGCGCCGGTGTAGGCACGGGCGATGACGGCGTCCGTGGTGCCGGCGTACAGGCCCGCCCCGCCCAGGGAGCCGACCAGCCACAGGCCCCACCACCAGTTCACGGCGCGGGGCAGGCGCTCGCCGGGGGCGCCGGCATGGTGGATGTCCGCGACGATCCCCCGGGGGATCCACAGGTTGGCGACGGGGACGATCCAGCCGGCGTAGACCCATGGCCAGGCGTAGCGCGGGCGCCGGCCCGAGAGGGTGTGCGCGTTGTCCCGGACGCGCCACAGCCAGGCCAGGAAGGCGATCGCGCAGAGCACCGTGACCGCGTCTCCCAGGGCGCTGACGAGGTGGTAGCCGTTCTCCAGCGCGGTCAGCGTGCGATGCCGGCCGTCGCCCTGGTCCGGCGGTCCGGACGGCGGCTGTCCGGCCGTGGCGAGCTGGATCTGCCACGCGGCCCGGGCCGCCCAGGCCGCCCCGGCGAGGACGAGGGCGGCGACGGCGCAGAGGGCCGCTCCCCGGACGGGGCGCAGCGCGGGCGGCGTTGTGTGATCGTTCACCTGGTCGTCCTTATTCCTGCGGAAGGGCGCGTCGGCCGCGGGCCACTCCGTCGTGCCGGCGTCCCCCTCGACGTTGAGGGGGGGGAGAAATGGGGGTGCCCCGCGGCGTTCGGGGCGGCCGACGCCATGGGCGCACCGTCGCGGGGGAACGGCTCCGAGCGGACCCGTCCGGCCACTGTAGCGAAGGAGCCTTCCACGCCGGTGACCTGTGCGGGTACGGCCCCGCGGGGAGGGGCGGTGGTGGCGGGTGGTGACCGCGCTGCCTGCGTGCTGAGCGGTCGGCGACGGCTGCTGCACAGGGCCCGCGGGCCGGGCCCCGACCCGTCGGAACCGCCTAGGTCGCCACCGGCAGCGGCCCGTCATGGCGTACGAGCCAGGCCCGATAGGCCTCGCTCGCCCAGGCGATCTCCATGTACGAGGCGGTCAGGTCGGCGAACAGGTCGTCCTGGGAGGCTGCCGGGGTGCCGTCCTGGCGGCAGGCCATGAAGAGGCGGACGGCCAGCGGGTCGCCGTACAGCGGGCGGATGGCCATGCCGTGCCGGGAGCGGGCGGTCGGCTGGCAGGGGGTGACCACCTCCCCGGCCGTGACCAGGTCGACGGCGGTGAGGTAGTCGCCGTGGACGACCCTGGGGTTGACGCCGGCCGCGGTCCAGATGCGCCGCAGGCCGGCCCATTCGCCGTCCACGGTCGGGTCCACCATCCACTGGTCGTCGGCGAGGTCCGCGACCCGGACGATCTCCTTGGCGGCGGCCGGGTGGGAGTCCGCCAGCGCGATGAACTGCGGTTCCCTGGCGATGAGTTCGTGCTCGACCAGGCCGTCGGGAATCCGCAGCGGCACGCCCTCGACCTCGTGCACGAAGGCGGCGTCGAGCTGCCCCATGGCGACCATGTGCAGCAGGGCGTTGGCGGACACATCGGTACGTATCGTCGTGTCCGTCTCCGGCAGCCGCACCCGCAGCCGGCGCAGCCAGCCGGCGACCGCGGGGCTGTTGGTGCTGCCGATGTGCAGCCGTGCGCCCCGTTCGCGGTGGGAGGCCGAGGCGACCTCGTCGACAAGGGCCCGCATTTCGGCCACTATCGGTCTCGCCCGGCACAGCACCGAATGCCCCAGCGGCGTCGGCCGGCTGCCGGTCGACTCCCGGAAGAAGAGCTGGCCGCCCAGGGCCTTCTCGATGCGGTGGAGCTGGGTCGTCAAGGATGGCTGGGTCATGCCCAGCTGCCGTGCCGCCTTGCGTACGCTGCCTGAGTCGGCGATGGCGCACAGCGCGCGAAGATGCCTTACCTCGAGCTCCACGTCGGGAGCATAGCTACCACGGCATCCGTCACACCAGACTCTCAAACCCGCTGGAACTCGCCTTTTTTCCCAAGGCGCTTGGCAGGGGTATAGAGCGGTGCTATCGCCACCTGGCATCTCCGTCTTCCGGGTGAACTGCGTCCAGACTCAACGGCACCAAGAAATCCGCAGGGCCCCGGTCGCCGCCCCACACGGCGACCGTACGGCCCTCGGAAATTAAGGAGCCCCCCACATGAGATCTCCTAAGACGGCGCTGTCGGCGGCGCTCGGTCTGGGCCTCGCCGCCACCCTCGCGATCGCCGCGCCGGTGTCGGCATCCTCCCCCTCCCCCGCCAAGTCCGCCCACAGCACCGCCGCTTCGATCGCGGCGTACAACGGGTCGGCGGCGGAGAAGGCCGACACCAAGGCGTTCTTCGAGGCCGTGATGAAGTCTGCCAGGGCCAAGATGAAGGCCAACCCGCACGCGGCCTCGGTCACCGTGACCTACGACGCCAGCGCGGCGCCGACGTTCAAGGGCCAGATAGCCGAGAGCGCGTCGATCTGGAACAGCGCCGTGAAGAACGTGCAGCTGCAGGAAGGCAGCGGCGGCGACTTCCAGTACCGCGAGGGCAACGACCCGCGTGGTTCGTACGCCAGCACCGACGGCCACGGCAAGGGCTTCGTCTTCCTGGACTACCAGCAGAACCAGGAGTACAACTCCACCCGCGTCACCGCGCACGAGACCGGCCATGTGCTGGGTCTGCCGGACCACTACGAGGGTCCGTGCAGCGAGCTGATGTCCGGCGGCGGCCCCGGCACGTCCTGCCAGAACAGCCAGCCGGACGACAACGAGCGCGCCAAGGTGGAGCAGCTGTGGGCCAACGGCCTGGCGGGCGTCCACTTCGGCAAGGCGTCCTGACCCGGCGCCCGGCCTGAATCGCACCACACCTTCTGCACCGAAAAGCACGTTCGCGCACCACGAGTTCGGCGGTGGTCCGCGGTCCGGACCGTAGTGACGGTGGGCGGTCCGGCCCCCGGCCTGGGGCTGACGAGTGCCGGAACCTGGCGGCCGGCCCTCGTACCCCCACCAGCCCTCGCAGTTCCTGCGCCGCCCAGAGCGGTGGGGCTCCTCCACGAGCCCCACCGCTTTCGTGTGTCCGCCGCCGGGTGCCCCCGGCCCGCGACCGGCTCGCCTCGGCCTCAGCCCCACAGGGCCCGGGCGGCGGCCGCACCGGCGAACGCGGCCGCCAGCGCGGCCAGCACGCTCGCCGCGGCGTTGAGCACGGCGTAGCCCCGCGCCCCGTCCGCCGCCAGCCGGAACGTCTCGTAGGAGAACGTCGAGTAGGTCGTCAGGGCGCCGCACAGGCCGGTGCCCACCAGCAGCTGGACGTGCGAGGAGGCGGCGCCGGCGGCGGCCGCGCCGGTGAGCAGGCCGAGGATCAGCGAGCCGACGGCGTTGACGACGAAGGTCCCCCACGGGAAGACCGTGCCGTGCCTCGACTGGACCCAGCGGTCGGTCAGGAAGCGCAGCGGCGCGCCGACCATCGCGCCGGCCACCACCAGCAGCCAGTTCACCCGCGGCCGCCCTCCTCCGGGCGTGCGCCGTCGGTGTCCGCGGCCGGGTAGGCGATCATCTCGCACGCGTCGAGCGTCACCAGACCGCCGCCGGCGAGGAGTTCGTCGAGCTGCGGGAGGAAGGCCCGTACCCGCTCCTGCGCGTCGACGACGACGATCGTGACCGGCAGCTCCTCGCTCAGCGACAGCAGCCGCTGGGTGTGGATGACCGAGGTGGCGCCGAAGCCCTCGATACCGCGGAAGACGCTGGCGCCGGCCAGTCCGGCCGCGCGGGCGCGCAGCACGATCTCCGCGTAGAGGGGCTTGTGGTGCCAGACCTCCTGTTCGCCGACCAGGACCGTGAGCCGCAGCGCGGGGGCGCTGCCGGGGTGTGCCGCGCCGTGGGTCATACCGTCCGCCGCCTCAGTGCGAGCAGTGCGCGGGCGGCGACGACCGCGCCCCACACCGCGGCGAGCGCGGCGAGCAGGGTGCCCGCGAGGTAGGTCAGGGCGAGCAGCGGCTGCCGGGCGTCGGTCAGCCGCTGGATGTCGACCGCGTAGGTGGAGAAGGTGGTGAAGCCGCCGAGGACCCCGGTGCCCAGGAAGGGGCGCAGCAGCCGGTGGGCCGTCCAGACCTCGGTGATCAGCACCATCAGCACGCCCATCAGCGCACAGCCCACGACGTTGACGGCCAGCGTCGTCCAGGGGAAGGCGGCGGTGGCGGTGGGCCACAGCAGCGCGGCGCCGTAGCGTGCCGTGGCGCCGACCGCGCCGCCCGCGGCAACCGCGCCGACGACCGGCCACTCGCCCTCCCAGGGCGCCGCCCGGCGGGCTCGCTCGTCCATGTGTCTCCCGGGATCTTCGGCGCCACCAGGCTATCCCCGCCCATTTGACACCACCAAACATGGGATGTTCCCATCACCGGTGGAATCAAGACGGAGGACGCCCATGCCGCTGCGCAGCACCACCCGCACCAACCTGGTGGACCTGGTCATCGAGCAGATGGAGGGCCTGATCGCCGACGGCGAGTGGCAGGTCGGGACGAAGATCCCCGCCGAGCCCGCGCTGGTCGAGCAGCTCGACGTGGGCCGCAACACCGTCCGTGAGGCCGTGCGCGCGCTGGTGCACACCGGGCTGCTGGAGCCGCGCCAGGGCGACGGCACCTATGTCCGCGCCAGCAGCGGCTTCGGTGCCGCCGTGCAGCGCAGGCTGCGGCGGGCCGGCGACCTGGAGGCGTTCGAGGTGCGTGCCTGTCTGGAGCGCGATGCCGCGCGCTACGCCGCGCAGCGCCGCACCGACGAGGACCTCGCCGCGCTGCGCGCCACCCTCGCCGACCGCGACCGCGCCTGGAAGAGCGGCGATCTGGACGCCTTCATCGACGCGGACGTGGACTTCCACCGCACCATCGCCGCCGCGGCCCACAACAGCGTCCTGGCCGAGCTGTACGAGCACCTCAGCGACGCCCTGCGCGCGACGCTCCAGTCGGTCATCGGCGCCCCCGTCCCCGATTCCGTACGCAACCAGTACGACGCACACGAGGCCATCGTCGACGCCATCGAGGCACGGGACGCCGAGGGCGCCGAGCGTGCCGCGCTGGCGCACCTCGCCCAGGGCATGGCGGCCCTGCGCGAGAACGCCGGCGACCGCGAGGCGTCCGACGGCCCGAAGGGAAACCAGCAGTGACCGGGGACCAGACCAGCGCACCCGCGCCCGCCCCGGCGCCGGCCACGTCGCCGGCGCCCCCGCCCGGCCCCACCGGCCGCCGCGCCCTCCACCTCGGCATCGGCGTCGTCCTGCTGGCCCTGAACCTGCGCCCCGCGCTGGTCGCCGTCTCCCCGTTGGCCGGCACCATCCGTGACGACAGCGGGATGTCGGCCGCCGCGACGAGTCTGCTCACCGCGCTGCCGCTGCTCTGCTTCGGCCTGCTGGCGCCGTTCGCGCCGCGGCTGGGGCGGCGGCTGGGCATGGAGCGGTCGCTGCTCGGCACGATGGCGCTGATCTGCCTGGGCACCGCGCTGCGCCTGCTGGACTCGGTGGTGGCGCTGTTCGCCGGGACGATCGTGATCGGCGCCGGGATAGCGGTAGCCAACGTCCTGCTGCCCGGCCTGATCAAGCGCGACTTCCCGGCCCGGGCGGGCCTGATGACCGGCCTGTACTCCATGTCGCTCTTCGGCGGCGCGGCACTGGCGGCCGGGATCACCGTCCCCGTGCAGCAGGCCGCCGGTCTGAACTGGCAGGCGACGCTGGCCTGCTGGGGCGCGCTGGCGGTGCTGGCGCTGGTCTGCTGGCTGCCGCAGGTCCGCAGCCGTACGCGGGTGCCGCGCGGCGCGGCCGGCGAGGCCGCGCACCCGGTGCGCGGCCTGTGGCGCGACCCCCTGGCCTGGCAGGTCACCGGGTACATGGGCCTGCAGTCGCTGAGCTACTACGCGGCTGCGGCGTGGCTGCCGACGATGCTCCACGACGCCGGGCTGGGCGCGGGCGACGCCGGCTGGATGCTCTCCTTCTCCTCGTTGCTGGGCATCGCGGGCTCGTTCCTCGCCCCCGTCGTCGTCGGCCGCCGGCTGCCCGCCGGTGTGCTGGCCGCCGGCTCGGCGCTGCTGTGCGCGGCCGCCTTCGCCGGCGTGCTGATCGCGCCGCTCGGCGGCGCCTACGTCTGGATGGTGCTGCTCGGCCTGGGCCAGGGCGCGGCGATCAGCCTGGCGCTGCTGTTCATCGTCCAGCGCGCCCCGGACGCCCGGCACACCGCCCAGCTGTCCAGCATGGCGCAGTGCTTCGGCTATGTCCTCGCCGCCACCGGCCCGGCCGTCCTGGGCGCGGTGCACGACGCCTCGGGCAGCTGGACGGTGCCGCTGGCGCTGCTGCTGGTGCTGCTGCTCCCGCAGATCGCGGTGGGCCTGGGCGCGGCGCGACCGCGGCACGTGGCGGGCCGGTAGCCGCGCGCGGGAGCAGCCGGAGGCGTCGGCGCGGCTACAGCCAGCCGTTGCGCTTGAAGCCGCGGTGGATGACCCAGCAGGCGGCCGCGATCAGCGCCATCACCAGCGGATAGCCGAACGTCCAGTGCTTCTCCGGCATGTACTCGAAGTTCATTCCGTACACGCCGCAGACCATGGTCGGCACCGCCAGGATCGCGACCCAGGCACTGATCTTGCGCATGTCCTCGTTCTGGGCGACGGTGACCTGGGCGAGATGGGCCTGGAGTATGGAGTTGAGCAGTTCGTCGAAGGCGTTGATCTGCTCGGTGACGCGGTCGAGGTGGTCGGCGACGTCCCGGAAGTAGGTCTTGATCCGGGGGTCGACCTGCCGCATCGGCTGGGTCGCCAGCTCCCGCATCGGCCGGTCCAAGGGGGCCACCGCGCGCTTGAGTTCCAGCAGTTCGCGCTTGAGCTGGTAGATGCGCCCCGCCCCGGCGCCGCCGCGTACCGAGAACACCTCGCTCTCGACGTCGTCGATGTCGTCCTGGACGGCGGCCGTGACGTCCAGGTAGTCGTCCACCACGAGGTCGGCGATGGCGTGCAGGACGGCGGACGGCCCGAGCGCCAACTGCTCGGGCACCCGCTCCAGATGCTCGCGCAGCGGACCCAGCGAGCCGTGCCCGCCGTGCCGGACCGTGATCACGAAGTCGGTGCCGGTGAACACCATGATCTCGCCGGTCTCCACCACTTCGCTGTTGTCCGTGAGCCGGTCGTGCTCGACATAGCGGACCGTCTTGAAGACGGTGAACAGCGAGTCGTCGTAGTTCTCCAGCTTGGGCCGCTGGTGGGCGAGGACCGCGTCCTCGACGGCGAGCGGATGCAGCCCGAACAGCTCGACGATTCCGGAGAATTCCTTCTCGGACGGCTCATGCAGCCCGATCCAGACAAATCCCCGGCCGGATCTGCGGACCCGCCGTATCGCCACGTCGGCGGGGTGGTTGCCGTCCTGCCGTACGCCGTCCACGTACACCGCGCAGTTGACCACGGCGGTCCCGAGCGGGGAGCGCGCCGGATGACTGAGGTCGACACCCCGGGTGCGCGGCTGCGGCAGCCGGACGGCCTTGCGGAGGTTGCTGATCATCGACACCCGGCAAGTATGGACCGCGAGGGGCCGCGAGGGGTATGGCAAAGCGGCTGTTTTTACGCGGCCGAGGGCCGCCCCGGAGACGGGCGGCCCGTGCGCCGGGGCGTGCGGCGGCGGTGCGGCGGCCCTCAGGAGACCAGGGCCGGCTGCTGCTCCGCCGCGGCCTCGTCCGTCGCGGCCCGCTCCCCGGCCGCCTGCTGCGCACCGGCCCGCCGCGGCAGCAGGAACAGCAGTCCGAGGACGACGACCAGGCCGCCGGAGACCCACCACAGGGCGTTGGTGGTGGCGTCGATGAACCCGGCGCCGGGCGCGGCCGCACCGCCCCTCTTCCCCGCGGCGTCGGCGACCTGGAAGAACGCCACCGACGACAGCCCCAGGCCGAGCGCCATGCCCAGCTGACCGGTGGTGTTGAAGATGCCGGACGCCGAACCGGAGTGCTCGGGCGGCACCTCGGAGATCGCCGCATCGGTGATCGGGGCGACGATCAGGCCCATTCCGGCGCCCATCAGCAGCATCGCCGGCACCATCTGCCAGGACGTGAGGGCGGTGCCGTAGTGCCCGGCCTGCCAGATGTACAGCAGCGCGCCCGTCAGCATGATCAGCGCGCCGGCCTGCAGGACCTTGCGGCCGAAGCGCGGCACCAGCTTCTGTACGGACATCCCGGCCGCGGCCGAGCAGGCCAGCGAGAACGGCAGCCCGGTGAGCCCGGCGTGCAGCGGGCTCCAGCCCAGGCCCAGCTGCATATGGAGCGTCCAGATCAGGAAGAACAGGCCGCTGACCACGCCGAACGTCAGCTGGACGCCGGAGCCCGCCGCGAACGTCGTGACCTTGAACAGGGAGAGCTCGACCAGCGGTGAGCCGTCCTTGCGGGCCTTGGCGCGCTCGTAGCGGACGAAGAGCGCCAGCACGAGCGGGCTCGCGGCCATCGAGACGAAGCCCCACAGCGGCCAGCCGTCCTCGCGGCCCTGGGTGAGCGGGTAGAGCAGCATCAGCAGGCCGACGGTGGCCAGCACGGTGCCGACGAGGTCCAGGCGCAGGGCGTCGGGGGACCGGGACTCGGTGATGAAGCGCCGGCCGAGCAGGATGCCGGCGACGCCGACCGGAAGGTTGATCAGGAAGATCGGGCGCCACTCCAGACCGAAGAGATCACCCTCGGTGAGCAGCGCGCCGATCAGCGGGCCGCAGACCGCGCCGAGGCCTATCACCGCGCCGAACATCCCGAAGACCTTGCCGCGCTCGTTCGCGGGGAAGGTGACATGGATGATCGCCAGCACCTGCGGCACCATCAGCGCGGCCATCGCGCCCTGCAGCACCCGGGCGCCGACCAGCATCCCCGGGGTCGCGGCGAGGCCGCACAGCGCGGAGGCCAGGGTGAAGCCGCCGATGCCGAGCAGGAAGAGCTTCTTGCGGCCGAAGATGTCGCCGAGCCGGCCGCCGGTGATCAGGCCGAGGGCGAAGGCGAGGGCGTAGCCGGCGGTGACCCACTGCAGGGCGCTGAAGGAGGCGCCGGTGTCCCGCTGGATGCTGGGGATGGCGATGTTGACGATGGTCGCGTCGACCAGGTCCATGAAGCTGGCCGTGAGGACGACGGCGAGCGCCGTCCAGCGTCTGCGGTCGGCCGTCGAGGTGACGGTCGTGGTCATGGCGTATCTCCAGTGATCGGCTCGTTCGACATCGTCGACACTAGGGCCCGTATAGGACAGTCCCGGTCCTACTTGGACGGGCATCATCGGTCCATGAGTGAGACGTCGGCACGACTGCTGAATCTGCTGTCCCTCCTGCAGACCCCGCGCGAATGGCCCGGCAGCGAGCTGGCCGGGCGGCTGCGGGTCACCACCCGCACGATCCGCCGCGACATCGAGCGGCTGCGCGAGCTGGGCTACCCCGTGCACGCCACGATGGGCGCGGAGGGCGGCTACCGGCTGGCCGCGGGCACCGCGATGCCGCCGCTGCTGCTGGACGACGAGGAGGCGGTGGCCATCGCGGTCGGCCTGCGCTCGGCGGCCGGCCACACCATCGAGGGCATCGAGGAGGCGTCCGTACGGGCGCTGGCCAAGCTCGAACAGGTGCTGCCGGCCCGGCTGCGGCGCCGGGTGGGCACGCTCGGCACGGCCACCGTCCCGATGCCCACCGGTGACGGGCCGACCGTCGACCCGGAGCATCTGACGGTGCTGGCCGCGGCCATCGCCAACCACGAGCGGCTGCGCTTCGCCTATCGGGCGGGCGCCGGTGCCCGCAGCAAGCGCCTGGTGGAGCCGCACCGGCTGGTCGCGGCGGGGCGGCGCTGGTACCTCGTCGCCTACGACAACGACCGCGAGGACTGGCGGATCTTCCGGGTGGACCGGCTGAGCGAGCCGTTCGCCACCGGTGTGCGGACCCCGCCGCGCGAGCTGCCCGCCCCCGACGCGGGGGCCTACGTACGCGAGCGGATGCAGGGGATGGCCCCGGCCCACCGGGCCGTGGCGACGATCCACGCACCGGCCGCCGAGGTGTCCGCCCGGCTGGGCGGACCTGCGGCGGGCGAGGTCACCGCGCTCGACGAGGCGTCCTGCCGCTGGCACAGCGCCCCCGAATCCCTGGAGTGGCTGGCGGTGCGGCTGGCCATGCTGGGGCGCGAGTTCACCGTGCACGAGCCGCCGGAGCTGGCCGCGTATCTGCGGGCGATGGCGGGACGGGTGAGCCGGGCGACGGGGCCGG
This sequence comes from Streptomyces sp. NPDC043738, assembly GCF_056436545.1. NCBI lineage: Bacteria > Bacillati > Actinomycetota > Actinomycetes > Kitasatosporales > Streptomycetaceae > Streptomyces > Streptomyces sp. NPDC043738. The sequence continues at coordinate 56,794 of NZ_JBWKCJ010000040.1, read as the reverse complement.
CGGCGGAGGAGGTGGCAGAAAACACGCCCTGACGGAATACCCCTAGGGGGTATATGGTTGCGATAGTCGAAGGGCACACTCGCACCAGACCGAGGAGCGCGCATGACCACCGTGACCCCAGAGCGTGGCGTCGAGCTGCAGATCGGCGGGATGACCTGCGCCTCGTGCGCGGCCCGCGTCGAGAAGAAGCTCAACCGCATGGAGGGCGTCACCGCCACCGTCAACTACGCCACCGAAAAGGCGCAGGTCGCCTACGAGGGCGAGGTCTCGGTCGCGGACCTGATCGCCACGGTGGAGCGGACCGGCTACACCGCGGCCGTCCCCGAGCCGCCGGCCGCCGCACCGGCCGCTTCCGAGGCCGGCGGCGGCGCCGCGGACGCGGCGGACGACCGGGCCGACGCCCTCACCCCGCTGCGGCAGCGCCTGCTGGTCTCCCTCGTCCTGACCGTCCCGGTGGTCCTGATGGCGATGGTGCCGCCGCTGCAGTTCACCTACTGGCAGTGGTTGTCGCTGACCCTCGCCGCCCCGGTGGTGGCGTACGGCGCCTGGCCGTTCCACAAGGCCGCCTGGACGAATCTGCGGCACGGCGCCGCCACGATGGACACCCTCATCTCGATGGGCACCCTCGCGGCGCTGGGCTGGTCGCTGTGGGCGCTGTTCCTCGGCCACGCCGGCATGCCCGGGATGACGCACCCCTTCGAGCTGACCATCGCCCGCACCGACGGCAGCAGCTCCATCTACCTGGAGGCCGCGGCCGGCGTCACCACCTTCATCCTGGCCGGGCGCTACTTCGAGGCGCGCGCCAAGCGGAAGGCCGGCGCGGCGCTGCGCGCACTGCTGGAGCTGGGCGCCAAGGACGTCGCCGTGCTGCGCGAAGGCCGCGAAGTGCGCATCCCCACCAGCGAGTTGAGGGTCGGCGACCACTTCGTCGTACGCCCCGGGGAGAAGATCGCCACCGACGGCACGGTCCTGGACGGCGCCTCCGCCGTGGACGCCTCGATGCTCACCGGTGAGTCGGTCCCGGTCGAGGTCTCCCCCGGCGACACGGTCACCGGCGCCACCGTCAACGCGGGCGGCCGGCTGGTCGTGGAGGCCACCCGGGTCGGCGCGGACACCCAGCTCGCCCGGATGGCGCGGCTGGTGGAGGAGGCCCAGAACGGCAAGGCCGCGGCGCAGCGGCTGGCCGACAGGATCTCCGCGGTGTTCGTCCCGGTCGTGATCGTGCTCGCCCTGGCCACCCTCGCCTACTGGCTCGCCACCGGCGCCGGCGCGGTGGCCGCCTTCACCGCGGCCGTCGCCGTCCTGATCATCGCCTGCCCGTGCGCCCTGGGGCTGGCCACCCCGACCGCCCTGATGGTCGGCACCGGGCGGGGCGCCCAGCTGGGCATCCTGCTCAAGGGGCCGGAGGTACTGGAGTCCACCCGCAAGGTCGACACCATCGTCCTGGACAAGACCGGCACGGTCACCACCGGAGAGATGTCGCTGAACGGGATCCACCTCGCCGCGGGCGTCGACGAGACGCAGGCGCTGCGGCTGGCCGGCGCCCTGGAGCACGCCTCCGAGCACCCCGTCGCCCGCGCCGTCGCCGGCGGCGCCGAGTCCCGCGTGGGCGCCCTGCCCGTCCCCGAGGACTTCGAATCCGTCCCCGGCCTGGGCGTCCACGGAGTCGTCGAGGGACACACCGTCCTGGTGGGCCGCGAGCGGCTGCTCACCGACCGGGGCCTGGTCCTGCCGCCCGAGCTGGTCACCGCCAAGGCGGCCGCCGAGGCCGAGGGCGCCACCGCCGTCACGGTCGGCTGGGACGGCGCGGCACGCGCGGTGCTGGTGGTCTCCGACGCGGTCAAGCCCACCAGCGCCGAGGCGGTCCGCCTGCTGCGCGGCCTGGGGCTGACCCCGGTGCTGCTGACCGGCGACAACAAGGCGGTGGCCGAGGCCGTGGCGGCCGAGGTCGGTATCGACGAGGTGATCGCCGAGGTGCTCCCGGAGGACAAGGTGGCGGTCGTGGCACGGCTGCAGTCCGAGGGGCGCTCGGTCGCCATGGTCGGCGACGGCGTCAACGACGCGGCCGCGCTGGCCCGCGCCGACCTGGGGCTGGCGATGGGAACCGGCACCGACGCCGCCATCGAGGCCGGCGACCTCACCCTGGTACGGGGCGATCTGCGGGCGGCGGCGGACGCCATCCGGCTGGCCCGCGCCACCCTCGGCACCATCCGGACGAACCTGTTCTGGGCGTTCGGCTACAACGTGGCCGCGCTGCCGCTGGCCGCGGCCGGACTGCTCAACCCCATGATCGCCGGCGCCGCGATGGCCTTCTCCTCGGTCTTCGTCGTCGGCAACAGCCTGCGGCTGCGCCGCTTCCGGCCGCTGACCCGCCCGGCCGCCGACGGCTGACCCGTGCCCGACGGGCCGCTGCGGTTCTGGCGCCTGTCTCCAGTTCTGGAGCCGGAACATTGGTCGAACGCTCACCCGCCGGCCGCCACCGGCGGGTGAGACTGGTGAGGCATCGACCGTCCACGTACAGGGGAAACCATGACCGGGTCACGCATCCTGGCTCTCGGCCATTACCAGCCCTCCGGCGTGCTCACCAACGACGAACTCGCCAAGATCGTCGAGACCGACGACGCCTGGATCCGCAGCCGGGTCGGCATCCGCACCCGCCATGTGGCGGCGCCCGACGAGACCGTGGACTCGATGGCGGCCGCCGCCGCGGCCAAGGCCCTGGCCGGCAGCGGCCTCGCCCCGCAGGACATCGACCTGGTCCTGGTCGCCACCTGCACGGCCACCGACCGCAGTCCCAACGCCGCCGCCCGGGTCGCCGCCAAGCTCGAACTGGCCGCGCCGGCCACGATGGACATCAACGTCGTCTGCTCCGGCTTCACCCACGCGCTGGCCGTCGCCGACCACGCCATCCGGGCCGGATCGGCGACGAACGCGCTGGTCATCGGCTCGGAGAAGTTCACCGACGTGGTCGACTGGACGGACCGCACCACCTGTGTGCTGGTCGGCGACGGGGCGGGCGCCGCGGTGGTCACCGCCGCGGCGGAGCCGGGGATCGGGCCGGTGCTGTGGGGCTCGGTTCCCCAGATGGGCGGCGCGGTCCGCATCGAGGGCGAGCCGGCCAGGTTCGCCCAGGAGGGCCAGACCGTCTACCGCTGGGCGACGACCCAGCTGCCGGCGATCGCCCGCCAGGTCTGCGAGCGCTCCGGGATCCAGCCCGCGGACCTCGCGGGCGTGGTGCTGCACCAGGCCAATCTGCGGATCATCGAGCCGGTCGCGGAGCGGCTCGGCGCGGTCAACGCGGTGGTCGCCAAGGACGTCGTCGACTCCGGGAACACCTCCGCCGCCTCGGTGCCGCTGGCGCTGTCCAAGCTGGTCGAGCGTCAGGAGATCGCCTCCGGCGACCCGGTCCTGCTGTTCGCCTTCGGCGGCAACCTCTCGTACGCGGGGCAGGTCGTCCGCTGCCCGTGAGGCACGGCGGCGCGGCCCGGCGTGCGGCCGGCCCTCCCGGAGCGCGTCCGATTCGTTCAAGACCGCGGCGCGGCGGGCTGCCTACGCTCGCGCCATGACCACCACCCCACGGGCCCCGCACCCGTTCCCCCGCTTCGCCGCCATCGGCATCGTCGTCTCCGACATGGCCGCGTCCCTGGCCTTCTACCGCCGCCTGGGCCTCGCCGTCCCCGCCGGGTCGGAGGCCGCCCCGCACGCCGAGGCGCAGCTGCCCGGCGGCCTGCGCCTGATGTGGGACTCCTACGAGACCGCCCGCGCCGTCGACCCGCACTGGACGCCTCCGCAGGCCGGAACGCCCACGGGGCTGGCCTTCGAGTGCGACGGCCCCGCCGGGGTCGACAAGGTCTACGCGGAGCTCACTGCCGCCGGCTATACGGGTGAGAAACCGCCGTGGGACGCGTTCTGGGGACAGCGCTACGCCGTCGTACAGGACCCGGACGGCCACGGGGTGGACCTGTTCGCGCCGCTGCCCTGAGCAGCTATGCCCTCGCCGGGAGCGGGACGGGGAGACAGGCCCTAGCTGCTCGCCGGATGCTCCCCCAGGTACAGCACGCCACACTGTCGGCAGAACGGCTGGGCGCCGGCTTCTCCCCAGGCATCGGCCGACTGGGTGGCGGCGGCCGGGGCGAGGTCCCGCCCGCACATGGCCGTAGTGGTCCCCACCCGTGTCATGTGCCAGAGCTTGACCGGGGTGTCCTCGTGCGGGAGGACGCCTTCCTCGTACTCGGCGCGAATCTCGTGCTCCATGGCGGTGCACCTCCTACCCATACGATGCGCCCGCCGGTCAGGGGCCACAACGCCAGCCCGGCCCCGGTGACCTGGAGCTCGGCTCAGAAGACCGACCAGCCGGTCAGCGTGGTGAAGTGGTCGAGCGCCGCCGCGCCCGCGACCGAGTTGCCGCGGGCGTCGAGACCGGGGCTCCACACGCACAGCGTGCAGCGGCCGGGGATGACGGCGATGATCCCGCCGCCGACGCCGCTCTTGGCGGGCAGCCCCACGCGGTAGGCGAACTCCCCGGCCGCGTCGTACGTCCCGCAGGTCAGCATCACCGCGTTGATCCGCTTGGCCTCGCGGGCCTCCAGCAGCCGGCTGCCGTCGGCGCGCAGCCCGTGGCGGGCCAGGAAGCCGCCGGCCACGGCCAGATCGCGGCAGCTCATCTCGATCGAGCACTGCCAGAAGTAGTGCTCGATGACGCTGGGGACGGGGTTCTCCAGGTTGCCGAAGGACGCCATGAAGTGCGCGAGGGCGGCGTTGCGGTCTCCGTGTGCGGCCTCCGAGTCGGCCACCGCCTGGTCGAAGGCGAGGTCGGGGTTGCCGCTCTCCTCGCGCAGGAAGTGCAGCATCGAGGTGCTGGCGTCGCCGGTGAGGGTCTGCAGCCGGTCGGTGACCACCAGCGCGCCCGCGTTGATGAACGGGTTGCGCGGGATGCCGTTCTCCGCCTCCAGCTGGACCAGCGAGTTGAACGGCGTACCGGACGGCTCGCGGCCGACCCGCCGCCAGATGTCGTCGTCGCCGTGGCCGCCGTGGCTCTGCGACATCACCAGCGCCAGCGAGAAGGTCTTGGAGATCGACTGGACCGAGAACGGCACCTCCCAGTCGCCGACCCCGTACACCGCGCCGTGTATGTCGGCGACCGCTATCCCGAAACGGTCCGCCGACACCCGCTCCAGCGCCGGTATGTAGTCGGCGACCCGCCCATGTCGCACCAGCGGCCTGGCGTAGGCCGCTACCTCCTCGAGAACGGCCTGGTAGTCCATGACCGACACGCTAACCCGGGGCGAGCAGCACCCCCATGGGAGCCCCCGCCAGCGACTTCACCTCGCGCGCGAGGTGCGCCTGGTCCGCGAATCCGGCACGCAGGGCGACCTCGGCGTAGGGCGTTCCGCGGCGCGCCAGATCGAGCGCGCGGACGAGCCGCAGCACTCGGGTGAGGGTCTTGGGGCCGTAGCCGAAGGCGTCCAGGCTCAGGCGGTGCAGCTGGCGTTCGCTCAGCGCCACGGCGCGGGCGACCTCGGCGACGGGGCGGGCGCGGGCCAGCGCCGCGGCGACGGCGGCGGTCCGGCCGTCCGGTGCGGCCGCCTCCCTCAGGCGGGCCGCGGCGGCCTCCTCCAGGACCCGGGCGACCGGCCCGGGCTCCCCGGCCTCCGCCGCCCGCCCGGCCAGCTCCCCCACCGCGCCGGCGGGCCACAGGTCGGACAACGGCACCCTCAGGTCGCGCAGTTCACGGGCCGGTACGCCGAGGACGGTCGGGCCCTGGCCCGGCGCGAAGCGCACCCCGACGTAGCGGGTGCCGGGCGGGACGCCCTCGGGGCGGTAGGGCCCGGTGTCCGGGCCGGCCACCAGCAGCCGGCCCTCGCTCCAGATCAGGTCCATGCAGCCGTCGGGCAGTACCGGCCGCGCCGACGCCGTCGTCGTCGTCGTCCACAACACCGCGCCGGCCAGCCCGGACGGCCGCTCCCGGTACCCGCCGGTTACGCCGGGCGGCCCACCTGTCTCGCGCTCCTGGCCCATATCCCTCAGCCTGGCACGGGAACCCCACGGCCGTCCGCGCCGTTGATCCCTTACGACACGGACCTCACGGAGGTGGCACATGTCAGGGTTTCTCGACCGCGCCAAGGAACAGGCCCAAAAGGGGCTGGCGCAGGGCAAGCAGAAGGTCGACGAGGTGCAGCAGCACCGGCACGGCAACGAGCTGCTGAAGAAGCTGGGCGCCGCGTACTACGCCGAGCACCGGGGCAGCGGTTCGCCCCAGGCCACCCAGGACGCGCTCAGCGCGCTGGAGGCGCACATCAGCGCGCACGGGAACGGGTTCCTGCACGGGTAGGCTCCCGGCCGCCCGGTCAGTCGGGGCCGAGCGCCGCGGCGGCGGCCGAAACCGCTCGTACGCGCCCCGAACGACCGGTCCGTTTAATTCCGTTCCGCTCCCTCGGTGCCGGACCGTCCCGTACAAGCGAGGCAGGAGGCGGTGCGCGGCCGGCGGCCGCCGCGCACGCATCGGAGTGGGCCATGTCCCGACCGCTGTCCGCCGAACGGTTCCTCGACGCGCTCAGGTCCGAGGGGCTGCGGGTCGTCGAGACCGACGGCTGGAGGACGCACAACCGCGACGACAAGGGGGCCTGGGGCCCGGTGCACGGCGTGATGGTGCACCACACCGGCACCTCCGGCGCCGAGCGCACCGTCCGGCTCTGCCGCGACGGCCGGCCGGATCTGCCCGGCCCGCTGTGCCACGGCGTGATCACCAAGGACGGCACGGTCCATCTGGTGGGCTGCGGCCGCGCCAATCACGCGGGCCTCGGCGACGGTGACGTGCTGCGCGCGGTGATCGCCGAGAAGCGGCTGCCGCCGGACAACGAGGCCGACACCGACGGCAACCGCGTCTTCTACGGCTTCGAGTGCGAGAACCTCGGCGACGGCGAGGACCCCTGGCCCGAGGCCCAGGTGGAGGCGCTGGAGCGGGCCGCGGCGGCGGTGTGCCGGGCGCACGGCTGGGGGGAGCGTTCGGTGCTCGGCCATCTGGAGTGGCAGCCGGGCAAGGTCGATCCGCGCGGCTTCACGATGGACGCGCTGCGCGAGCGGATCGGCGCGCTGCTGAAGTGAGCGGCGGGCCGGGGCTGGACGCCCGCCGGCCGGGCGCACGACGGGCCGGCGCCGCCCCCGCGCGACAATGGGCCGCGTGACCCGCACCGTCCCCGATCCGCCGCCCGGCCTCAGCGCGCTGCGCCCCCGGCTGCCCTCGCCCCTGCAGGAGGTCGAGGACGAGCCGTTCGCACGCCGCGGCGTGCGGCTGCTGCTCAAGCGGGACGATCTGATCCATCCGGACCTGCCCGGCAACAAGTGGCGCAAGCTGGCGCCCAATCTGCGGGCCGCGGCCGCCGCGGGCGAACGCGCGCTGCTGACCTTCGGCGGCGCGTACTCCAACCACCTGCGGGCCACCGCGGCGGCCGGCCGGCTGCTCGGCTTCGCCACCATCGGCGTGGTCCGCGGCGACGAGCTGGCCGGCGCACCGCTCAACTGGTCGCTGGCCCGCTGCGCCGCCGACGGGATGCGACTGCACTTCATCGACCGGGCCGCCTACCGCCGCAAGGCCGAGGCGGACGTGCTCGACGCGCTGCACGACCGCTTCGGCGCGTTCCGCGTCATACCGGAGGGCGGCAGCAACGCCCTGGCCGCACAGGGCTGTGCGGAGCTGGGCCGGGAGCTGCGCGGCGCCGCCGACACGGTCGCGGTGGCCTGCGGTACGGGCGGCACCCTGGCCGGACTGGCCGCCGGCCTGGCACCCGGCCAGCGGGCCCTGGGCATCCCCGTGCTCAAGGGCGGCACCCCGCACTTCCTCCAGCAGACCGTCGAGGAGCTGCAGCGCGCGGCATTCGGGGCACCGCGTGGCGACTGGCGGCTGGAGACCCGCTTCCACTGCGGCGGCTACGCCCGCAGCACCCCGCGGCTCGATGCGTTCGCCGACGCCTTCGCCGCGCGGCACGGGCTGCCCCTGGAGCGGGTCTACGTCGCCAAGCTGCTCTACGGGCTGACCACGCTGGCCCAGGAGGGCGCCTTCCCGCGGGGCAGCACGGTCGCCGCGGTCGTCACCGGCACGCCGTGAGGCGCCGCGCGGGCGGCGCCCGGTGACAACCCCCGGGTGACAGCGGCCGCCCGCCCGCCGGGCTACTCGGCACCCTCCCGGTACGCCGCCGCCTCCTCCAGGTCCAGCCTGCGCAGCAGCGTGCGCATCATCTCGTCGTCGATGCGCCGGGCGTCGCGCAGCCGGACGAAGACCCGCCGCTCGGTGTCGATCATCTCCCGGGCCAGCCGGCGGTAGGTCTCGTCGGCGGACTCCCCGGTGACCTCGTTGACCGCGCCCAGCCGCTCCCACACCGAGTTGCGGCGCCGCTCCATGACGGTGCGCAGCCGGTCGGCGAGCGGGCCGGGCAGCGCGTTGCGCTCGTCCCGGAGCAGTTCGTCCAGGCGCTCCTCGGCGGCCCGCGAGGCCTCGCTCTGGGCCTGGGCCTCGGCGAGCGTCTCGGCCTGGGCGTCCCGGCCGGGCAGCCGCAGCGCACGGATCAACGGCGGCAGCGTGAGGCCCTGGACGACGAGGGTGGCGATGACGGTGGTGAAGGTCAGGAAGAGCACGAGGTTGCGCGCGGGGAAGGGGCCACCGCCCTGCACCGTGGCCGGGATGGAGAACGCGATGGCCAGCGACACCACGCCGCGCATCCCGGCCCAGCCGACGATGACCGGCGCGGTCCAGGTCGTGTCGGGCTCGCGGGTGCGGATCCGTGCCGAGACCAGGCGCGGCACATAGGTCGCGGGAAAGACCCAGACGAAGCGGGCCACGACCACGACGAGGAACACCACGACCGCGTACCAGAGGGCCTCGCCCCCGCTGAACTCCCCCAGGCCGCGCAGCACGACCGGCAGCTGCAGTCCGATCAGCGCGAAGACCGCCGACTCCAGCAGGAAGGAGATCATCTTCCAGACGGCCTCCTCCTGGAGCCGGGTCTCGAAGTCGACCTGCCAGGAGCGGTGCCCCAGGTAGAGGGCGACCACGACGACGGCGAGCACCCCGGAGGCCCCGACCTGCTCGGCCGCCGCGTAGGCGACGAACGGGATGAGCAGCGACAGGGTGTTCTCCAGCAGCGCCGACTCGCGCAGCCGGACGCGCAGCCAGTGCAGCGGCACCATCAGCACGACACCGATGCCGATGCCGCCCACGGAGGCCAGGGCGAACTCCTCGATCCCGGCGCCCCAGGTGGCACCGATCCCGACGGCCGCGGCCACCGCCACCTTGTAGGCGGTGATCGCGGTGGCGTCGTTGACCAGCGACTCTCCCTGGAGGATCGTCGTGATCCGGTGCGGCAGCCCGAGCCGGCGGGCGATGGCGGTGGCCGCGACGGCGTCCGGCGGTGCGACGACGGCGCCCAGGACGAGGGCCGCGGTCAGCGGCAGATCCGGGACGAGGAGGTAGGCGGCGTAGCCGACCACCAGCGTCGCGAACAGCACATAGCCCACCGACAGCAGCGCGACCGGCCGCAGGTTGGCCCGCAGGTCCAGGTAGGAGCTGTCGAGGGCGGCGGTGTGCAGCAGAGGGGGCAGCACCAGCGGCAGCACGATGTGCGGATCGAGGGGGTAGTCCGGGACACCGGGGATGGCGGACGCCGCGAGCCCGGCGGCCACCAGCAGCAGCGGCGCCGGCACGGGCGTGCGGCGCGCCAGCCCGGCCACCGCCGCGCTCCCCGCGACCAGCAAAAACAGCGGCATCACAGCCATCGGCCCGTCCCGTCCCCGTACCCGTCGCCATCCGTCCCGGCGATCTAACCTGGCCATCATGAGTGAGCGCAGCGAGCGAATCGTGCAAAGGTGCGTGCCTGGCGAGTGCGGGGCCGAGCGAAGCGAGGTCTCGGCATGAACGAGTGCGCGCACGTCGCCGACCTGCCGGGCGCCGAGCCGGCCCCGCTGAGCGCGACCTGCCTGGAGTGCCTGGCCGTCGGCAGCCACCCCGTACAGCTGCGGCTCTGTCTGGCCTGTGGCCATGTCGGCTGCTGCGATTCCTCGCCGTACCGGCACGCGACGGGGCACTTCGAGGAGACCGGCCACCCCGTGATGCGGACGTTCGAGCCGGGTGACTCCTGGCGCTGGTGCTTCGTCGACCAGCAGCTGGTGTGACCGGGAGCCGGTCCGGGCCGCACGGCGGTGCGACGGGAGCCGGTGCGCGAAAGGCGGGTGAAACCTTCAGCGGGGTCCGTTTAGTCTTCACCTATGATCCGCGAAGCGACCCCGGACGACGTCCCCGTCATCCTCACCATGATCGGCGAGCTGGCCGCGTACGAGCGCGCCCCCGAGGCCGCGCAGGCCACCGAGCCGCAGCTGAAGGAGGCCCTCTTCGGCGCGCAGCCGGCCGCCTTCGCACTGATCGCCGAGGCGGACGGCGCCCCGGTGGGCTTTGCCCTGTGGTTCCGGAACTTCTCCACCTGGACGGGCACGCACGGTGTCTATCTGGAGGACCTCTACGTCCGCCCCGAGGCGCGCGGCGGCGGCCACGGCAAGGCGCTGCTCGCGGCCCTCGCGAAGATCTGCGTGGACCGCGGATACGAGCGTTTCGAGTGGTCAGTCCTGGATTGGAATGATCCGTCCATCGGTTTTTACCGGTCGATCGGTGCACAGCCCATGGACGAATGGACCGTCTTCCGGCTCACTGGAGGGGCACTGCACGACCTGGCAGCCGCCCCGCGCGTCAACGGAGCGTAATCGGCCTCGATTTGGCAGTGCACACCCCTAGCCACTGTCCGTACCCGCAGTTTTACAATCAGTGACAGCTAAGGTATGCGGCGGCCTCGGGGCGGATGCCGCCCGGAGACGGCCGTGCCTCTTCCGGGCGACACCGGCCCGCAGATCGCGATAGCGTCACAGCCGAACCATGTGCCGCGCCGGATCGTTCTCCTTTCACCCGACAGGAGACAGCGCCGGAGCGAAATATCCCGAACAACGCGAATATCGCGCATTCCAGCTCAACCAGCTTGTGCCACCTTGGAGGTGAGGGTGTCCCAGATCGCAGGCGAGCCCGGGACTCAGGACTTCGTGGAAGTCCGTCTGCCCGCTGCGGGTGCCTACCTGTCCGTGCTGCGTACGGCCACGGCCGGGCTCGCAGCCCGCTTGGACTTCACCCTCGACGAGATCGAGGATCTGCGCATCGCGGTCGACGAGGCCTGCGCGATCCTGCTGCAACAGGCCGTCCCCGGCAGTGTGCTGAGCTGCGTCTTCCGCTTGATCGACGACGCACTGCAGGTGACCGTGTCCGCCCCGACGACCGACGGCCGTGCCCCGGAGCGCGACACCTTCGCCTGGACGGTGCTCTCCGCACTCGCCGGCAAGGTCGATTCCACCGTCGCCGAGGACCGTACGGTCACCATCAGTCTGTACAAGGAGCGCGGCGCCGGTCCCGGACCGTCATGACCGAACAGGGGGCCCCGTGAAAGATCTCGAACGCGGCGGGCGGATGGCGTCGAGCGCGACCATCCCCGAGCAGCAGGCCCGGCCGCATCCGGTGGGAGTGGACGACCACGGCGGCCATTTGGACGCGGCGGAGCAGGCGGAGCGGGCAGACCACATGGACCACAGCGAGCAGCAGGGTCAGCAGGTGCAGCGGCAGGACGCGCCCGCTCCCGAAGACAAGCTGCACAACCAGCAGCATTCCCAGGAGCCGCAGGACCGCAGCGGCGCCCGGGCGATGTTCTACGAGCTGCGCAAGCTGCCCGAGGGCTCCCCGGAGCGGGCGGAGCTGCGCAACACCCTTGTCCGCATGCACCTCCCGCTCGTCGAGCATCTGGCCCGGCGGTTCCGCAACCGCGGCGAGCCACTGGACGATCTGACCCAGGTCGCCACCATCGGCCTGATCAAGTCGGTGGACCGCTTCGACCCGGAGCGCGGCGTGGAGTTCTCCACGTACGCCACCCCCACCGTCGTCGGCGAGATCAAGCGGCACTTCCGCGACAAGGGCTGGGCGGTCCGCGTCCCGCGTCGCCTCCAGGAGCTGCGGCTGTCGCTGACGACGGCGACCGCCGAGCTCTCCCAGCGGCACGGCCGGGCGCCGACCGTCCATGAGCTGGCCGAGCATCTGGCGATCTCCGAGGAGGAGGTCCTGGAGGGCCTGGAGTCCGCCAACGCCTACAGCACGCTCTCCCTGGACGTGCCGGACACGGACGACGAGTCCCCGGCCGTCGCCGACACCCTCGGCGCCGAGGACGAGGCGCTGGAGGGTGTGGAGTACCGCGAGTCCCTCAAGCCGCTGCTGGAGGACCTCCCGCCGCGCGAGAAGAAGATCCTGCTGCTGCGCTTCTTCGGCAACATGACCCAGTCGCAGATCGCCCAGGAGGTCGGCATCTCCCAGATGCACGTCTCCCGGCTGCTGGCCCGCACCCTCGCCCAGCTCCGCGACAAGCTGCTCGTGGAGGAGTGACAAGCGCCCCACGGAGCGGGGCGGGACCCGGCGATCACGGCAATGCCACCCCGGCCGCCCTACGGGCACCGCCCCGACCCCGCTTCGCGGGCAACGCCCCGGCCCCGCCCCACGGGGCCTGCCCCCGCCCCAGGGGCCGTGCCCCACGGAGCCTGCCCCACGGGCCCTGCCCCACGGAGCCTGCCCCGCCAGTGGTCACCGTGCCGACCCTCCCCTAGGCGCCGTCCCGGCCCCCTGCGGAATACCAACCCGGCCGCGCCCCGTTGTGGCCCGTAGGGGGCCCTCGCACCCCCTACGGGATCCGTTCGCCCGCCCCCTACGGGTACCGCGGCACGACGCCTCTCACGGCCTCCGGAGGGCGTACGTCGCCTGGTCACCTACGGGGTCGTGCGGTATCGGGGCACGGCGTCTGTCACGGCCTACGGAGCCGTACGTCGCCTGGTCGCCTACGGGTTCTCGCCTACGGGTTCTCGCGCGGCCCGATACCCAGTGCCTCGGTGGCCGTCGGGTTGACCAGCAGGACGAGCACGACGAGCGCGGCGACGGCCAGTGCGATACCGGCGGCGATCAGCGCCCCGCCGCCGTTGACCAGCGTCCAGGCCACGGGCAGCGCGACGATCTGCGTGATCAGCGAGGGGCCCCGGCTCCAGCGCCGGCGCAGCCACAGCCCCCGGGCCGCGACCAGCGGCAGCGCGGCGAGCGCGAGCACGGTCAGCCCGCCCATCTCCGCCTGCCGCGGACTGTCCGGCGAACCGGCCAGTCCCATGATCAGCATGTACGCACCGAGCGCCGCGAGCGCGGCCCCCTCGACCGCGGTGAGCGCCGCGGCGGCGCTCAGCCGGGCAGGGCGCGGGCCGGACGGCTCGTTCGGCGCGGCCGCGGCGGGGGCGCCGGCCGCTCGCCGCGCGGACTGTTTCTGCTGACTGCTCACCCCAGCAGGGTAGCGCCGGCGCTGCCCCAGCCCGGGGATGCCCCGGATCCGGACGGGGCGTGAGACGGGTACCAGCAGGTAGGTACGCTGCTGCACATGCGCGCACTCCTCGTGGTCAATCCCGCTGCAACCACCACCAGTGCCCGCACCCGTGAGGTACTCACCCACGCACTCGCCAGCGATCTCAAACTGGAGGTCGCCGAGACCCGCTACCGCGGGCACGCCCGCGATCTCGCCCGGCAGGCCACCGAGGGCGGGGAGACCGAACTGGTGGTGGCGCTCGGCGGGGACGGCACGGTCAACGAGGTCGTCAACGGTCTGCTGGCGAACGGTCCCGACCCGGACTCGCACCCGCGGCTGGCCGTCGTCCCCGGCGGCTCCACCAATGTCTTCGCCCGCGCGCTGGGGCTGCCCAACGACGTCGTGGAGGCGACCGGCGCCCTGCTGGACGCGCTGCGCGACGGCAGTGAGCGCACGATCGGCCTGGGCCTGGCCGCCGGCACCCCGGGCACCGAGGACGAGGGCGTACCGGAGCGCTGGTTCACCTTCTGCGCGGGCTTCGGCTTCGACGCCGGCGTCGTCGGCCGGGTCGAGCAGCAGCGCGAACGCGGCAAGCGTTCGACCCACGCCCTGTACGTGCGACAGGTCGTACGGCAGTTCCTGGGCGAGGCGAACCGCCGCCAGGGGGTCATCGCCCTCGAACGTCCGGGCGGTGACGACGGCGCCGCGGAGCTCGTCGAGAACCTGGCGCTGGCCATAATCTGCAACACCGCTCCGTGGTCCTACCTGGGCAATCGGCCGATCTACCCGTCCCCGGACGCGTCGTTCGACACCGGGCTGGACCTGTTCGCACTGAGCAAGCTCTCGTCCCCCGCGGTGGCCCGTTATGTCACTCAGCTGCTGACGTCAACACCCGAGCGCGGCCCCCATGGCAAGCACGCGCTCTCACTTCACGACCTCACGAACTTCACCTTGCATTCGCAGGTTCCGCTGCCCTTCCAGATGGACGGTGACCACCTGGGCCTGCGTACGAGTGTGACGTTCACAGGCGTTCGCCGTGCACTGCGTGTGATTGTGTGAGCAGTAGGGCCTAAAGTCCTTTCACTCGAACGTTTAGGCTGGTTCCCACCCCCTGGAATGACGGCTGTGACCGAGGCGACACCAAGGAATCAAAAAAAAGTTTCCGGAAGGGGTTGTATCCGCCGCCGAGGTTTGCGAGTCTCTTCATGGCGATCGGGACGGCCGCTTTACCGGCCCCCTTGAGAGCCCGAATCCCCCTCCTCATTCACAGGACCGCACCAGTTCACAGCTGGAGATCGGGCCTTCCCTTGTGGAGGGATTCGTGAAAGCGTTCACATTCACAAGCAACGATCCCGTCACACGAGGAGATGGAGCAGCCATGGACTGGCGTCACCGCGCCGTTTGCCGCGAGGAAGACCCCGAGCTCTTCTTCCCTATCGGCAACACCGGTCCTGCGCTGCTGCAGATCGAGGAAGCCAAGGCCGTCTGCCGCCGCTGCCCCGTCATGGAGCAGTGCCTGCAGTGGGCGCTCGAGTCCGGCCAGGACTCCGGCGTCTGGGGTGGTCTGAGCGAGGACGAGCGCCGCGCGATGAAGCGCCGTGCAGCTCGCAACCGGGCGCGCAACGCCAGCGCCTGAGCCAGCCGCCCCGTGGCCCCCGAGCCGCAGCGCGCAGTACACCCGATGCATCATCGGCGCCGAATAGCCCGGTCGTTATCGCATCGCAATAGCTTTGAGCCCCGGACCGTATGGTCCGGGGCTTGTTGCTGTTCGGGCCGGCTCCCTTTCCCCTTGCCGGAGGGGATATCGGTTCCGCCTCGGTACGGTCTCGAAACCGCTTCGCCGTACCGCTTCCCCGGAACGCTTTCCGTTCCGGTCCGCCGTACCGCTCCCCCGTCCCGATATACCGCCTTGCGCCTCAGTGCTGCTTCTCGGGGCGCACGGGCACGTCCAGGACGACCTGGGTGCCGCGTCCGGCCGCCCGCACCATGTCGAACTTTCCGCCCAACTCGCCTTCCACCAGGGTCCGTACGATCTGCAGCCCCAGGTTTCCGGCGCGGTGCGGATCGAAGCCCTCGGGCAGCCCGCGGCCGTTGTCCTGGACGGTGACCAGCAGCCGCGGCTCGGTACGGCTGCCGCCGCGCACCGCGCCGACCTCGACGATGCCGTGTTCCGCCTGGTCGAAGGCGTGCTCCAGGGCGTTCTGCAGCACCTCGGTGAGCACCATCGACAGCGGCGTGGCCACCTCCGCGTCCAGGATGCCGAAGCGGCCGGTGCGGCGGGTGATCACCTTGCCCGGGGAGATCTCCGCGACCATGGCCAGCACCCGGTCCGCGATCTCGTCGAACTCGACCCGCTCGTCGAGGTTCTGGGACAGCGTCTCGTGCACGATCGCGATCGAACCGACCCTGCGTACGGCCTCGTTGAGGGCCTCGCGGCCCTGTTCGGAGTCCATCCGGCGGGACTGCAGCCGCAGCAGTGCGGCGACCGTCTGCAGGTTGTTCTTCACCCGGTGGTGGATCTCCCGGATGGTGGCGTCCTTGGTGATCAGTTCCCGCTCGCGACGTCGCAGTTCGGTGACGTCGCGCAGCAGCACCAGCGAACCGATGTGCGTGCCCTTCGGCTTGAGCGGAATGGCGCGCAACTGGATCACGCCCTCGTTGCCCTCGACCTCGAACTCCCTGGGGGCCCAGCCGCTGGCGAGCTTGACCAGGGCCTCGTCCACCGGGCCGCGCGCGGGTGCCAGTTCTGCGGTGGCCTGGCCCAGGTGGTGGCCCACCAGGTCGGCGGCGAGCCCGAGCCGGTGGTAGGCGGAGAGCGCGTTGGGGCTGGCGTACTGGACGACGCCGTCCGCGTCGAGCCGGATCAGCCCGTCGCCGGCGCGCGGCGAGGCGTCCATGTCGACCTGCTGGCCCGGGAAGGGAAACGTTCCGGCAGCGATCATCTGGGCGAGGTCGGAGGCGCTCTGGAGGTAGGTGAGCTCCAGCCGGCTGGGGGTGCGCACGGTCAGCAGATTGGTGTTGCGGGCGATCACGCCGAGCACCCGGCCCTCGCGGCGTACCGGAATGGACTCAACCCGGACCGGCACTTCCTCTCGCCACTCCGGGTCGCCCTCGCGTACGATGCGGCCCTCATCCAAGGCGGAGTCCAGCATCGGACGTCGTCCCCGGGGAACGAGGTGGCCCACCATGTCGTCCTGGTAGGAGGTGGGCCCGGTATTGGGGCGCATCTGGGCGACGGAGACGTAGCGGGTGCCGTCGAGGGTGGGGACCCACAGCACGAGATCGGCGAAGGAGAGGTCGGAGAGCAGCTGCCACTCCGAGACCAGCAGATGGAGCCACTCGAGGTCGGAGTCGCTCAGAGCGGTGTGCTGGCGGACGAGATCGTTCATGGAGGGCACGTCTTGGAGCCTACCGGCGTACGGTGTATGTGTTGTGCCTGCACGGGCATGGACAAGTAAGAATGGTCTAGTCCAGAATTCAGCAAAGACCTCCGTTCTCCCCGCACAGGAGAGCGGAACGAGGCCGACGGCGCTCTCTGCCCTGACTGCGCCAAGGCCTCCGATCGACCGGCCCCAGGACGGGGTGGCGCCCCTACCGCACATGGGGACACCCTCCGCCCGCAAGGCGGGGCCGGCCGATGTCAGCTCCGGGCTGCGGTGCCGGACAGGTTGAGGGTCCTGTCCCGGCGCCGCGGCCCGCGGGTGTTTTCGGGGGCCCTCAGGCCGTCGCCCCGCTCGCCGTCCGCGGCCAGGCCGCCATCGCCAGCTCGGCGATCGCCGCCAGCTCCGCCTGCTCCGCACCGTCCCGCGCCTGCTGGGACATGCCCTGGATGACGGCCCCCACGAAGCCGGCCAGCGCACCGGCGTCCGTATCCGCCGGGAGCTCCCCCGTGGCGACGTCCGCCCGGATGGCGCCGGCGATCTCCCGGATGTTCGACAGCCTCATCTCCCGCAGGAAGTCGGCGACTTCGGTGGACGCGGGGGATGTGTTCAGCGCGGCGCTGATGACCAGGCAGCCGCGCGGGCGGCCGGGCAGGGTGTATTCGACCGCGGCCTCGCGCAGTGCGCGTCCGACGCCGCGGCGGGCGGTCGGCTCCTCGGCCACGGCTCGGGAGATGAAGCCCCCGTAGAGCCGCCCGTACTCGGCGACGACCTCGTCGAACAGCGCCCGCTTGTCGCCGAAGGCGGCATAGAGGCTGGGGGCGCTGATGCCCATGGCGCGGGTGAGGTCGGAGATGGATGTGGCCTCGTAGCCCTGCTCCCAGAAGGACCGGACCGCCCGCTCCAGCGCCGTCTCGCGGTCGAAGGACCGGGGCCGGCCACGCTGCTTCGTTTCCTTGGTCGCCATGGGAGGAATTTTATAGCGGTCGGTACGGAACGCGTGCTACGGTTTTCTGTAGCGAGCGATACAGAAATAGGGGATCGCTCGGCGGTCGGGAGCTGCACGCGATCTGGCACGGACGCGCGCACGCACGAACAGGGAGGGGCACGGCCATGGGCGCGCTCAGCGGCAGGACGGCACTGGTGACAGGCGGCAGCAGGGGGATCGGCCGGGCGATCTCCGAGCGGCTGGGGAGGGACGGCGCGCGGGTCGGCGTGCATTACGGCCGTGACGAGACCGCGGCGAAGGAGACGGTCGCGGCGATCGAGGCGGCGGGGGGTCAGGCCTTCGCGGTCCGGGCGGAGCTGGGCGCGCCGGGAGACGCCGAAGCGCTGTGGTCCGCGTTCGACGAGCAGGCCGAGGGCCTGGACATCCTGGTCAACAACGCCGGGATCAACAAAGCGGTGGACGGGACGCTCAAGCGGATCGGCGAGGTGACGGCGCAGGACTTCGACCACCTCTTCGCGGTCAACACCAAGGCGCCGTTCTTCATCGTCCAGCACGGGCTGTCCCGCCTGCGGGACGGCGGGCGGATCATCAACACCTCGACGGGGCTGACCCGCGGCGCGGCCAAGCCCGAACTGATCGCCTACGCCATGACCAAGGGCGCGCTCGACGTGTTCACCTCGACGCTCGCCAAGGATCTGGGCCCGCGCGGGATCACGGTGAACGCGGTGGCTCCCGGGGCGGTGAACACCGATATGAACGCCGGCTGGCTCAGGGGCGAGGCCAACACCGAAGCGCAGCGGCGGCTGGCGGAGATGTCCCCGCTGGGCCGGATAGCGCAGGCGGACGACATCGGCGACGTGGTGGCCTTCCTGGCGTCGGACGACAGCCGCTGGGTGACGGGGCAGTGGATCGACGCGACGGGAGGCGCCCTGCTCTGACGGCGCACGGTCCGCCCCGGGGGGCTCGCGGCCTCGATCCTGCGGGCCTTGGCGCCTGCCGGCCTGGGCGCACCCGAGCCGCGGACACCTCTCCCGGCCTGAGCACCCCGGAGCCATGGACACCCCCGGCCTGAGCACCTCGGGGCCTGGGCGGCTCTCGGCCCTGGGGCTTCCCCGCTCGCCTCCCCCTCCTGACGGCGCCTGGTCCGGCGGCCTTCCGGTCACCCGAACGACGGGAAAACGTGTCCCGTCGTTCGCAGGCGCCGTCGGGACCGGGGGTCCACCCTCTGATAGATTGGTCTATACCACATGACCATATGAGTCCACTCTCCAGAACGGCAGGCCAAAACGTGGAAGTTGTCATCGTTCCGGACGCCAGGGCAGGCGGCGAGCTGATCGCGGAGGCCATCGCGGCTCTGGTGCGCCGCAAGCCCGACGCGCTGCTCGGTGTGGCCACCGGCTCGACCCCGCTGCCCATCTATGAGGCACTGGCGGCGAAGGTCCGGGCCGGCGCCGTGGACGCCTCGCGGGCCCGCATCTGCCAGCTCGACGAGTACGTCGGCCTGCCGGCCGGGCACCCCGAGTCCTACCGTTCGGTGGTGCTGCGCGAGGTGGTCGAGCCGCTCGGTCTCGGCGAGGACTCCTTCATGGGCCCCGACGGCACGGCCCAGGACGTGCAGGCCGCCTGCGAGGCGTACGACCGTGCGCTGGGTGAGGCCGGCGGAGTGGACCTCCAGCTGCTCGGCATCGGTACGGACGGGCACATCGGGTTCAACGAGCCCTGCTCGTCGCTGGCTTCCCGCACCCGCATCAAGACGCTGACCCAGCAGACCCGGGAGGACAACGCCCGGTTCTTCGACAGCCTCGACGAGGTGCCCCACCACGTCATCACCCAGGGCATCGGCACCATCCTGGAGGCCCGCCACCTGGTACTGCTCGCCACGGGCGAGGGCAAGGCGGACGCCGTGGCCCACGCCGTCGAGGGCCCGGTCGCCGCACTGGTCCCGGCCTCGGCGCTCCAGCTCCACCCCCACGCCACGGTCGTCGTCGACGAGGCCGCGGCCGCCAAGCTGAAGCTCGCCGACTACTTCCGCGCCACCTACGCCACCAAGCCGGAGTGGCAGGGGCTCTAGGAAGTTCCTCTCCGGTCTCCGTCCCCCCGGCCACGGCGTATTCGGGCGGCCGGGGCCGGGGGCGGGCGACTCGGTACCTCTCGCGGCGGAGCGACTCGGCCGCTGTGCCCAGCGGAGCGGCGATTCCGCGCTTACTGCCGGTTTACGGCCTCTTTGAGCAGGATGGGTGAGGCGCGGCAACTGTCGTGCGCTGTGAGGTATCTGAGGAAGGTTCAGCCGTGTGCTCACCCGTGGTCCAGGTTCCGGTCGCCGTGCCCGCCTCACCGGGTCGTCGGGGCTGAGCGCCGTGGCAGCCTCGGCCCAGCAGCCCGCACCGGTGACCGTACCTCCAAAGCCCACCCGTAGTCCGAAACCCACGGGGAGTGCGAATCCCAAGGGGAGTTCTGAGGCGCCCCGGAGCCTTGAGGCGCCCCGGGGCCCTGAGTCCACCCGGGGTCCTGGGCCGCGCCGTCGTCCGGCGCCGTGGTTGCGGCCGACCATCCGGATACGGCTGACGCTGCTGTACGGCGGCATGTTCCTGATGGCGGGGATCGTGCTGCTGACGATCATCTACATCCTGGCGGCCGACACCCTCAAGGACGGCACCCCCGAGTTCAGGGTCTTCGGCAGTGACGTCAGGGTGGGCAATGTCGACTGTCCCCACCTGCCGGCGGTCGGCACGGCCGGCGAGATCAACCAGGCGATCGGCGACTGCGTCCAGGACCAGCGCGCACTGGCGCTGAACACCTTCCTGCACCGCTCGCTGATCGCTCTGGTGGGTCTGACGGTGGTGGCGTTCGCGTTCGGTTATGCGATGGCGGGGCGGGTGCTGGCGCCGTTGGGGCGGATCACGCGTACGGCGCAGCGGGTGGCGGGGTCGGATCTGCATCGCAGGATCGAGTTGGGTGGGCCGGATGACGAGCTCAAGGAGCTCGCGGACACCTTCGATGAGATGTTGGACCGGTTGGACCGGGCGTTTGAGTCGCAGCGGCGGTTCGTGGCGAATGCGTCGCATGAGTTGCGGACGCCGCTCGCGATCAATCGGACGCTGTTGGAGGTGCAGCTGGCCGATCCGGGGGCGTCGGCGGAGTTGGCGCAGTTGGGCAAGACGTTGCTGGCGACCAATGAGCGCAGTGAGCAGTTGGTGGAGGGGCTGTTGTTGCTGGCCCGTAGTGAGAACAAGGTCGTGGACAAGCGGCCGGTGGATCTGTCGGAGGTGGCCGCGCAGGCGGTGGACCAGATGCGGGGGGAGGCGCAGGCCAAGGGGGTGGCGCTGCGCGGGGTGCGGCAGCAGGTCTTCGTGCAGGGCAATGGTGTGCTGCTGGAGCGGATCGCGCTGAATCTGGTGCAGAACGCGGTGCGCTACAACGTCGCCGTTCAAGGGCGCGGAGCGCTTCCGGTTGAGGGTGGTGGCGGGCGACGGGTGGGCGGCTGGGTGGAGGTCACCACCGAGCCCGCGCCGGGGTGTGCGGTGCTGGTGGTGGCCAACACCGGGCCGGTGGTCCCCGCCTATGAGGTGGAGAACCTCTTCGAGCCCTTCCGGCGGCTGCGTACCGAGCGCACCGGCAGCGACAAGGGCGTGGGGCTGGGCCTGTCCATCGTCCGCTCGGTGGTGCGCGCCCACGACGGCAGCATCACCGCCGAACCCCGCGAGGGCGGCGGCCTGACCATGCGCGTCGTCCTGCCGCAGTAGACGCGGCAGCCCAGTTGGCACAGTAGGCCCAGTAGGCACCGAGTCGTCAGGTGGCCGAGGGGGCGGAGTGCGCTCGGCCACCTTTCCCGGGCGGCCGAGCGCGGAGGACCGTCGCCGCGCGGAGGACCGTCGCCGCGCGGACTTCAGGTGCGCGGTACCGGAGTGGGGCGGATGAGGGTTTCGGCCGCGGCCTGGCCGCAGACGCGGGCGGCGCCGTGGGTGGCGATGTGCAGGGCGCCTCGGGGCGGGGCCTGGGGGACGCCCATTTCGACGACGGCGGTGTCGGGGCGGGCGGTGAGCAGGGCGTCGAGGGCGTCGGCCATCCAGGGGTGGCGGTGGACGTCGCGGACGACGGCGACCACGCGTCGGCCGGCGGCGGCGGTGAGCAGGCCGTCGACCAGGGCCCGGGTACCGGCGCGGGCGGCGGATTCGGCGGTGTAGGCGGCGGTTTCGGTGCCGGGCACGAGCCGGGCCAGCTCGGCGCCGACGCCCCAGGGGGTGTCGTCGCCCACGGCGATGTTGGCCAGCGGTGTGAAGGCGGCGACGTGGGCGGGGCCGGTCAGCGGCTCGTAGGGGCGGCCGGCGGTGGTGACGCGCAGCGCCCGCCGGGCCGCGGTCAGGCCGATCCCGGGTGCGGGCACGGCCCCCTCCCCCGCGCCCGCACTCCGTGTCCAGCGCGCCAGGGCACGCACCCGTGCCGCGGCGTCGGCGAGCCGCTGCTCCGACAGCTCGCCCTCGCGCACCGCCCTCACCAGGGCGTCCCGCAGCCGCAGCACGGTGTCCTCGTCGGCCAGTCCGCCGCCCACACAGATCGCGTCGGCGCCGGCCGCGACGGCCAGCACGCTGCCGCGCTCGATGCCGAAGGTGGCGGAGATGGCCTGCATCTCCATTCCGTCGGTGACGATCAGCCCGTCGAAGCCCAGCCCGCCCTCGCCGGCCGGAGCGCGCAGCAGGCCGTGCAGGGCGGCGGGGCTGAGCGTGGCCGGGCGGTCGCCGTCCAGGGCGGGCAGCACGATGTGCGCGCTCATCACGGCCCGGGTGCCGGCGGCGACGGCGGCGCGGAACGGCACCAGTTCGCGTTCCTGGAGGGTGGGCAGGTCGGCGGCGATGCGCGGCAGGTCGTGGTGGGAGTCGACCGCGGTGTCGCCGTGGCCGGGGAAGTGCTTGGTGCAGGCGGCGACGCCCGCCGACTGCAGCCCCTCGACGTAGGCGGCCGTGTGCCGGGCGACCAGCTGCGGGTCGGCGCCGAAGGAGCGGACGCCGATGACCGGATTGGCGGGGTTGGAGTTGACGTCGGCGGAGGGCGCCCAGTTGAGGTTGACGCCACAGTCGGCCAGCCGGCGGCCGAGTTCGCGGGCGACGCCGCGGGTCAGGGCGGTGTCGTCCACGGCGCCCAGCGCGTGGTTGCCGGGGAAGGAGGAGCCGCCGCGCACTTCGAGGCGGGTGACGTCGCCGCCCTCCTCGTCGATGGCGACCAGGACGTCCTCGCGTGCGCCGCGCAACTGGGCGGTGAGGGCGCCCAGTTGCGCGGGGTCGGTGATGTTGCGGCCGAAGAGGCCGACGGCGGCCAGGCCCTCGTCGAGCCGGCGCAGCAGCCAGTCGGGGGCGGTGGTGCCGGTGAAACCGGGCTGGAGGACGGCGAGCGCGTCGCGGGTGAGGGTGTCGGTGGCGCGTACCGAGCGTGCGGAGCCTACGGGAGTCATGGACTGCGTTATCCCTTCACTGCGCCGGAGGTGAGACCGCCGACCGCCTTGCGTTGCAGGAACAGGAAGAGGACCAGGATCGGGACGGCGAAGATCGAGGCGGCGGCCATGGTGGCGCCCCAGTCGTCCCCGAACTGGCTCTGGAACTGCGAGAGCCACAACGGCAGGGTGCCCATGGCCGGCTCCTTGTTGAGGACCAGCACGAGCGGGAACTCGTTCCACGCGGTGATGAAGCCGAACAGGGAGGTGGCCATCAGTCCGGGTGCCAGCAGCGGGAAGACGACCTTGAGGAAGGCCTGGCGGCGGGAGCAGCCGTCGACCATCGCGGACTCCTCCAGTTCCCTGGGCACCGCGGCGACATAGCCCCGCAGGGTCAGCAGGGTGAAGGGCAGCACCATCAGCAGGTAGAAGCAGGTGAGCGGTACCAGGCTGTTGAGCATGTCCGCGTCCCGGACGATCAGGTAGATCGAGATCACCATGACCTCCCAGGGGGCCATCTGGGCGACCATGAAGGTCAGCAGGATGCCGCGGCGTCCCTTGAAGCGCATCCGGGTGAGCGCGAACGCCCCGCACAGCGCGATGACCAGCGAGAGTCCGACGGCGAGCACGGTCACGACGACCGAGTTCCCGGCCAGGGTCCAGAAGTTCGGGGCGTGCACGGCGGTCGCGAAGTGCTCCAGGGTGCCGTGGAAGGGGAACCACACGGGGTCTTCGCTGATGATGTCCCGGGTCGGCTTGAAGGCCGTGTTGAACATCCAGTAGACCGGGAAGACGAAGCCGGCGGCGAGCACGAGCGCCGTGGCGTTGGGCCAGATGCGGCCGGCGAGGGAGGGCTTCACCGCTCGTTCTCCTCTTGCTGCTCCTGCTGGAGCGTCAGACGCAGGTAGTACGCGGTCATGGCCAGCAGCACCACGATCGTCAGCAGCGAGATCGCGGCGCCCATACCGAAGTGGAGGTTGCCGACGCCCTCGGTGAAGGCGTAGATCGGCAGTGTTTCGGTGAGCCGGTCCGGGCCGCCCTCGTTGATCGCGAAGATCTGCGGGAACGCCTTGAAGACCCAGATCACTTCGAGGAACGTGGTGGCCAGGAAGAAGGGCTTGAGGAACGGGAAGGTCACCGAGGTGAAAACCTTCCAGGTGCCGGCGCCGTCCATCCGGGCCGCCTCGTAGAGCTCCTTGGGGATGGTCGTGGTGGCCGCGTAGAGGTTGAGCGCCACGAACGGCAGCGACTGCCAGACGATCAGCACGGTGATCACGAAGAAGGTCGACAGCTGGGTGCCGACCCAGTCGTAGTGGGCCATCGCATGCCAGCCGAGCCGGTCCAGCACCCAGTTGACGACGCCGTAGCGGGAGTCGAAGAGCCACTGGAAGACGGTGGTGGCGGCGATCACCGGCATGGCCCAGGCCAGCACCAGCGCGAGGGAGAGCACCAGCCGCATCTTCTTGCCGAGGCGGGCCAGCAGCAGTCCGATCAGTACACCCAGGACCATGATCAGGACGACGTTGACCGCGGTGAAGACGATGGTGCGGCCGGTGACCCGCCAGAACTGCTCGCTGCCCAGGATCTCCTGGTAGTTGCCGATCCCCCGCCAGTCGGTCAGATGCTGGATCAGCTCCTTCATGTTGAGGTTCTGGAAGGAGAGCAGCAGGTTGCGGACCATGGGCCAGCCCAGGAAGACCGCGGTGGCGGCCAGGGCGGGCAGCAGCAGGAGGTACGGGGTGCGGCGGGCCGGGGGACGGGGCGCGCCGCGGGCGGCCCGTCGGCCTCCCGCGCCGCGGCGGGCGGGCGGATCGCCGCCCTTTCCGGTCCGCGGCTCGGCCTTCGCCGCCGCGTCGTCGAGCTGCACTGCCATGGGTCGCTGCTCCCCCTTGTTGCCGTGGAACCTCGGTGCGCCGGCGGCGGGCGTACGGGGCCGGTGCCGGCCGGCCCCGTAGGCTGCCGGGGCCTACTGCTTGGCGAGCCGCGCGTTGACCTCGGACGCGATGTCCTTGGCGGCGTCGGCCGGGGACGTGCCGTTCAACACGGCCGTCATATAGCTCTTGATCGGGTTCGGTACGTTCTCCACCGCGGCCCACTGCGCGATCAGCGGGGTGGTGCCGCCGGACTTCTGCGCCGCGGGGGCGGCGGCAGCGGCCGCCGGGTTCTCCTTTGCGGCGCCGGCCAGGTCCGGGGACTTGGGGGTCCAGCCGGCCTCCTTGACCATCTGCCCGTCGTTCTGCTTCGACAGGGCGATCTTCAGGAATTCCTTGGCGAGTTCCTGGTTCTTGCCCATGCCGGCGACCGCGAAGTTGGAACCGCCGAGGAATACGCCCTCGGGCTTGGCCGCGGTCTCACCGGGAATGGTGAAGAATCCGATGTCGTTCTTGATTTTCGGGTTGGCCTTGATGGCGGTGGCGGCCTCGTAGCCCATGGCGATGACGGCGCCGGTCTTCCCCTTGGCGAAGACCTCGGCCTGCTGCGGGGTGGCCTCGTCCTTGTTCTTCGGCGCGGTGCTGAAGGCCTGGTACTGCTTGTAGATGTCCATGGCCTTGGCGACCTTGGGGTCGCCGAGGTTGGAGACCCACTTGCCGCCCTGCTTCTTCACCAGGTCGGCGCCGGTGCCGATGGTCAGCCCGTCGAGGAAGTACCAGTTCTGGCCGGGGAGGTACAGCGGCTCGGCGTCGGTCTTCCGCTTGATGGCGTCCAGCGCCTTGAACAGCTGGTTGCGGGTCTTGGGCAGTTCCTTGAGTCCCGCCTCGGCCCAGATCTTCTTGTTGTACATCACCACGCGGTTGCCGGCGTACCACGGCAGCGCGTACTGCTTTCCGTCGACGAGCGAGGCCTTGTTGAAGGCGTCGTTCCAGTCGGCGCCGATCTCCTTCTTCAGATCGCCGAGGTCGGCCAGGGCGCCGGCCTTCGCATAGGCGGCGGTCTGGGTGTTACCGATTTCGACGACGTCCGGCGGGGTGTCCTCGGAGAGGGCGGTGCTCAGCTTCTGCTGAATTCCGTTCCACTGCTGGACCTTGAACTCGACGGTGGCTCCGGTCTTCTTCTTGAACTGCTCGGAGACCTGCTTGCTCCACTGCTCCGGGTTCGAACCGCTCATCACCCAAACGGTCAGCTTCTGGCCCTTGAAGCCATCGGCGCCCGCCTTGTTGCCGTCGCTGGACCCACAGGCAGCGACACTCACCAGCATTCCCGCGACCGCCGTCGCTGCTATGAGCCCACGCTTCATTGCGCTCTCCCCTAAAGGCCGGGTGTGGTCTTTAATGGTTTAGACCAGTGCCCGCAGCTTGGCCTAGACCTTTTGGGGTGTCAAGGGTGTATAAGAGTCGCTGTCAGGTCCGTTACCGGACCGACATCCGGCACGCCGGGACCTGCGAGGGAGCACAACGAACCCACGCGTGCCACGATGTGAGCCGCTACGTACGGAGGAGCCGGTGACGGCAGCACGACAGGCGTCGGAGAGGCGGGCCATGGAGACCGACGGGGGCAGCGCGGAGAGCGGCGGCGGCACGCGGACCGCACGGGTGCCCAAGTACTACCGCCTCAAGCGGCACTTGCTGGAGATCACCGAGACCCTGCCGCCCGGCACCCCGGTACCTCCCGAGCGCACCCTCGCCGCGGAGTTCGACACCTCCCGCACGACGGTGCGCCAGGCGCTGCAGGAACTGGTCGTCGAGGGCCGGCTGGAGCGCATCCAGGGCAAGGGCACCTTCGTGGCCAAGCCCAAGGTCTCCCAGGCGCTGCAACTGACGTCCTACACGGAGGACATGCGGGCCCAGGGCCTGGAGCCGACCTCCCAGCTGCTGGACATCGGCTACGTCACCGCCGACGACCGGCTGGCCGGTCTGCTGGACATCGCCCCCGGCGGCAGGGTGCTGCGCATCGAGCGGCTGCGGCTGGCCAGCGGGGAGCCGATGGCCATCGAGACCACCCACCTGTCGGCCAAGCGCTTCCCCGCGCTGCGCCGCAACCTGGTCAAGTACACCTCCCTCTACACCGCGCTGGCCGAGGTCTACGACGTCCGTCTCGCGGAGGCCGAGGAGACCATCGAGACCTCGCTCGCCACCCCGCGCGAGGCCGGTCTGCTGGGCACCGACGTCGGCCTGCCGATGCTGATGCTCTCGCGGCACTCGCTCGACGCCCAGGGCCGGCCGGTGGAGTGGGTGCGCTCGGTCTACCGCGGCGACCGCTACAAGTTCGTGGCGAGGCTGCAGCGCCCCACGGAGTGAACCCGGCCCGCCGACCGCTCCTCCCCCTCGGATTCTTCGTACCGATATGCGGACAGCTAGTGACGCGTGCCACGGCTCTGCCATAGATTTTCAGCCGATTGCACAGGAGTTCGCCGCCACGGACGGAGCCACGCGATGCCAGAGCCAGCCGAATCCCCCAGCAGCAGACCCGTCGTCACACCCACACGTGTGGTGGCCGGACTGTGCCTGCTCGCTCCGTTCGTGGCGACGCTGTGGGTGAGTTCCTACGCCCGGATCGAGCCCACGCTCATCGGGATCCCGTTCTTCTACTGGTACCAGATGCTGTGGGTGCTGATCTCGACGGCGCTGACGACGGTGGCGTACAAGCTCGTGCAGCGTGAGCAGCGCGCCCGCAAGGGCGGTGCGGACCAGTGACCGACGTGATCTCCGCACCGGGCGCCTCCACCGCGCTCGCGGCCTCCTCGACCCAGGGCGTCAACGGCGTGGCGCTCGCCGTGTTCGTCTTCTTCTTCCTGGCCGTGACGGTCATGGGGTTCCTGGCCGCCCGCTGGCGCAAGGCCGAGCAGTCCGCCAACCTCGACGAATGGGGCCTGGGCGGCCGGAGCTTCGGCACCTGGGTGACGTGGTTCCTGCTGGGCGGCGACCTCTACACCGCGTACACCTTCGTGGCCGTACCGGCGGCGATCTACGCGGCGGGCGCGGCCGGCTTCTTCGCCGTCCCGTACACCATCCTGGTCTACCCCCTCATCTTCACCTTCCTGCCCCGCCTGTGGTCGGTCTCGCACAAGCACGGCTACGTCACCACCTCCGACTTCGTCCGCGGCCGTTTCGGCTCCAAGGGCCTGTCGCTGGCCGTGGCGCTCACCGGCATCCTCGCCACGATGCCGTACATCGCGCTCCAACTGGTCGGCATCCAGGCCGTCCTGGACGTGATGGGCATCGGCGGCGGCGCGCACACCAACTGGTTCGTCAAGGACCTGCCGCTGCTGATCGCCTTCGCGGTGCTGGCCGCGTACACCTACTCCTCCGGCCTGCGCGCGCCCGCCCTGATCGCCTTCGTCAAGGACGGGCTGATCTACCTGGTCATCATCGTGGCGATCGTCTACATCCCGATCAAACTGGGTGGTTTCGACGGGATCTTCGACGCGGCCGGCAAGGCGTTCGCCGAGCCCGGCGCCGTCCCCGGCAAGCCGCGCGGCGAGCTGACCAGCGGGCCCAACGCACAGTGGGCGTACGCGACCCTGGCGCTCGGCTCGGCGCTGGCGCTCTTCATGTACCCGCACTCGATCACCGCCACGCTCTCCTCGCGCAGCCGCAACGTGATCCGCCGCAACACCACGATCCTGCCGCTGTACTCCCTGATGCTGGGCTTCCTGGCGCTGCTCGGCTTCATGGCCGTCAAGGCCGGTACGGACATCCAGGGCAACCCGCAGCTGGCCATCCCGCAGCTGTTCGAGGACATGTTCCCCAGCTGGTTCTCCGGCGTCGCGTTCGCCGCGATCGGCATCGGCGCGCTGGTCCCGGCGGCCATCATGTCGATCGCCGCGGCCAACCTGTTCACCCGCAACGTCTACAAGGACTTCCTCAAGCCCGGCGCCACGCCCGAGCAGGAGCACAAGGTCGCCAAGCTGGTCTCCCTGCTGGTCAAGGTCGGCGCCCTGATCTTCGTCCTCACCATGGACAAGACCGTCGCGATCAACTTCCAGCTGCTGGGCGGCATCTGGATCCTGCAGACCATGCCGGCCCTGGTCGGCGGCCTGTTCACCCGCTGGTTCCACCGCTGGGCGCTGCTGACCGGCTGGGCGGCCGGCATGCTCTACGGCACGCTCGCGGCGTACGGCGTCGCCAGCCCGACCCAGGCCCACTTCGGCGGCTCCAGCAAGGAGATCCCCGGCATCGGCGAGATCGGCTACATCGGCCTGACCGCCTTCGTCCTGAACGTCGTGGTGACGGTCGTGCTGACGTTCGCCCTGAAGGCCATGAAGGCCCCTGAGGGCGTCGACGAGACCAGCCCCGGCGACTACACCGCGGACGCCGGCGACGAGGGCGTCTCGGCGGAGCTGCCGCCTGCTACGGCGGGGGCACCGGCGGGGCACTGACGCCACCGGCTCGCTTGCGGCTACGGGCCGTCGCGCTCCTCCTGGGCGCGGCGGCCCGTTCGCTTGTCGGAGGTGGGGCGGTCAGTCCGCCCAGTCCTTCAGAGCCTCGGTTTCAAGGGTGATGTTCACCGGGTCGGGCAGAAGCAGGGGCTTGCCGTAGGGAACGGTGTTGACCGTCTCGTAGCGGACCCCGTCAGGCTGGCTGTGGACCAATACCTCGCAAGCTTGCCGGTCGATCAGCAGATAGAGCGGGATACCGGTCTCCGCATAGGCGCGAGGCTTCTCCACCCTGTCGCGCTGATGGGTGTCGGAGTCGTGGGAGGTCACCTCGACGACCATGAGTACGGCATCGGGGTCTGCCCACTCGCCCGAGACGTTGAAGGCGTCCATGTGTGCGAGCGTGCCGTCCGGCCGGGCGCGGCCTGCGCGGTACTCCTGCACCTTGAGACCTTGGTCGGGGTTGAGCCAGAGTTCGGGCCGCTGCTGCAAACAGATGCGCGTCAGCCACTGAATGATGCGCCCGTGGGCCCCGTCCGGCATCGGCTTGCTCCTGACCTTCCCGTCGATGAATTCCAGCCGAGCGCCTTTCTCCAGGCGGCTGAGTATCCGGGCGGCCTCTTCGAAGTGCTCCGTCTCCATGACGTGTGGCCGGTCGGCAAGCGCGGTCATCGGGCCTTCTCCTTCTTCCAACGGGCGGAGCAGGGAGGTGCGGAACCGACGATAGCCGAGCCCGCCGACACCCACCCCGCCGTCGGCCCCGCCCCCCACACTTGACCCCATGGACATCACGATCAGGCCCGTGCGCCAGGCGGAGTTCGGTGCGGTCGGGGAGTTGCTGGTGGCGGTCTATCTGGCCGATGGGCTGCTGGTATCCGGGGAGCGCGACGCCTACGCGGCGAAGCTGCGGGAGGTGGCGGAACGGGCGGAGCAGGCCGAGGTGTTGGTGGCCGTGGAGGGGCCGGACGAGCGGGTGGTGGGGACGGTCACCTTCTCCGCGTACGGGAGTCCGTATGCGGAGCTGGCGGGGCCCGGGGAGGGCGAGTTCCGGATGCTCGCGGTGCGGCCCGAGGGGCGCGGACGAGGGGTCGGGGAGGCGTTGGTGGCGGCGTGTCTGGAGCGGGCGCGGGCACTCGGGCTGAGCGGCATGGTGCTGTCCACGCCGCGGCACGTACTGCCCGCGCACCGGCTCTACCGCAGGCTGGGGTTCGCGCGCGCGGAAGAGCGGGACTGGGAACCGGTACCGGGGATCACTCTCTGGGCGTTCGCGCGGGACGTGGCCTGAAAGGCGCTCCAGGCCCGGCCTGAGGGCCGTTCCGGGCGCTCCCCCGCCCCCTGGCACTTCGCACACCTGTCGGAGTGGTATGAGGTGGCGACACAAGATGTGGGGGTGCACGCGGGGAGCAGCACAAGATGTATGCTCGTCCTCGCTGTCGCCGCAGGGGAATCCGGTGGGAATCCGGAACTGTCCCGCAACGGTGTAAGAGCGCGCCCAGTGGCCCGATGAGGGCCCTGCCGCGCGCCCGTGAAGTCCGAGGACCTGCCGACGGTACGCCCGCACCGCCATCGGTGCGGACGTCGATACGTCCGGGCCCCGAGGGTTGGGCCGGTGGACGCCGCGCGGTGTGCCCGCGCACCCCTGGCCGTCACGGGGTGCCGCACGCGCGCGTGCGGCCGTCGCGCCCCGCCCCTCCTGGCCCCCGCCGAGTGAGGGAGAGCATCACGTGACCATCGCGCCAACGGAACCCGCGTCAGACGCCGAGGTCGTGCAGCCTGCGGTGACCACGCCCGCCGGCGGTCCGGGCGAGGCCGGGCAGGACGGTCCGGGCGTCGCGCTGCTGCGCACCCTGACGAAGCTGACCGAGGACCTGACCGCGACCGACCCCGGCAAGGTGGCCGCCGCCGCCCTGCGCGGCCGGTACGAGGGCGCGGGCGAGTCCGAACTGCGGTCGCTGGCCATCGAGGCCGCGGCCGGGCTGATCGGTGACGAGCCGCAGTACTCCAAGCTCGCCGCGCGGCTGCTCACCCTCTCGATCTCGGAGGAGGCGGCCGAACAGGGGGCGGTCGCCTTCTCCGCCTCCGTCGAAGTCGGCCACCGCGAGGGGCTGATCGCCGACGAGACCGCGGAGTTCGTACGGACCCACGCCGCCCGGCTGGACGCCCTGGTCGACCAGGCGCTCGCCGACGGGGCCGACGACCGGTTCGGGTACTTCGGGCTGCGCACGCTGCACTCGCGCTACCTGCTGCGCCACCCCACCACCCGCCAGGTCGTCGAGACGCCCCAGCACTTCCTGCTGCGGGTGGCCTGCGGCCTCGCCGAGGACGGCAGCGAGCGCGCCCTGGACGACGTCGCCGAGCTGTACGGCCTCACCAGCTCGCTGTCGTACCTGCCCTCCTCCCCCACGCTGTTCAACTCCGGCACCCGCCACCCGCAGATGTCGTCCTGCTACCTGCTGGACTCGCCGCTGGACGAGCTGGACTCGATCTACGACCGCTACCACCAGGTGGCGCGGCTGTCCAAGCACGCCGGTGGCATCGGCCTGTCCTACTCCCGTATCCGCGCCCGCGGTTCGCTGATCCGCGGCACCAACGGGCACTCCAACGGCATCGTGCCCTTCCTGCGCACCCTGGACGCCTCGGTCGCGGCCGTGAACCAGGGCGGCCGGCGCAAGGGCGCCGCCTGCGTCTACCTGGAGACCTGGCACGCCGACATCGAGGAGTTCCTGGAGCTGCGCGACAACACCGGTGAGGAGGCCCGCCGCACCCACAACCTGAACATCGCGCACTGGATCCCGGACGAGTTCATGCGCCGGGTGGAGGCGGACGCCGACTGGTCGCTGTTCTCCCCCTCGGACGCCCCGGAGCTGGTGGACCTGTGGGGCGAGGAGTTCGACGCCGCCTACCGCAGGGCCGAGGCCGAGGGCCGGGCGCTCAAGCAGATCCCGGCCCGGGTGCTGTACTCCCGCATGATGCGCACCCTGGCGCAGACCGGCAACGGCTGGATGACGTTCAAGGACGCCGCCAACCGCACCGCCAACCAGACCGCCGAGCCCGGCCAGGTCGTGCACTCCTCCAACCTGTGCACGGAGATCCTGGAGGTGACCGACGACGGGGAGACCGCGGTCTGCAACCTGGGGTCGGTCAACCTCGCCGCCCACCTGGGCAACGAGGCCGCCGGCTGGGAGGAGGCGATGGACTGGGAGAAGCTGGACGCCACGGTCCGTACCGCCGTCACCTTCCTCGACCGGGTCGTGGACATCAACTTCTACCCGACCGAGCAGGCCGGGGCCTCCAACTCCCGCTGGCGCCCGGTGGGTCTGGGCCTGATGGGCCTGCAGGACGTCTTCTTCCGGCTGCGGCTGCCCTTCGACTCGGCCGAGGCGCGGGAGCTGTCGACCCGGATCTCCGAGCGGATCATGCTCGCCGCGTACGAGGCGTCCGCCGCTCTCGCCGAGCGGCACGGCCCGCACCCGGCCTGGTCGGCGACCCGCACCGCCCGCGGTGTGCTGCACCCCGACCACTACCCCAACGCCGAGCCCCGCTGGGCGGACCGCTGGGCGGCGCTGCGCACCAGGATCGCCACGACCGGGATGCGCAACTCGCTGCTGCTGGCGATCGCGCCGACCGCGACCATCGCCTCGATCGCGGGCGTGTACGAGTGCATCGAGCCGCAGGTCTCCAACCTCTTCAAGCGCGAGACGCTGTCGGGTGAGTTCCTCCAGGTCAACGCGTATCTGATCGAGGAGCTCAAGGCCCTGGGGCTGTGGGACGCGCGGACCCGTGACGCGCTGCGCGAGGCGAACGGCTCGGTGCAGGACGTCGACTGGATCCCCGAGGAGGTCCGGGCGCTGTACCGCACCGCCTGGGAGATCCCGCAGCGCGCCCTGATCGACATGGCCGCGGCCCGTACGCCCTTCATCGACCAGAGCCAGTCGCTGAACCTCTTCATGGCGTCGCCGACCATCGGCAAGCTCAGCTCGATGTACGCCTACGCCTGGAAGCGCGGCATCAAGACGACGTACTACCTGCGTTCGCGGCCGGCGACCCGGATCGCCCAGTCGGCCCGCGGCACCGCGGCCGCCGGCGGCACCGTCCCCGTACCCGTCCCGCAGCAGGCCACCGACCCCGAGGCGGTCGCCTGCTCCCTGGAAAACCCCGAGTCCTGCGAGGCCTGCCAGTAATGACCACCGAAACCAGCGCTTCGGCGACGCACACCGCCACCACCGGTGAGAAGAACCTTCTGGACCCGGGCTTCGAGCTGACCCTGCGGCCCATGCGGTACCCGGAGTTCTACGACCGCTACCGCGACGCGATCAAGAACACCTGGACCGTGGAGGAGGTCGACCTCCACTCCGACGTCGCCGACCTCGCCAAGCTCTCGCCGGGCGAGCAGCACATGATCGGCCGGCTGGTCGCGTTCTTCGCGACCGGTGACTCGATCGTCGCCAACAACCTCGTGCTGACGCTCTACAAGCACATCAACTCCCCCGAGGCGCGGCTGTACCTGAGCCGTCAGCTCTTCGAGGAGGCGGTGCACGTCCAGTTCTATCTGACGCTGCTGGACACCTACCTCCCCGACCCGGACGACCGTGCCGCCGCCTTCGCGGCCGTGGAGAACATCCCCTCCATCCGGGAGAAGGCCGAGTTCTGCTTCAAGTGGATGGACTCGGTCGAGAGCATCGACCGGCTGGAGTCCAAGGCCGACCGGCGCCGCTTCCTGCTGAACCTGATCTGCTTCGCGGCCTGCATCGAGGGGCTGTTCTTCTACGGCGCCTTCGCCTACGTCTACTGGTTCCGCTCGCGCGGTCTGCTGCACGGGCTGGCCACCGGCACCAACTGGGTCTTCCGCGACGAGTCCATGCACATGGACTTCGCCTTCTCGGTGGTGGACACGGTCCGCGAGGAGGAGCCCGACCTCTTCGACGACAAGCTGGAGCAGCAGGTCACCGAGATGCTCAGGGAGGCCGTCGAGGCCGAGCTGCAGTTCGGCCGCGACCTGTGCGGTGACGGCCTGCCGGGCATGAACACCGAGTCGATGCGCGAGTACCTCCAGTGTGTCGCCGACCAGCGGCTGCAGCGCCTGGGATTTGCTCCCGTGTACGGCTCGGAGAACCCGTTCTCCTTCATGGAGCTGCAGAACGTCCAGGAGCTGACCAACTTCTTCGAGCGCCGGGCCTCCGCCTACCAGGTCGCCGTCGAGGGCTCGGTCTCCTTCGACGACGACTTCTAGACCGGGGGAACCGGAGGACCTGCGACGCCCCGTCAGCCCTGGTCATGCGCCAATGTGAGCGTTCTGTTACCTCGGCAACCGGAGCCGCGGCCACCACATCTCTGTGGACATGAAGGCCACGAAGGGGCGTCGTCGGTTCATCGACTATCCGCGCCAGGGACGAGAGGGTCCGCGCCGCTGGCTGCCGTCATGGCGGCTGTGGCTCGGCACCCTCTCGTTCGGCATCCTCTGCCTGGCGGGGCTGTTCACTGTCGTGTACGCGACGATCGACATTCCGAACGAGAACGAGCTCGCCGGGCAGGAAGCCACCGTCTACTACTGGGCGGACGGCAGCCAGATGGTGAGCGTGGGCGCCGTCAACCGGCAGAACGTCACCCTCGACAAGGTGCCCGACTCGGTCGAGAACTCCGTGATCGCCGCGGAGAACGCCACCTTCTACAGCGACCCCGGCGTCTCCCTGCAGGGCATCGCCCGCGCCGTGGTCAACATGGTCTCCGGCGAGGAGACCCAGGGCGGCTCCACCATCACCCAGCAGTATGTGAAGAACACCTATCTCTCGCAGGATCAGACGATCACCCGCAAGGCGAGGGAGTTCATCCTCTCGCTGAAGGTGAGCAACCAGAAGTCCAAGCCGGAGATCCTGCGCGGCTACCTCAACACCAGCTGGTTCGGCCGCGGTTCCTACGGAATCCAGGCGGCCGCCCACGCGTACTACGGCATCGACGCCAAGAAGCTCAACCCCAGCCAGGGCGCGCTGCTGGCCGCCCTGCTGAAGGGGTCCGAGCAGTACGACCCGGGGCTGAGCAAGGCCAATCACCAGCGGGCCGTGGAACGCTGGAAGTGGATACTCGACCGGCAGGTCGCCACCGGCAAGATGAGCAGGCAGGAACGGGCCAAGTACCGCACGTTCCCCGAGCCGCGCACACTGTCGAAGCCCACCAGCCAGGCCGGCCAGATCGGCTATCTCATCGACGTCGCCAACAAGTTCGTGCAGGCCGGCACCGGCCTGACCGACAAGGACCTGGCGCGCGGCGGCTACCGCATACACACCACCTTCGACAAGCAGCTCACCCGCCGCCTGGAGAAGGCCGTGAGCGACGTCCGCCGCGAGAACCTCGACCCGAAGGAGCGCGCGGCCGACAGCTACGTCGAGTTCGGCGCGGCCTCCGTACGCCCCAAGGACGGGGCGATCCTCGCCCTGTACGGCGGCACGGACGCCACCCGGCACTTCAGCAACAACGCCGACACCTCGGCCGTCCCGGCCGGCTCCGCCTTCAAGCCGTTCGTGCTGGCGACCGCGCTCCAGCAGCAGGTCGACGGGCCCGACGAGGACACCGAGCAGCCCGAGGACACCGACGAGATGAGTCCGGTGGACTGGGAGAGCGAGGTCGGGGATCTGCGCGGGGCGCTGATGAAGGCCCAGAGCCCGCCGTTCGTGCAGGCCGGGCAGCGCCTCGGCCTGGACCGGATACGGGCTCTGGCGGTGGAGGCGGGGCTGCGCGAGGAGAGCATGGCGCCCCTGGAGCAGACCTTCCCCCTGGGTACCTCGGCGCCCAGCGCGATCCGGATGGCGAGCGCCTACACCACCTTCGCCAACGGCGGACTGCACGCCGACCCCTACGCGGTGACGTCGATGACCTACGACGGCAGGAAGATCCGCGGCTTCGACCGCGCCGAGCCCCAGCAGGTCCTCGACGCCGGGGTCGCCCAGCAGGTCTCCGCGACTCTGGAGGGGCTGGGCTGGCGCACCCTGGGGGCGCCGGACGAGGCGGCGGCCAAGCGGCCGGTCGCGGCCGGCCGCACCGAGCCGGGCGACCGGATGAAGTCGGCGTGGTTCATCGGCAGCCCGTCGTCCACCGGGACGGAATTCGGCCCCGGCCCCGGGACGGGCAAGGAGGACTGGGGCGGCATCCGCCCCGACCGCGCGGCCGGGGCCGACGCCGACGCCGAGCCGACCACGGCCGTCACCATGTTCCGCAACAAGCCGGGCGCGCCCGAGCTGCTGCCGATGCAGGGCGTCGGCGGCGACGACACGGGGCTGGGCACCACCCTCCCCCCGAAGGTCTGGAGCGCCTACCAGAAGGCGTCCTGACGGGGCCGGGGGGGGGGGGGGGGGGGGGGGGGGGGGGGGGGGGGGCGAGGGGGGGGGGGGGGGGGGGGGGGGGGGCGGGCTGCCCCCCCCCCCCCCCCCCCCCCCCGCCCCCCCCCCCCCCCCCCCCCCGGGACCGGGCCCCCGCCCGCCTCAGTCGTTGGGGACGACGGGGTAGCGCGGCTCCAGCTCGGCCATCTGCTTCAGCGCGGCCTTGCGGTCCCGCTTGCTGAGCCGGTCGATGTAGAGGTAGCCGTTGAGGTGGTCGGTCTCGTGCTGCAGGCAGCGCGCGAAGTAGCCGGTGCCCCGGACCGCGATCGGCTCGCCCTCGGCGTTCTGGCCGCGGCACACGGCGTAGTCGGGACGGGCCAGCTCGGCGTACGCGCCCGGCACGGACAGGCAGCCCTCGTTGGAGTCGTCCAGCACCCGGCGCTCGGCCGGCAGCTCGTCCAGCACCGGGTTGCAGATCGCGCCGACGTGCCGGACGCCCTCGTCGTCCATGCAGTCGTAGACGAAGACCTTCAGATCCACACCGATCTGG
This sequence comes from Streptomyces sp. NPDC043738, assembly GCF_056436545.1. NCBI lineage: Bacteria > Bacillati > Actinomycetota > Actinomycetes > Kitasatosporales > Streptomycetaceae > Streptomyces > Streptomyces sp. NPDC043738. Next base: position 19,461 of record NZ_JBWKCJ010000040.1, on the reverse strand, counting down.
TTGGCGGCCAGGCCCACGCCCTCGGCGGTGCGCTGGCTGGCGAACATGTCGTCGATCAGCCCGGCGAGCTCGTCGCCGAAGTCCGTGACGTCCTTGCACTCCTTGTGGAGCACCGGATTGCCGACGACCGTGATCGGCCGCGAGGTACCCCGCCCACGATGGGCGGCCTCCCGCTCCTCGGCATCCGTGACGTCGTCGACGAACTCGTCGTCCACCCGCTCGTCACCGTCTTGGTCAAACACAGGCTGCTGGGCCATCTCCGCCGTACGCCTTCCTCAAAACCCTGTTAGTCGTCCTACAGCCTACGGCGGCGCGGGCGGACGCTCAGCAGACCTCTTCGAGGTCGCGCCATTCCCGGGTGTCCGGGCTGTCCGCGACCCAGCCGTCCAGCAGCCCGCGGACCAGGGCCGACGGGGCGGCGATACCGCACTCGCGCTCGGGTACCCACAGTGAACCCGAGCCGGCGGTGCGGTGCCCGAGCGGGCCCGGGTGGCCCGGCTCGCTGTGGTCGTGCGGGTCCAGGTGCTCGCCGTCGCCCTCGTCGCTGGGCATCCGGCTCTCCGAGCACGTACGGCACAGCAGCCGGACGGAGGAGGACCAGTCCTCGGCGGCGAAGCCGGCGTCGGCCGCCAGCTGCTCCAGGGCGTCCCGGTCGGCCTCCGTGGCGGCCTCCAGGAGCACGACCCAGGTGGGCACCGGGGAGGGCGCCCACAGCTCGATCTCGTCGAAGACCGGAAACGCCCTGGTGGCCCCGTCGGCGTCGACGGTGGTCCGCTCGCCGTGCGGGACGCCGTCGTGCAGCACCACCTCGCCCCAGCGCCGCCCGGAGGACGGCAGCGGGATCGACAGCACCTCGATGCGGGCCGGGTCCAGTCGGCGGCCCCAGACCACCTCGGCCTCGCCCTCCGGGGAGAGCCGGACGGCGGCGCTGCCCAGGGCCATACCGTGCGGTTCGCCGGACGGCGAGCCCTCGCCGGGCACCTTGAGGCCGTACGCCTGCCAGGCGCGGCGGGCCAGCGGCCAGTCCTGCAGGGCGGTGGCGGCGATGCCGACGTTCCACCAGTCGGGCGCCCCGGTCTCGCGGTCCAGCAGGGCGACCGCGCGCAGCCCGGCGGCCCGGGCCTGCTCCCAGTCGTGCCGGAACTTGTGCAGCAGGGCGAGGTTGAACCAGGACTCCGACAGCCACGGTTCCATGTCCGCGGCGCGCGTCAGCAGCGCGCCCGCGTCGTCGTAACGGCCGTCGCCGATCAGCGTGAAAGCGCGGTCGGTCGCCTGCCGCCACGAGGCGGAGGGCCGGTGCCGTACCTTGCCGAAGATCCTCACGATTCCCGCCTGCTGGTTGCTCTCGATGCCGCTCCGGAGGTGTCCCGGACGGCGCCCGGGGCCCTGCTGGGGACCTACTCGACAACCTGCCACAGATTGCCGTCGGGCTCAGCCTGGTTTGCTGTGCCCCCTGCGGCTCCTTGCCTTCGCCCGCCCCCCTGAATCCCCCTGTGGGGGGCTTCCTTCGCATCCAACCATGCCCATCTCGAAGGGCGCTCATTACCCATGGGTTCCCTCCCGCCGGGCGCCCGGCGACGGCTCAACCACGGGGTTTCGGGGCGTTCGGAGCCCGCGGGACCATGACGGACCCGCGGGCCCGTGGGAGAGCCGCTCACGGCCCTTCCGGGGCCATTTCCGACCTTACCGGCGGATAGCCGTCCGTGAAGGGGTTCCGCAGGACGGATCGGACGGGCAGGCCCGTGACCCACGCCCCACAAGGTCACTCATGTCACACCAGCCCGCCGCCGCGCCCCAGTACCCGGGCCAGCGCCTCGACGACCAGAGGTTCGTGCTCCCGCGCGGTGGCCAGCCGCAGCCGCTCCAAGGCGCGCAGCGCGCCTCCGGTGCCCGCGGCACCGCCCGACAGGTCGTCGTAGGCGTTGACGGTGCGGACGATACGGGCCGTGACCGGCTGGTCCCGGTACGGATCGGCCTGCCGCTCGACGATCACCGCCACCTCCGCGGGGACGCCGGTCTGCCGGACAACGGCTCCGCCCAGCAGGGCGATCCGGCGCTGCTCGGCGGGCGGCAGCGGCGCCGTGGCCCCGTCCGGCACCGGGTCCAGAAGCGACAGCTGGCCGATGTCGTGCATCAGGGCGGCGTGTTCCAGTACGTCCAAGTCCGGTTCGCTCAAGCCCAGTTCGCGCCCCACCGCACGACTGAGCGCGGCGACCCGGCGGGCGTGGCCGTGCGGGGTGTAGCCGGCGATCTCGGTGGACCGGGCCAGCGAGGCGATGGTCTGGCGGTAGGTGGCGCGGACGGCCGCGAACCGGCGGAGGGCGAACTGGGTCAGCAGCAGCGGCAGACAGAACACCGGCAGCGCCCACAGCCCAGCGACCGCCGTGGCCAGCGAGATCACCACCCCGGTGGCGCAGATCGCGGTGCCGGTGCCGAGCAGCGCCCGCAACTCGTCGCGCAGCAGCGGCCCGTACGGCCAGCCCGTACGGGCCCGGGCGAGCGCCGCCGCCAGTACCGCGTCACACAGCGCGGTCAGCGCCAGCAGCCCGACCAGCAGGAGCGGGCGCAGGGGCCCGGACGCCGCCCAGCCGCCCAACGCCCCGGTGGTGTGCAGGGGGTGGAAGCAGGTGGCGGCGAAGCCGACGGTCAGCACCCGGCGCGCGAGCGGGTCGAGCGCCGGCCCCCGGCCGCGCGCGAGCCGCGGGACGAGCCCCACCAGACCGGCCGCCAGGACGACGGCCACGGTCTGCGGGACGCCGTGGGCGGTGGGCGCTCCGCCGGCCTCGCCGAGCAGCGCATACGCGAGCGCGCCGGCCGCGCCGAGCGGTGCGGCCTCCCGCTCCCCCGGCTCCGGCCGGTGCCCGCCCGCCGGCGCCGGCCCCCACCCGACCAGCTCACCGACCGCGATCAGCACGCCGAAGGCCAGCGCGACCCCCGGCCGGTCCAGCCCGTCCCACAGCGTCCGGCCGAGCGACCAGCAGGCCAGGGCCGCGGCCGGGGCGTGGACGGCGGCGACGACGGCGCCGCCGGGGACGGCCGGCCGGCGGGGGCGGGCGGTGCGGTCGCGGCGACCGCCCAGGACGCCGGGGCGCCAGGTGCCGGCGGGCTCCTCGGGGGCGGTCATCGCACACCGCCCCGCCGGGGCTCTGCGGCCCGCTCCGTCCGTGCGGTCGCCGCGACCCCGCCGCCCGGCCCCCCGGCCCGTTCCGGCGCCGGCCCGGGCGCCACCGTAGCGGGCACGGTGCGGCCGTCCGGCCCGTCCGCCGCCTCAGGCGTGACGTTTCCTCTACCGCCCCGCGCCGAAGGCGGCTCCCCGTCCGCCGCCGTCACCAGGTCCGGGTGCCAGCCGTAGCGGTCGAGCGACGCGGCCAGCGCCCGGACCATCCGCGGGTCGAACTGCGTGCCGGCGCACTTGCGCAGCTCCGCGACCGCCACCGGCACCGGGCGGGCCCGGCTGTAGGAGCGGGTCGAGGTCATCGCGTCGAAGGCGTCGGCGACCGCCACCACCCGGGCGAACTCGGGGATCTGATGCCCTTTCAGGCCGTAGGGATAGCCCCGGCCGTCCAGCCGCTCGTGGTGGTGCAGGATGGCCGACCGCGCCTCCCCCAGGAATCCGATGCCCCGCACGATCTCGTGCCCGTACTCCGGATGCAGCTCGATGACCCGGCGCTCCTCCGGGGTCAGCGGCCCGTCCTTGCGCAACAACCGGGTCGGGACGCCGAGTTTGCCGACGTCGTGCAGGATTCCGGCGAACCGGAGCACCTCCATCCGGTCCTCCGCCATGCCCAGCTCCCGGGCGATCATCACCGAGGCGCGGCCGACCCGCTCGCTGTGCCCGCGGGTGTAGCGGTCCTTGATGTCCACGGCCTGGACCAGGGCGCGGATGGTGGCCTGATGGGCGGCGCGCTCGCGGTGGTAGCGGTCGAAGACCCAGCAGGACAGGTGCATCGGCAGCAGCACCAGCAGCGCCGCCGGCGGCCCGTAGGAGCTGCACCACAGCACGGCCATCATCAGCCCCGCCAGGCCGTGCACCAGGTGCGGACCCAGCGAGCGGGCCAGCAGCCCGCGCCAGGCGGTGCGTACGGGGTGGCGTTCGGCGGTGACCAGCACCCCGCCCTCCAGCGCGGCCGGCACCGCGCAGAAGGCCACCGCGGCGGCCGCGGCGGGCAGCAGCAGGTCGGGGAACCGCGGCGCGGACAGCGGGTGGTGACCGATCGCCCGGAAGACCTCGGCGGCCGCGCAGCAGGCCAGGGCCGGCACGGCGGCGTGCCAGACCCGGCGGGCGGCGGCCGAACGGGCGTCGGCCGGTGCGAGCAGCGCTCCGGGGACGGCGGTCAGCGCGGCCAGCGGCGGCGGCAGCAGGAAGGCCGCGGCGAGCAGGACGGGAGCGGCCCAGCCGGGGCCCGCGTACGACGGCGTCCCGTACGGCGCCCGGCCGCCGGACAGCGGCCGCCGGCGGACCTGTTCGCACAGTGCGTAGAGGGTGGCCAGGGCCAGGGCGCCGGTCCAGGGGGCGCCGGCACCGAGCCGTAACGCGGGGGCGGTGCACAGGGTCGCGGCCAGCGCGACGCAGCCGATGTACCCTCGCGCGGCCGCCGGCAGTCCCCGCATCGCGCCCTCCTCAGCATGCCCACCGCTCTCCCCCGGCTCTCGGGGAGCGGGGAAACCCTCGCGGCCGCGGTGCGCTCGCGTCGCCTCCGCGGTGCGCCGGGGTTCGGTGAGAATAGAGGGGCCGGGGCGCCGGGGAAGGCGCATCGGCGGATCGGGCGGCTCTGACCGGCCTGCCCTCACCCCTTCGGGTGATGCGGCGCCTTATTCGGCGCGCGTGGCCTTCGTCCGTGCATCGGCGGAGCCGGCCGCGTCGGCCGTACCGGCGGCCTCGCCCGCGCCGGCCGCCGCGTCCGCCTGCTCCCGCTGCGCCTGCTCGTGCCGGGCCTGGTCGAGCACGCTCACCTCGGGCACGGCCTCGCCGGCCCGGATCAGGTCGATCCGCCCCATGACCTTGGAGCGCAGATCGCTGGGGACGTCGTCATGGCCGCAGCAGCGCTTGACGAGCTTCTTGACGGCCTGCTCCAGGCCGTACTTCTCCAGGCACGGCGAGCATTCGTCGAGATGCACCTGGAACTCCGCGCACTCCCCGGCGGGCATCTCGCGGTCGAGATACTCGTAGAGATGGTCGAGGACCTCTGAGCAGTCCTTCTCGTGCGGCTCTCCGCAGCTCATGATCCCGAGCCTTTCCGGTCGTGCGACTCCGACGTCCGCGCGGCCTGCGGGTCCGCAGCCGCCGCCCCCGCCGGGACCAGCCCGCGCTCACGGGCGTAATCCTCCAGCATGCCGCGCAGCTGGCGCCGACCGCGGTGCAGCCGGGACATCACCGTGCCGATGGGTGTCCCCATGATGTCCGCGATCTCCTTGTACGCAAACCCCTCGACATCCGCGAGGTATACCGCGATGCGGAACTCCTCGGGGATCGCCTGGAGCGCGGCCTTCACGTCCGAGTCCGGCAGGTGGTCGAGCGCCTGGGACTCGGCCGAGCGCAGACCCGTCGACATGTGCGACTCGGCGCGCGCCAGCTGCCAGTCCTCGATCTCGTCGGCGGCGCTGCGCTGGGGCTCGCGCTGCTTCTTGCGGTAGGAGTTGATGAAGGTGTTCGTGAGGATGCGGTACAGCCAGGCCTTGAGGTTGGTGCCCTCCCGGAACTGGTGGAAGGACGCGTACGCCTTGGCGTAGGTCTCCTGCACCAGGTCCTCGGCATCGGCCGGATTACGCGTCATGCGCAGCGCGGCGGAGTACATCTGGTCCAGGAAGGTGAGCGCGTCCCGCTCGAAGCGCGCGTTGCGCTCGGCCGCACTCTCCTGTCGGCGCGCGGACTGCTCCTCGGCCGTGCCGTCGGTCCCTGCGTCGGTACCGGTGACCGGACCCACCTCCTCCAACACCGTCACGGATCCGGAAGCGGACCCACTCGAATCGGAGAATAGACGACGATCCGGTGCCGCCGCCGCTCCAGCCAGGGCGGGCTGCGTCACCTGCATCTGCGACCACGGCAGGTCTGCGGCCGGGCGGGCCGGGCAAGCGATTCCCATGCGGCGGACTCCCATTCCTCATGCTTCGCCGGACGTACTCGACTACCTACGACACCCACAACAGCCGCATACGCCGGGTCATTCCCGCTCCGGACACCGATCTTCGCCAGGAGTTGACAAACCGCGTTGCCCCTTCGGCAATGGAGGGGTGGACGACACAGCACCGGACGACACGGACGGCACGGGCAGCGCCTATGAACGGGTGCTCAGCGAGGTGGGCCCGCGGTTGCGGCGGCTGCGCCAGGAGCGCGGGGTGACGCTCGCCGCGCTGTCCGAGGTGACCGGCATCTCGGTGAGCACCCTCTCGCGCCTGGAGTCCGGCGGCCGCCGGGCCACCCTCGAACTGCTGCTGCCGCTCGCGCACGCGCACCAGGTACCGCTGGACGAGCTGGTGGGGGCGCCGGAGGTGGGCGATCCGCGGGTACGCGCGGTACCGGTGCGGCGCGGGGACCGCACGGTGGTGCCGCTGACCCGCCAGCCGGGCGCCCTGCAGGCGTTCAAGCTGGTCATCGACCCGGGCGGCGGACCACCCGAGCAGCGTACGCACGAGGGGTACGAGTGGTTCTACGTCCTGTCCGGGCGGCTGCGGCTGCTGCTCGCCGACCGCGACGTGGAGCTGCGGGCCGGCGAGGCCGCCGAGTTCGACACCCGGCTGCCGCACTGGTTCGGCCCCGCGGGCGACGAGCCGGTGGAGCTGCTGAGCCTCTTCGGCAGGCAGGGCGAGCGGATGCACGTACGGGCCCGGCCGCGCGGGCAGGGGTGAGCGGCGGCCGGGCCGGCGGCGGGGTCAGCCGAACGTCCCGTCGAGCCAGGCCGCCACGGCCGCCGTGATCACCGCCATCGACTCCGCCTCGCCGACGCCCGCCTTCTTCGGCACCGCGAAGCCGTGGTCGCCGTGCGCGACCTCGGTGATCCGCGTCCCCGGCGGGAACTCGGCCGGCCGGCCGAACGGGTCGCGGCCGCCCTGGACGACCAGGGTCGGCACCCCGGCGCCGGTCAGCTCGTCCGCCCGGGACTTCTCCGGCCGCCCCGGAGGGTGCAGCGGGAAGCTGAGCGCCAGTACCGCCTCGGCGCCCAGCTCGCGCGCCGTACGGCAGGCCACCCGGGCACCCGCGCTCCGGCCGCCGGCGACCACCGGCAGGCCCGGCTTCTCCAGCGCCGGCCACAGCGCGGTCCACCCGGCGTCCAGGGTCTTCGGCGCGGGCGCCACCTTCTTGCCGGCCACCCGCCACGGCTGCTCGACCAGCGCCACGGTGTAGCCGCGGGCCGGCAGCGCGGCCGCCAGGGCCCGCAGATCGCGTGCCTCGATACCGCCGCCGGCGCCGTGGCTCAGGGCCACCACGGCCCGGGCCGGCGTCGCGTCGCGGTGCCAGGTGATCCGGGCGTCGCCCGCCGGTGTCGCGACCGTCTCGGTCTCCATCGCCCCTGTACTCATACGCCCCATCCTGCCCGCGCCGGCGCGGGAAGGGACACCCCAGCACGCCGGCGCCCGCGGCGGGCCGCCGTCAGAAAAGGGTGCCGACCTCCGGCCCGTCGAGCTCGGTCAGCAGCTCGGGCCCGTTGTTGCGGACGTTGCTGACCTCGGTGGGGACGGGGTAGGCGCGCATCAGGCCGGGCGGCGGAGGCGCGAGCAGCCCGCGCAGCTCGTCGGGGTCCGTACGGGCCGGGTCGAGCCAGGCGTCCCAGCGGTCCGGGGTCAGCACCAGCGGCATCCGGGGGTGGATCTCGGCCAGCGACTGCGGCCCCTCGCCGCCGCCCGCCCCGGCCAGCGGGGTGGACTCGGCCTCGGTGGTGACGACGGTGCAGGTCACCCACCAGGCCAGCGGGTGGTCGCCGGGCAGCGTCCGGTCCCGCCAGAACTCGTACAGCCCGGCCATCGCCATCACCGAGCCGTCCGCGGGCGTGACGAAGTACGGCTGCTTACGGGGCCGCTTCTTCCTGCCCTGCTCCTCCAGCTGCCGCTCGGCGGCGTCGGTGACCCACTCGAAGTAGCCGTCGCCGGGGAGCAGGCAGCGGCGGGTGGCGAACGCCTGCCGGAAGGACGGCTTCTCGTGCACCGTCTCGGACCGTGCGTTGATCATCCGCGCGGCGCCCTCGGGTGACTTCGACCACGACGGGACCAGGCCCCACTTCAGCGTCCGCAGCTGGCGCACCGGGCCCGGCGGGAACGCGGCGGCCGCCTCGCCCTTGAGGGGACGCTCCAGCACCACGTGCACCGGATCCGTCGGAGCCACGTTCCAACTGGGCGCCAGGGTCTCCTTCGGCTCCCACTGCCGCACGCCGAAGAGCCCCGCCACGTCCTCGGCCCGTCGGCTCGCCGCATACCTACCGCACATGCATGCCACACTGCCATGCCACACGAAGGGGAGACATGGACACCGACCACCTCACCGACATATGGAGCCGCGTCTTCGGGACCCAGCCCGCTCCTTCGCTCTGGCTGGTGATCATCACCGCGGTGCTCGCGCTGGGCGCCGTCGTCCCGAGGACCGCCTGGCGGCTGTCGCGCAACGCCGTCACCATCGCCCACGAGGGCGGGCACGGGCTGATCGCGCTGGTCACCGGCCGCCGCCTGGACGGCATCCGGCTGCACTCGGACACCTCGGGCCTGACCGTCTCGCGCGGCAAGCCGACCGGCCTCGGCATGGTGCTGACCGCGGCGGCCGGGTATGTCGCGCCGTCCCTGCTGGGCCTGGCGGGTGCCGCACTGCTCGCCGCGGGGCACATCACGGCGCTGCTGTGGGGCGCGACCCTCCTGCTGCTGGCGATGCTGGTCATGATCCGCAATGCCTACGGCGTGCTCACGGTCGTACTGGCCGGCGCCGCGTTCGTGCTGGTGTCCTGGCTGACGACGGCCGACGTGCAGGCGGCGTTCGCGTACGCGGTGGTGTGGTTCCTGCTGCTGGGCGGGGTGCGGCCGCCCTTCGAGCTGCAGGGCAAGCGGCGCCGGGGCGGAGCCGCGGACTCCGATCCGGACCAGCTGGCGCGGCTGACGAACGTCCCGGCGGCCCTCTGGCTCGGCCTGTTCCACGTGGTGACGCTGTGCTCCCTGATCGGCGGCGGGCGCTGGCTGCTCGGCCTCTGACGCCGCCGGCGGCCGCCCTCCCGTACCACCGCGCCCGGTGTGGCCGCCGGTTGTGCGCGCACGGCACGCGTGCTCACTACCAGTGCCGTGTTTCGGTGAGGTTGCGCCACTTTTGATCAAGATCGGCACCCTTGCCCAGCCATTAAAGTAAGGGCATGACCGAGAGCCCCGCACACCCCGCCCTGTGGCCCGCCCCCCTCGCCACGGGGGCCGTCGATGCAACCGTCACCGTGCCCGGCTCCAAATCGGTCACCAACCGCGGCCTGGTGCTGGCCGCCCTCTCCTCCGAGCCCGGCTGGCTGCGCCGCCCGCTGCGCTCCCGCGACACGCTGCTGATGGCCGAGGCCCTGCGCACGATGGGCGTCGGCATCGAGGAGACCGCGTCCTCCAGCTCCGCCGGCGAGGCGGGGCGGCCCGGCGGCGGTGAGGCCTGGCGGATCATCCCGGCAGGGCTGCACGGCCCGGCCACCATCGACGTCGGCAACGCCGGCACGGTCATGCGCTTCCTGCCGCCGGTCGCCGCCCTCGCCGACGGCCCGATCCGCTTCGACGGCGACCCGCGCTCCTACGAGCGCCCGCTCGGCGGCGTCATCGACGCACTGCGCGCCCTGGGCGCCCGGATCGACGACGACCACCGCGGCGCGCTCCCGATGACCGTCTTCGGCGGCGGCGCCCTGGACGGCGGCCCGGTCGAGATCGACGCCTCCTCCTCCTCCCAGTTCGTCAGCGCCCTGCTGCTGTCCGCGCCGCGCTTCAACCAGGGCGTCGAGGTCCGGCACGTCGGCGCGGCGCTGCCGTCGATGCCGCACATCCGGATGACCGTCGACATGCTGCGCAGCGTCGGCGCGCAGGTGGACACCCCCGAGGCCGGCGGCGAGCCGAACGTCTGGCGGGTGACGCCGGGCGCGCTGCTCGGCCGCGATCTGGTCGTCGAGCCGGACCTGTCCAACGCCCAGCCGTTCCTGGCCGCGGCGCTGGTCACCGGCGGCCGGGTCACCATTCCGGACTGGCCCGAGCACACCACCCAGCCCGGTGACGCGCTGCGCGAGATCTTCACCACCATGGGCGGCTCCTGCGAGCTGACCGAGCACGGCCTGACCTTCACCGGCAGCGGCCGGATCCACGGTATCGACGTCGACCTGAGCGAGGTCGGCGAGCTGACCCCGGGCATCGCCGCGGTCGCCGCGCTGGCCGACTCCCCGTCCACGCTGCGCGGGGTGGCGCACCTCCGGCTGCACGAGACCGACCGGCTGGCCGCGCTCACCAAGGAGCTCAACGAACTCGGCGGCGACGTCACCGAGACCGCGGACGGGCTGCACATCCGGCCGCGCCCGCTGCACGGCGGGATCTTCCACACCTACGAGGACCACCGCCTGGCCACCGCCGCCGCGGTGATCGGACTCGCGGTCGAGGGGGTGGAGGTGGAGAACGTCGCCACCACCGCCAAGACCCTGCCGGACTTCCCCGCGCTGTGGCGGGACATGCTCGACCCGGCGGCCGTCCCCGCCCGGAGAGCCTGAGGGGTACCGCCGCCATGCGCCGCTACGGCAAGAACCCCGACGAGGACGACATCCGCGTCCGCCCCAACCCCAAGGGCAACCGCCCCCGCACCAACATCCGCCCCAAGCACGAGGACGCCGGCGCGGGCCTGGTCCTGACCGTCGACCGCGGCCGGCTGACCTGCCTCATCGAGGGCCGTACGGTCACCGCGATGAAGGCCCGCGAACTGGGCCGCAAGAGCGCGGTGGTCGGTGACCGGGTCGCCGTCGTCGGCGATCTGAGCGGCGCCAAGGACACCCTCGCCCGGATCGTCCGGGTCGAGCCGCGCACCTCGACGCTGCGCCGTACGGCCGATGACGACGACCCCTACGAGCGGGTCGTGGTCGCCAACGCCGACCAGCTCGCGATCGTCACCGCGCTCGCCGACCCCGAGCCGCGCCCCCGGCTCATCGACCGCTGCCTGGTCGCCGCCTACGACGCGGGCCTGGACCCGCTGCTGGTGCTGACCAAGTCCGATCTGGCCTCCGCGGACGCCCTGTTGGAGTCCTACGGCGCGCTCGGTGTCCCCTACATCGTCACCAACCGCGACGAGCTGGCCGACGGCAGCGCCGCCGAGCGGGTCAGGGCCGCGCTGACAGGCCGTATGACCGCGTTCGTCGGGCACTCCGGTGTCGGCAAGACGACCCTGGTCAACGCCCTGGTCCCGGAGCGCCGTCGGGCCACCGGGCATGTCAACGCGGTCACCGGCCGCGGCCGGCACACCACCACCTCCGCGCTGGCGCTGCCGCTGCCCGGCGACTCGGGCTGGGTCATCGACACCCCGGGAGTGCGCTCCTTCGGGCTGGCGCACATCGACCCGTCCCGGGTCATCCATGCCTTCCCCGACCTGGAGCCGGGCACCGCCGACTGCCCGCGCGCCTGCAGCCATGACGAGCAGGACTGCGCGCTGGACGCCTGGGTCGGCGACGGTCACGCCGAACCGGCCCGCCTCTATTCGCTGCGCCGCCTGCTGGCCACCCGCGAGCGACGCGAGGGCGACTGACCGCCGGCTCCTCTCCTGCCGCCTGCGCCGAGTGAGGGCATAATCACACAAGGCCGGCGAACTGGTATCGGGGTCCTGGCCACCCGGACGGGGCTCCAGATGAGTGCGGGGGACGTCCTGCCGCCACTCATCCAGCTGACGGAGGCAATGGGTCATGGCGTGGCTGCTGGTGGTGGTGGCGGGGCTCCTGGAGACCGGCTTCGCGGTCTGTCTGAAGCTCTCGCACGGCTTCACCCGTCTGTACCCGACCATCGCCTTCGCCGTCTTCGCGCTGGGCAGCTTCGGCCTGCTGACGCTGGCGCTGCGCAAGCTGGACGTCGGCCCGGCGTACGCGGTGTGGACCGGCATCGGCGCGGCGGGCACCGCGATCTACGGCATGGTCTTCCTCGGCGACCTGGTCTCCACGCTGAAGATCGTCTCCATCACGATGGTCATCGTGGGCGTGGTCGGGCTGCAGTTGTCGGGGTCCGCGCACTGAGGTCCGGGGGGCGCTGCCACCGGCGCACCGGGCGTGAGCCCGCCGGCCGCCGTGCGCCGGCGCCGCGGTGACGCCCCGTCAGTGCCGGGCGCCCGGCTCCGAGCCGTCCGGCAGCCGCGCGAAGGCCCCCCGTACGAGCCGCGACACCGCCTCCGTCTCCGCCTCCCGCCGCGTCCGCCGCGCCGGCAGGCGCCCCGGCGCCGGCCCCGCCGCCGGGGCGACCACACAGGACAGCGTCAGCCGCGCCGCGGTCTCGCAGGCGGCGCCGAGGGCGGCCCGCTCCTCCTCGGGCCAGCCCGGCTCCAGGACCGCGACGGCCTGATCGCGGAGCCGGCCGACGAGCTCGGCGGGCTCGGGCAGCGGCCCTTCGGCGGACGGCGCCCTGCGCTGCGCGGGGACGCCCGGCCGGGCACTCCCGGCCGGCGCCGGGTCCGCCGCCGGAGCCGGCAGCCGGTCTCCCCAACAGCCGGTCAGCGCGGCCCTGACCAGGGGGTTGACGCGCGCGGTGCGCAGCGTCCAGGTGGCCACGGCCGCCATCCGGGCCGCCGCGTCGGCCCGCGTCCCGGCGTCCGGGGCGCCGCCGCGGGCCAGCGCCCTGGCGACCCCGGCGAGGTAGCCGTCGGTCTCCCGGCGCACCAGGGCGCGGGCGAGGCCCTCCTTGCTGCCGAACTCGTTGTAGAGCGTCTGCCGGGAGACCCCGGCCGCGGCGGCGACATCGACCATCCGTACGGCCGTCCAGGCCCGGGCCAGCAATGCCGTATAGGCGGCATCCAGCAGGGATTCACGCGCTGCGGACATCCATCGCCTCCCCGGACGCCGGCCCAGGTGGCCGGTTTTCGCACAGAATTGACGTGGCATCAGGGGCTGTCAAGGGGCGTGACAGCCCCATCGCCCCGCGCCCCCGCGCATGCCGCGCTCCGGCGCCGCCCCCCGGCCGGAGCACGCCACACGCCCGGCGGACCGTGGCCGTGTGGCTCCGGCGTATACCAATGGATACTGTTCGCACATGCCCGACTATCACGATGATCTTCGCCTCGGCCATGTACTCGCCGACGCCGCGGACGCCGCCACCATGGAGCGCTTCAAGGCGCTCGACCTCAAGGTCGAGACCAAACCGGACATGACGCCGGTGAGCGAGGCGGACAAGGGCGCCGAGGAGCTGATCCGCAGCCAGCTCCAGCGGGCCCGGCCACGGGACGCGGTGCTCGGCGAGGAGTTCGGCAGCGAGGGCGCGGGGCCGCGCCGCTGGATCATCGACCCGATCGACGGCACGAAGAACTACGTCCGCGGTGTGCCGGTCTGGGCGACGCTGATCGCGCTGATGGAGCGCGGCGAGGGCGGCGACCGCCCGGTGGTCGGCATCGTCTCCGCGCCGGCGCTCAACCGCCGCTGGTGGGCCGCGGAGGGCCTGGGGGCCTTCACCGGCCGCAGCCTGACCTCCGCGACCCGGCTGCATGTGTCCAGGGTCGGCCGCATCCAGGACGCGTCGTTCGCGTACTCCTCGCTGACCGGCTGGGAGGAGCGCGGCAACCTCGCGGGCTTCCTCGACCTGAGCCGGGACTGCTGGCGCACCCGGGCCTACGGCGACTTCTGGCCGTACATGATGGTCGCCGAGGGCTCGGTGGACATCTGCGCGGAGCCGGAGCTGTCGCTGTGGGACATGGCGGCCTGCGCGGTGGTGGTGAAGGAGGCGGGGGGTCAGTTCTCCGGCCTGGACGGCAAGCCCGGTCCGCACAGCGGCAACGCGGCGGCCTCCAACGGCCTGCTGCACGAGGATCTGCTGAGCTACCTCGGCGACGACAAGCGCTGACCTGCGCCAACGCGGCTGAGGGGGCGGGTAATCGGACTGGCGTCCAGCATCCGCCCCTTGTTGCATCGACGACGGCATGTGAACATGAGAATCCCCCACTTTGTGAACTTGTGAATTCCTTCGCAAGCACATTCACCAAGGAGGTGGCTCCGCTCCATGCCCATGTACGTCAAAGACGCCATGAGCACGGTGGTCCTCACCATCGGGCCCGCTCACACCCTCCGCCAGGCGGCACAGCTGATGGCGGCCCGCCGCATCGGCTCGGCCGTGGTCCTCGACAACGACAACAGCGGCATCGGCATCCTCACCGAGCGCGACATCCTCAACTCGCTGGGCGCGGGCGAGAACCCCGACCGGGAGACCGCCCAGACCCACACCACCCCCGATGTGGTCTTCGCCGCCCCGGACTGGACCCTGGACGACGCCGCGGACGCCATGGTGCGCGGTGGCTTCCGCCATCTGATCGTGCTGGACGGCCATGAGCCGGTCGGCATCGTGTCCGTGCGCGACATCATCCGCTGCTGGTCACCCGTGGCCGCACGAGCGGGTGCCGTACCGGCCTGACACCAGGGCCGGATACGCGAAGAGGCCGGAGCCCATCGGCATCCGGCCTCTTCGGTTGTTACGGCAAGCGGCTCCCGGGCAACCCCCACGGCGAGCCACCGCATCCGCGAGAGCGGTGGCAGCCCGGCCGCACAGGGCCCATGTCAGCCGCGCAGGGCCTGGACCGCGGCGTCCAGCCGCTTGCCGTAGTCCGCGTCCGCCTTGCGGAAGTTCTCGATCGCCCGCTGGGCGATGTCGTCGCGGGAGACCTTGGCGATGAAGCCCGCCAGGTTGTCGATCAGGCGCTCCTTCTCGTCCTCCGACATCAGGCGGTAGAGGTTGCCGGCCTGGACGAAGTCGTTGTCCTCCGCGTGCGAGGGCGCGGCCTGCTCACCCGTGGCGCCGGTGACGGGCGCCGGCTGCCACAGCGGCCGGCCGGTCTCGACCGGGCCGCCGAAGCTGTTGGGCTCGTAGTTCTTCTGGCCGGCGTGGCGGCCGTCGTAGAGCACCCCGTCCCGGCCGTGGGTGCGCGCCTCGGTGGCGTGCGGGCGGTTGACCGGCAGGTGGTCGGCGTTGATGCCGACGCGGTAGCGGTGCGCGTCGCCGTACGCGAAGAGGCGGCCCTGCAGCATCTTGTCGGGGGACGGGCCGATGCCCGGCACGAAGTGGTGCGGAGAGAAGATCGACTGCTCGACCTCGGCGAAGATGTTCTGCGGGTTGCGGTTGAGCTCCAGCTTGCCGATCTCGATCGGCGGGTAGTCCTCGTGCGGCCAGACCTTGGTCAGGTCGAACGGGTTGAAGCGGTAGTTCGCCGCGTCGGCCGCGGGCATGATCTGCACCTGCACGGTCCAGGTCGGGAAGTCGCCCTGCTCGATGGCCGTGCGCAGGTCACGCTGGTGGCTGTCCGGGTCCTCACCGGCGAGCTTGTTGGCCTCGTCCTGGGTGAGGTTCTTGATGCCCTGGTCGGTCTTGAAGTGGTACTTGACCCAGAAGACCTCGCCCGCCTCGTTGTTCCACTGGAAGGTGTGCGAGCCGTAGCCGTTGAGGTGGCGGTACGAGGCCGGGATGCCGCGGTCACCGAACAGCCAGGTCACCTGGTGGGTGGACTCGGGCGACAGACCCCAGAAGTCCCAGACGTTGTCCGCCTCCTGCGAGCCGGTGTACGGGTCGCGCTTCTGGGTGTGGATGAAGTCCGGGAACTTGATGGCGTCCTTGATGAAGAACACCGGGGTGTTGTTGCCGACGAGGTCGTAGTTGCCCTCCTCGGTGTAGAACTTCAGCGCGAAGCCGCGCGGGTCACGCACGGCGTCGGCGGCACCGAGGTTGCCCGCGACCGTGGAGAACCGCAGGAAGGTCTCGGTCTGCTTGCCGACCTCGGAGAGGAACTTGGCGCGGGTGTACTTGGTCACGTCCGCGGTCACCGTGAACGTGCCGTACGCACCGGCGCCGCGGGCGTGCACGATGCGCTCCGGGATGCGCTCGCGGTTGAAGTGCGCCAGCTTCTCGATCAGGAGCTGGTCCTGAATGAGGCCGGGTCCGCCGATGCCGGCCGTCTCGCTGTTCTGGTTGTCCGCGACCGGAGCCCCGGTCTCCGTGGTCAGCGGTCCGGTGCTGCTCTCTACCGACACGTGCGCCTCCTGAAGTCTTCTACACCTGCCCTTGGCTTGCGCCGAACCCGATCCTACATTGGACAATGTCTAAGTCAAGAAGTGCACGAAAGCCGTACTCAATCCGGTGATGGACCGGCCACTGCTACCCTGGCTCTATCTGACTGATAGGTGATTGGCATGAGTGACCTGCTGGAACGGCTCCGGGGACGCGGCTGGCGGCTGACCGCGCAGCGACGCGTCGTCGCCGAGGTCCTCGACGGGGACCACGTCCACTACACCGCCGACGAAGTGCACGCGCTGGCATCCGAACGACTCCCGGAGATCTCCCGCGCCACCGTCTACAACACCCTGGGCGAGCTGGTCTCGCTCGGCGAGGTGATCGAGGTGAGCACGGACGGCCGCGCCAAGCGCTACGACCCCAACGCCCATCACGACCACCAGCACCTCGTCTGCTCGCAGTGCGGCACGATCCGCGACGTGCACGTCCAGGGCGACCCGCTGTCCGCCCTGCCCGAGCCGGAGCGCTACGGCTTCCAGGTCTCCGAGGTCACGGTGACCTACCGGGGCATCTGCCCGCACTGCAGCGGCACGCACTGACGCACCGGCGAGCCCGCCCCCGTTCCGGCGGGCCACGCCGCACTTCGACCCGAGAGCCCGCGCCCGTCCGGCCGCGGGCTCTTGCGTGCACCCCGCGCCGCCTGCGCCCGCCTGCGAGCCCGTCGACCGCGGGCCCGCAGGAAGCGGCGGAGGCGGCCGTAGCGGCCCGCAGACACGACGAAGGCCCGGATCCCATGGAATCCGGGCCTTGGCCTGTGAGTAGCGGGGACAGGATTTGAACCTGCGACCTCTGGGTTATGAGCCCAGCGAGCTACCGAGCTGCTCCACCCCGCGTCGTTGTGGGTTTACTCTAACCCCGGCCCGACGACCAGCGCAAATCCCTTTCCCACCGCCCGGGAACCGGCCCGAAGCCCCCGGGGGCTTTCAGGCCCCCACGGCCGGCGGGCGGGCCTTCCGGATCGGGACCCCGACCCGGAAGGCCCGCGCTACGCGCTGAGCTCGTCCTGGAGCGCGGCACGCAGCCGCGCCGCGCGCTCCGCCACCTCCGGCGGCCCCAGCTCGACGGCGCGCGCACACCAGGCCTGCGCCTCCGCCAGCGCGCCGCGCCGGGCGGCGATCAGCGCCAGCCGCAGGGCCGCCCGGCCGTGCCCGGCCTCGGCGGCCCGCTGCCACCACAGGGCCGCCTCGGGGAGGCTGCCCTCACGGGCCAGCAGCAGCCCCAGGTTGAAGGCGCCGTTGCGGCTGCCGGACTCGGCCGCCGTGCGGTACCAGTCCGCGGCCTCGGCGAGCTCACCCCGAGCCGCCGCGAACATGCCAACCCGAACCTGGGCGCGGCGATGGCCCTGCCGGGCGGCCCGCTCGTACCACTGCATGCTCTCGTCGTCCGCCGCCCGCTCGCTGTCGGCCAGCCCCTCCCCCGCCGCCGCGGCCCTGCGGTCCAGCAGGTCCGCGAGCCGGAAGGCGGCCTCGGCGCTGCCGCCGCCGGCCGCACAGCGCAGATTGCGCTCCGCGCGCTGGAGCTCGCCGTCCCGCAGCTGCACGATGGCGACCTGCAGCGCCGCCTCGGTGTGCCCGGCCGCGGCCGCCCGCTCGTACCAGGTGTGCGCCATCCGCTCCTCGCCGCGCCCGGCGAAGAGAATGCCGAGGTTGAACGCGGCATCCACGCTGCCCGCCTCGGCCGCCTTGGAGAACCACGGCTCGGCCCCCGAGGCGTCGCCGCGCTGCAGCAGCAGGATGGCCAGCGCGTTGGCCGCCTCGCGGTGCCCGGCGTAGGCGGCGCGGCGGTACCACTGCTCGCCGCGCCCGGCCCGGCCCTGCCGGGCGCACAGCAGCCCGATGTTGTAGGCCCCGTTGACGTCCCCGGCGTCCAGCGCGACGCGGTACCAGCGCTCGGCGCTCTGCAGCTCGCCGCGTTCGGCGTGCAGTGCGCCCAGCGCGTTGGCGGCGTTGCCGTCGCCGTCCTGGGCGGCGCGCCGCCACCACTCCGCGGCGCTCTCCTCGTCGCCGGCGTCGCGCAGCAGGTAGCCCAGCGCGCAGGCCGCGCGCGCCTCACCGTCCTTGGCGGCGGACAAATACCAGCGGCCCGCCTCCTGGACGTCGCCGCGGTCCTCCAGGAGCGCGCCCAGTTGCAGCGCCGCCCTGCGGTGGCCGCGCGCGGCGGCTTGGCGGTACCACTGCTCGGCCTCCTCCTGCTGGTTCAGCTCGCCGTACGCGGTGGCCGCCCGGCGGTCCGCGTCGCGGCCGTCCTCGATCAGCCGGGCGAGGCGGTAGGCGGCCTCGCGGTGGCCCCGCTCGGCGGCGGCCCGGAACCAGCGCTCGGCGCCGATGTCGCCGCGGTGCTCCAGCAGGTCGGCGAGGGCGTACGCACCCAGGCAGTGGCCCGACTCGGCGGACTGGCGCAGCCAGTACTCGGCGGCCGGCTCGTCGCCACGCTCGCGGTAGTGCCGGCCCAGGGCGTGCGCGGCGGCGGCGGATCCGGCGACGGCGGCGATCCGCCACCAGCCGGCCGCCTCGTCCCCGTAGCCGCGCTGGTGCAGCAGAACGCCGAGGTTGTTGGCCGCGGCGCGGTCCCCGGCGGCGGCCGCGGAGCGCAGATGCGGCTCGGCGCCGTCGAGGTCACCGCGGCGCAGCAGCATCGCGCCGAGGGCGCTCATCGCGGCGGTGTCGCCCGCCTCGGCCGCCCGCCGGTGGCCGGTCTCGGTCACGGCATCCGACGCTTCGGCGGCCTCCATCGCGTCCATCTGCAGCTCGGATTCGCGCCCGTCGTCGGGCGCATGCACAAACCGGTCCGTCTCCAACAACCTTGCCTTGTCCCCCATAAGACCCATCGTCGCATCACCTGTAACCCGCGTACACCTGGTATACCGCAGCCAGTGAGGTCACTTCAGCGGTTTGTCGACTTCCCGACACGGCGACTTGTCAAACTCAAGCACACAGGTTCCCTACATAGGCCGCGCGACCCGGCCTTCCTCAGGATCGACCCGAACGCATGACGAAGGCCCGGATCCGTTCGGATCCAGGCCTTCGGCTTTCCGTAGCGGGGACAGGATTTGAACCTGCGACCTCTGGGTTATGAGCCCAGCGAGCTACCGAGCTGCTCCACCCCGCGTCGTTGTGCCATCAATCTATCACGGCAGAGGGCCGGCCCTGGCAGTGGCGCGGGGGGGGGGGGGGGGGGGGGGGGGGGGGGGGGGGGGGGGGGGGGGGGGGGGGGGGGGGGGGGGGGGGGGGGGGGGGGGGGGGGGGGGGGGGG
>NZ_JBWKCJ010000039.1:0-77183 GCF_056436545.1 Streptomyces sp. NPDC043738 | reverse complement strand
GCTCAAGAGAGCAATGTACGGCCGGGCCTCGTTCGAACTCCTCCGGACCCGCATCCTCACCCAGCCATGAGCTTCACGGAACTACGGTCAGATCCACTACGGCGACCTCAACGGCTGCCCGGTCACCGACCTGGCAGCCGAACGCTCACGGCACATCGAGGTGCCCTTCCCCGGCGGACAGAGCTACCGCCAGATCATCACCGCCACCGCCGGCTTCCTCCACGACCTGGCCGCCGGCTGGAGCGGGCAGCGCGTCCTGCTCATCGCCCACTCGGCCAACAAGTGGGCCCTCGACTGCCTCCTGACCGGCGCCGCCATCGAGGACCTCGTCGACGCCCCCTTCGGGTGGCAGGAAGGCTGGCAGTACACCCTCCCGACCGGCTGGTCCGCGGCCTCCAGCCACCCCGGCACACCTTCCCGTTCCCGGTCACGGCACCACTGAGGTTTCGCCGCGGGGTGCCGACGTCCTCTTCGGTGCCGCACCGAAGAGGACCATCCGGGACATCGCGGTGAGCCACCGGCGTTCCTACCGCCAGGGATCGAGGGCATGCTTGCCACGGGTCCGGCCCGCTTCGAGTTGCTCCAGTACGGTCGGCCCCTCGGCCAGAGGGTGGACCTCGGGGGTGCCGGGCAGATAGACGCCCTGGGCGATGAGTTCCTCGATCTCGACGAGCAACGATCGGTAGAGGGACGGGGCCGCGGCCGCCAGTGCACCGATGTGCAGGCCCTTGAGTTGGACCTGGTGGGTGAAGACCAGGTCATGGGTGCTGAGGCTGGCGTCGCCGGACGCGGCGCCGAACACGACGATGCGTCCGGTGAACGGTTTGGTGACCGACAGGCTGACTTCGAACGTGGCCCGTCCCACCGATTCCAGGACCAGGTCGACGCCGCCGGTCAGACGGGTGATCTCCGCGGCCAGATCGGGGCGTCGGCTGTCGAGGACCTCGTCGGCGCCGAGCGCCTTGACCGTGTCGTGCTTGTCCGGTGACGCCGTGGCGATCACCCGCGCACCGTAGTGGCGGGCGAGGCGGACAGCGGCCTGCCCCACGCCGCCGGCTGCGGCATGGATGAGCACCGCGTCACCGCTCTTGACCTCGCCCAACTGCTTCAATGCCGCCAATGCGGTGGCCCAGTTGAGCACCAGGCCGAGGGCTTGGGCGTCACTCCAACCCGAAGGGACGGGAAGCACCGCCGCGGCCGGCATCGTCATGTACTGCGCGAAGGCGCCCGGGCCGGTGCCGACGACGTGGGTGCCGACCGGGAGCGGGTGCTCCACCTCCGCGCCGATGCCCACGATCTCGCCGGCGGCTTCGAAGCCCGCCACATAGGGTGCCTGCGGGCCTCCTCCGTAGGCGCCATGGGTCTGCATCACATCCGCGAAGTTGACCCCGGCGGCGCCGACGCGGACCAGGTACTCACCCGGCCCCGGGGTGGGGCTGCGGTGATCGCTCGTGAGGGTCAGGTCCTTCGGTCCCCGGTGCGACCGCTGGACCAGTGCTCGTACGCTCTGCCCAGCGGTGTGCCGCTGCTTGTTGATCTCCATGCACCGAATGTAGGAGCCTGACACTTACGTCAAGGTCAAGTGGCGGTCATGGGCCAGGACGGCGGGCCTGTCGCAGATAGGCATCGAGTGCCGCCTGCTGATCGTTGAGAACGGCGATTCGTGCGGCGAGCCGATCGCGATAGCTCTGCACCTCATGCAGGAACTCCGCGCCCACCGCATCCGCGCCGGTATCGGGTCCGTCGGTGAGGCGGGGTAGAACCTCCCTGATCAACCGCACCGGCAGCCCGGACTCCAGGAGCGAGCGGATGACGAGCACACGGTTGATGGTGGACTGGCAGTAGTCGCGGAACCCATTGCTGCACCGACCAGGGACGATCAAGCCCTCGTCCTCGTAGTGCCGCAACGACCTCGCGCTCACGCCGCTGGATCTGGATGCCTCGCCGATCTTCATACCTGGAGGCAACGTCCGGGCGCACCGCGATCTTCCTGCATGCCCCGCCACGGCGAAGTGAAGCCGCCGGTGACCTTCTCAGGCGTCGACAACCTCTTGTTGCTTCCTGCCTCCTGACTCCTGCCTCCTGCCTCCTGCCTCCTGCCTCCTGCCTCACGGCAACCGGAACAGGACAGGCAGCAAAGAGACGAGACGATTCGTCTTGTTAAAAAGGCTCCCGGCGCGTAAGGTGCTGCGCATGGGTTCCCTGTTCCTGTGATCGCCGAGCGAGTGCCCGCGTCGAGCTGAGCTCCGCCGTCACCGCCCCCCTTCCCGCGTGTGCCTCCGCCGCACCCGTCAGCGCCCGACTCCGTCTGCCGGGCTGCGCCGTCCGGGCCTGCCGAGACGCGGACGCGCCATCGACCTCATCGAACCCGGTCGGCTCAGCCGCCGGGAGCAGGGAGTAGCTCCATGCACACCTCTTCCTCCGCATCGCCGCCCGCCGCCACCGCCGCTACCGCCGGCGCGCGGACCGCGCAGTTGGCGTTCCGCGACGTCACCAAGCGCTACGCGGACCGCCTCGTCCTCGACGGGGTCTCCTTCTCCGTCAAACCGGGCGAGCGGGTCGGCGTCGTCGGCGACAACGGGTCGGGAAAATCCACCCTCCTGAAGCTCATGGCCGGCCAACTGGACGCCGACAACGGCGAGTTGACCGTATGCGCAGTCGGCGGCACCGGGTACCTCGCACAGACGCTCCAGCTGCCGCCCCACGCCACCGTCCAGGACGCCGTCAATCTGGCCCTGGCCGACCTGCGTGACCTCGAAGCCCGGAAGCGCCGGGCCGAGGCCGACCTGAGCCACCGGGCCGCGGGAGCCGAACTCGACACCGCCCTGGAGGCATACGCGCAGCTGGTCGAACGCTACGAGGCGCGCGGCGGATACGCGGCCGAGGCCCGGGTGGACAGCGCGCTGCACGGCCTGGGACTGCCCGGTCTGGCACGCGACAGGCGGCTGGGCACCCTCTCCGGCGGCGAGCGGTCCCGTCTGGCGCTGGCCGCCACGCTCGCCTCGCGGCCGGAGCTGCTCCTGCTGGACGAGCCGACCAACGACCTGGACGACCAGGCCGTGAGCTGGCTGGAGGCGCACCTGCGCGCGCACCGCGGCACCGTGGTCGCGGTCACCCACGACCGGGTGTTCCTCGAAAGGCTCACCACCACCGTCCTGGAAGTCGGCTCCGGCACGGTCTCGCGGTACGGCGACGGCTACGACGGCTATCTCGCGACCAAGGAAGCCGAGCGCCGGCGCCGGCTGCGGGAGTACGAGCAGTGGCGCACCGAACTGGTCCGCAACCGGCGGCTGGTGGAGTCCAACGCATCGCGGTTGCACGACATGCCGCGCAAGCTGCCCTTCGCCGTCTTCGGCCACGGCGCCTTCCGGTCGCGCAGCCGCGGGCACGGCGCGACGGGCCGTATCCGCAACGCCAAGGCACGCCTTGAACGGCTGACCGACGACCCCGTCGCGCCGCCCCCCGCCCCGCTCGTCCTCACCGCCCGTATCACCACCTCGGCCGGGCCCGAGGAGGCCCCGGGCGAGGTGCGGGAGGTACCAGTGGGGCGGGGGCAACCGCGCCGGACGGCGGCGGAAGTCTGCGATCTGCGGGTCGGGGATCGGCTGCGGCTGCCGGCACTGCACCTGGGCGCCGCCCAACGGCTACTGGTGACCGGCCCCAACGGGGCGGGCAAGAGCACCCTGCTGCGGGTGCTGGCAGGGGAGCTCCGGCCGGACGGCGGCTCGGTACGCGTACCCGGCCGCGTCGGGCACCTGCGCCAGGAGGGGACGCCCTGGGCCCCGGAACTGTCCGTGCTGCAGGCATTCGCCCAGGGACGCGTGGGCACGGTGGACGAACACACGCAGGCGCTGCTCTCACTCGGCCTGTTCGGCCCGGCGGAGCTGCGGCTACGGGTGGGGAGCCTGTCGTACGGGCAGCGGCGCCGCATCGAACTGGCCAGGCTCGTCAGCGAGCCGACGGACCTGCTGCTGCTCGACGAGCCGACCAACCACCTGTCCCCCGCCCTCGTCGAGGAACTGGAACGGGCACTGGCGGACTACCGAGGTGCCCTGGTGGTCGTCACCCATGACCGCCGCATGCGCTCCCGGTTCACCGGCTCCCACCTCGCGCTGCGCGACGGCGAGGTCGCCCGTTTCCGGGCGGAGGCCAGGGAAGCTCCTTCGGCGGAAGGACCGCAATGACCGGTTGACCATGCGCGACGCGGGCATGCCCAGGGTCGGCCCGATGCGGGCCGGCCCGAGCGGCACTCGCGACGGCCCCCTTCCAGCCACAAGGCGGTCACCCCGATTCGTGCTGGGCGAGCACTCGGCCGAGCAGGCGGGTCAGGACCTGTCGGTCCTCGGCCGACAGCGGTTGTAGCAGGTCGTCCTGGACCTGGTCGAGTACCCGGCCCAGGTGCTGCAGCCGCCGGGCACCGCTCGCGGTGAGGGTCACCTTGTTGCGCCGTCCATGGTCCGGGTCCGGCGCCCGGTTGACGAAGCCCTGCTCGACCAGTTCGTTGACGGCCGCCACGACGTCGCTGCGGTCCATGCGGCACCGGCGCCCGAGCTCGGCCTGGCTCGCCGCCCCGAACTCGTCCAGCGCGGCCAGGATGCGGTAGTGGTACCCGCGCGCGCCCGCAGCGGTGAAACCGTCGGACACCAGCCGACGGACGTGCACGGCCAGTTGGGTGATCAGCCAGCTGGGCTTCGCCGCCAGCCCCTCGGGGGTCTCGTCCATGGAAACCACCGTAACAGTGTTGGCGGGACCAACACCTTCGGCTAGTGTTGGTCACACCAACACGCAGCTGCCCGAAGGAGACGCCGTGTCCACCGACACCCGGACCGCCGACCGCGTCGAGATCGCCGAACTGTTCGCCCGCCTGGCCAATCTGCTGGACGAACACCGTCACGCCGACGCCCACACCATCTACACCGACGACGTCGTGGTGCGCTCGCCGCGCGGCGGCGAGCTGCACGGCCTGGCCGAGGTCACCGCCTATCTGAAGCGAAGCCCGGTCGAGGGAGAGCGCACCTTCCACATGCACGGCGACGTGCTGGTGCATGTGGACGGCGACCGCGCGAAGGCCACCGCGAACGAGCTCACGTACTTCTACCGCGACGACGAACCGCCCCACCGGACGAGTGGCCTGCGAGTGGCCGGTGCCGCGGTGCGGACCCCGGCGGGCTGGCGATTCAGCGACATGCAGATCTCGCTCGCCTGGATGCGGGAGAAATGACCGAAGAGTTCAGGCCCGGACCGATGAACCGGAAGGACCCTCATGGAGGACCGTCATGACTGACTCCGCCTCGTCCGAGAGCGGCCCGCACGAGCTGCTGGGCCGCTACCACCGGGCCATGCTCGACAAGTCCGCGGACGATCTCGCCGACCTGTACGCGGCCGACGCCGTACACGAGTTTCCGTTCCTCTTCCCGGGCCTGCCCGAGTGCTACCGGGGGCGCGAGGAGGTCCGGGCGGGCTATCGGGCGGCCTGGGGGGCGAGCCCTGCGCAGCCGAAGCAGATCAACGACGTCGTCGTGCACCAGAGCACCGACCCCGAGGTGTTCACGGTCGAGCAGACCGTCTGCGGAACCCTGACGACGACCGGCCGGTCGTTCAGCTTCCCCGGCCTCCTGGTGCTCCGGGTCCGCAACGGCCTGATCCTGCACGTCCGCGACTACATGGACGGGCTGCGGATCGCGCACACGATGGGGCGGCTGCCCACTGTGGCCGCCGCCCTCACCAACCTGTCCGGCCAGCACACCTAGCACCGTCGGTCGAGCGTGTCCGGCCGCCCGGCCCACCCGGTGAGCTCCCCTGCTCACCGGAGGCCCGAGCGTCCGTCCACGCGTCGGAGGATGTCCTCGCTGAGCCGCCACCGGTCGGTGTCGCGGCGGAAGCGCAGCCCTCGCTGGGACCTGACGACCTCGGCCAACCGCCCCAGCTGCGTCGCGTCGAGGTCGTCGATCATCTGTGCGGTGAGCAGCATTGCGTGGTACTGCTCGAACGCACTGCGCGAGTGCTCGACGGCCTCCAGTGCGGCCTCGAAATTTCGCAGTGCACGGCTGGCCTGCATCATGGCCAGCGCGGTGACGCGTTCCTCGTCGTTGCCCTCCCGCAGCCAGCGCAGGACTTCGTCGGGCTCGAACGGCCGCTCCTCCGAGAGACGGCGAGCCCGGGAGACCACCTCTTCCATCGCACGGGTCCGGTGGGGACTGGGGCGCATCGAGCCGCGCAGCGACCGGTAGTCGGCCGCGATGGGCCCCGCGGCGTCCAGCAGGGCCTGCGCCTCCGCGCGCAGTCGGCCGGCAGTGGTGGGGTCCCCCTGGCGTTCGGACTCCTCCGCCAGTGCGAATCTCTCCGCCGCGGCGGCGCGGAGCTTCAGAGCGGCTCCACCGAATTCGAAGCTCTCGATGTGGTTACCGAGCAGAGCGAGGACGAGCAGGACACCCCCGAAGGCGAGCAACACCCCTGTGCCCGTCCCGTTCTGGGTCACGAACACCGCGTACACCCCCGTCCCGAAAGACGCCGTACCCAGCAAGCCCATGAGCGTACGCAGGACGGGCGTGAACGGGGACGACCTTAAGTGACGCTCCATCGCTCTCTCTTTCCTTTCGGAGGGCAGGAACCACCGCGCACGGCGTGCCCCAGCGCGGAGGACCTCGCGGTCAGGACGCGGGCATCCATAGTGGATCACCCCGTCGAGGACCGGAAGTCGCACACACCGGGAGGGGCGTGGAGCGCCGCGCCCGTGACGGTCGCGCATGGCCTCCAGCTCCGGCCGGTCCTGGCCCTTGGCCTGAACAGGGACGGCTGGGCGGACTGTCGCCGCCCGGCTGCCGCGCGGCTCCGTGCGGAGACCTCAAACCTGCCGGGAGAGCACACTTCTGACGAATCATCAGTTTCATTCGTTACATGCAGCCCTCTTTCACTGCCATGTGAACTGTGAAATTGTACCGTCACACTTTCCGCGGGCATGACAGCGCTGCGAGAGTGCGCAACTTTCCCGTGCCATCACGGTCCGCACCCCCCACCGCCGTGCCCCTCGCACGGCTGCCGACCGGCCTGGAGGCCATCGACATGCGTAGACCCCCCACCCTCAAGAAGCTCGTCCACCTGCTGATACCGACCGTGGCCGCCGCCGGCCTGGGGCTCACCCTGCTCGCCCCCAACGGCGGGGCGGCGCCGGCCGGCGTCGGGGCGCCCAAGCCCGCACCGAGGTCGGCGGCCGCACCGCAGCCCGCCTCCGCCACCGTGCTCGCCGCCGACCTCGCACCCGGACACGCCGCCGCCCCCGCGCGATCGGCCACGAACACCGCGCACTTCGCGCGCCCTCCGCTCCCCGCCGCCCAGAACGCCGCGGAGCGCAAGAAGGCCCGCTCCGCGGCGAAGGCCGCGGCGGACTGCAACGTCAGCGACTTCACCTCGAAGACCGGTGCCGCCCTGGTCGAGCAGATCAAGCAGTCGGAGACCGCCTGCATCAACACGCTGTTCAGCGTGACCGGTGAGGACTCCAAGGCCCTCTTCCGCGAGGAACAGATGGTCACGGTGGCGAACGCCCTCAAGGATGTCGCGGCCAACTACCCCGGGAACAACAGCACTTCCGCGGCCCAGGTGGTGCTGTACCTGCGTGCCGGCTACTACATCCAGTACAACCAGCCGGAGAACGTCGGCGAATACGGCCCGACGCTGAAGAGCGCCATTCAAGCAGCGCTGGACGGCTTCTTCGGCTCGTCCCACGCCTTCGACGTCTCCGAGACCAACGGCGAAACCCTGGCGGAGACGGTCACCCTGATCGACAGCTCCGGAGAGAACGCCCGCTACCTCGACGTGGTCAAGCGCCTGCAGAAGGACTACAACGCGTCCTACGACGAGTTCTACTGGATGCTCGCGGCGGTCAACAACACCTACACCGTGCTGTTCCGCGGCCACCAGCTGCCGGAGTTCGTGGACGCCGTGAAGGCCGACCCGAGCGTCCTCACCGGACTGCGCGACTTCGCCGTCGCCCACGACGATCTGCTCGGCACCGACAAGGCCTACCTGGCCAGCAACGCCGGCCGCGAACTCGCCCGCTTCCTGCAGCACGCCGACCTCAAGGACACCGTCAAGCCGTTGGTCAAGGAGCTGCTCGGCCGCAGCGAGATCACCGGGCGCACCGCCCCGCTCTGGGTCGGTCTCGCCGAGATGACCGATGAGTTCGACAAGGCGAACTGCGCCGAGTACGACACCTGTGACCTGCAGAACCGCGTGCGCGACGCCGTGCTGACGGTCAAGCACACCTGCGGTCCGAGCGCGAAGATCCTCGCGCAGGAGCTGACCGCGTCCGAGCTCTCGGCCACCTGCGACAGCATCCTCGAGCAGGACCCGGTCTTCCACGGCATCGTGAAGGACAACGGCCCGGTCAAGGACGACAAGAACACCAATATCGAGATCGTCGCCTTCAACTCCAGCACCGACTACAAGACCTACGCCGGTGTCGTCTTCGGCATCGACACCAACAACGGCGGCATGTACCTGGAGGGCGATCCGGCCGCCGAGGGCAACCAGCCGCGCTTCATCGCCTACGAGCAGCCGGCCCAGGACGGCGCCTTCCAGATCTGGAACCTCAACCACGAGTACACCCACTACCTCGACGGCCGCTTCGACATGTACGGCGACTTCGCGGCCGGGCAGACCACCCCGACCGTGATGTGGGTCGAGGGATTCGCCGAGTACGTCTCCTACTCGTACCGCGGCGTCACCTACGACAGGGCGATCGAGGAGGCGGGCAAGAACACCTACAAGCTCAGCCAGCTCTTCGGGACCACGTACGACAACGCCGACACCACCCGCATCTACCAGTGGGGCTATCTGGGCGTCCGCTACATGCTCCAGTCGCACCCCGACGACGTGGCCACCCTGCTCGGCCACTACCGCGCAGGCGAGTACGACGCGGCCCACAGCCTGCTCCACGACACCATCGGCACCAAGTACGACGCCGACTTCGCCGACTGGCTGAGCAAGTGCGCCGGCGGCGACTGCGGCCGGCTGCCGGCCCGGAGCGGCCGGTGACCAGGGCCTCGGCCCTCGACAGGAACTGAGTCAGGAGAGCCCGGTGTTCCGCGCGCCGCCCGTGCGCGGAACACCGGGCTCCTCCCTTGCGCCGATGCCCTTCATCGGTCGTTCGGCTCACATGTGGGGACTCCTCGGACACCTGGGGGACACGCCTTCCCGTGTCCCGGGCACTGCGCGCCGGTGCCTTGTTGCGCGCTGCCGCGTTGCCCAGTCGCGTCTCTCGGCGTTTGCCTGGCGTAGACCTCTATCCAAGGAAGTTTCCTGATATGCCCCTTCCTTCTCATATCGCTATGATCGGCACGCCTCTGGTCGGCCATGTGCTGCCGAGCCTGGAGATCATCCGTGAGCTGGTGGCCCGCGGCCATCGCGTGACGTACGCCAACGCCGACCACGTCGCCGAGCTGATCGCCCCCACCGGTGCCGAGCTGGTCCGCTTGACCTCCACTCTTCCGGTCGCCGACAGCGAGTGGCCGCAGGATCCCATCGCCGCCGCCTCCCTCTTCCTCGACGAGGCGATGGCCGTACTGCCGCAGTTGCACGCCGCGTACGACGGCACCCCCGCCGACCTCTACCTCTGCGATGTCGGCGCGTACGCGGGCCGCGCGCTGGCCGAGGCGCAGGGCCGCGGCCTGGTCCAGCTGTCTGCGACGCATGTGGCCTGGGAGGGCGCCCAGGAGGAGATGGATACGGCGTTCGCCGGGCTGCCCGGAGGCTCCGCCTACCGAGCGCGGTTCGCCGCCTGGCTGGCCCGGTGCGGTGCGGCGACCACGAAGGTGGCGGAGTTCACCGGCCGGCCGCGGCGGGTGCTGGCCTTGATCCCGCGCGCCATGCAGCCGTATGCGGACCGGGTCGACACCAAGGCGGTGACGTTCGTCGGCCCGTGCTGCGCCACCGGCGAGAAGCCGGACGGCTGGATGCGGCCGGCCGGTGCGAAGAAGGTGCTGCTGGTGTCGCTGGGC
This sequence comes from Streptomyces sp. NPDC043738, assembly GCF_056436545.1. Classification (NCBI taxonomy): domain Bacteria; kingdom Bacillati; phylum Actinomycetota; class Actinomycetes; order Kitasatosporales; family Streptomycetaceae; genus Streptomyces; species Streptomyces sp. NPDC043738. The sequence goes on along the minus strand of NZ_JBWKCJ010000039.1, from coordinate 67,188 downwards.
GGCTCGGCGCACCTCGGACAGCGGGAGATCCACCAGCAGTGTGTGGCGGCCTTCGCGGATCTTCCGGGCTGGCATGTGGTGCTGCAGATCGACAGCGGCAGCGATCCGGGCCGGCTGGGGGAACGGATTCCCCCCAACTTCGAAGTGCTGCCGTGGGTGCCGCCGTCGGCGATCCTCGAGCAGGTGGACGCATGGGTGACGCACACCGGCATGGGCAGCTGCGGTGAGGGGCTGTACGCCGGTGTGCCGATGATCGCGGTACCGCGCGGGCCCGAGCAGTGCCGCTACGCCGACCGGCTCGTCGAACTGGGTGTCGCTCGTCGGATCGACACCGCGGACGTCACGGCGGCGGCGCTGCGTACGGCCCTGATGGAACTGATCGGCGATCCACAGGTCGCCGCCCGCTCGGCATGGCTGTGGGCCGAGGTCCGCACCGAGGGCGGCACCCGTCGGGCCGTGGACCTGATCGAGGAGCAGCTGGTGGTGGAGCGAGTGGGCTGACGGCAAAGGCCGAACGCGTGCCGTCGGAGGTCGGCTGCCCGGTTCGACGGCCGAGTTCGCGGGTCGGGGGACGGCGTGCCCGGCGCGGGCAGGCGGGGAGTGGCGCGCCTCCGCCGACCCCCGGGGGTTCGGCCCGAGCGGCTTCACGGCGGGCCCGTTCGCGATCATCAGGCCTGCTTGTGAACGCGATGTGAACCAACTAAACGCCCTGACCTGCGAGTTACTTCCTGGTTCGACAGCATTCAGAACCGACAGTCAGGTAGGTTTCCGCTGTCGCCGCCACACCGGGAACACGGGGTTCCCAGGGACTAGCGGCACGTAGGGACATCGTCTCTTGACGACAGCGACCGAGATTTACCACGTCCGTCCGTACACCCCGCACTGCCAGGTCATCACCGACGAAGGTGATCACGCTGTCATCGGCATCTCTCCGGGGAACTCCTACTTCACCCATCAGCGGGTCCTCGGCCTCGCCGCCTGGGGAGTGGAGAACTTCCGTCAGGTCGATCTCATCTACACGGATCTGCATGTCGCCGACATGTACGAGGCGCTCGGCTATCCGGCCGTGGACGCCCAGCGCAAGGCCGTGAAGAACCTGCGAGGTGTACGGGCCAAGGTGACCGCCGCCGTTGCCGCGCTCGACCCGGACGGCACCAGGCTCCGCGGCCGCCCCATGTCCGCGCTGCTGGACATCCCCGCCTATCGGGTCATCCGCGAGGGCCTGGACGATCGGCTGTCCACCGACCCGGCGTTCCGCGAGGTCTGCGATCAGCTCGTGGTCCAGTTCCTCACCACCAAGGTCCTCGACGGAGCGCGGCCCACCGACCGTCAGCGTCAGGTCTGCCTCGACTACATCTGCGCCGAAGCGCCGCTGTTCATCGACACCCCCGCGATCATGGGCGTCCCCTCGTCGCTCAACTGCTACCACCAAGCATTGCCGATGGCCGATCTCCTGTACTCGCGCGGGCACGGTCTGCGCGCCACACGCAACCAGGGCCACGCCGTGATCACCCCCGCCGGCACTCTCACCGAAGGAGACCACCAGTGACGACCGCCCCGACCCTGATCGACTTCCCGTTCTCCCCCCGCGGCGACCGCCTCCCCCCGGAGATCGAGCAGCTCCGCGCCACCCCGGTCACACGGGTACGCACCATCGCCGGGGACGAGGCGTGGCTCGTCTCCTCGTACGCGCTGTGCAGACAGGTGCTCGAAGACCCACGCTTCAGCCTCAAGGACACCTCCGCCCCCGGCGTCCCACGGCAGTACGCGCTGACCATCCCGCCCGAAGTGGTCAACAACATGGGCAACATCACCGGCGCCGGTCTCCGCAAGGCCGTACTCAAGGCGATCAATCCCAGGGCCGGTGGCCTGCCGGAGTGGATGACCGACCACGCCGCGCACCTGGTCGACGGCATCCTCGACTACGGCCCGCCGGTCGACCTGCGCGGGCAGTTCGCCAACCCCTACGCCGAGCACCTCCACTGCCACATCCTCGGCATCCCCCGCGACGACGCACCGCTGCTGGCGTCCAGTCTCGACATCGCGTTCATGAACTCGGCATGCCCCATCACCGGGGCGCGCCTGAACTGGGACCGGGACATCGCCTATATGACCGGGCGGCTCAACGACCCCGCCACCGACGGGCTCATGGCCGAACTCGCCGCCCTGCGCGATGACCCCGACTACGCGCACCTCACCGACGAGATGCTCGCCACCGTCGGCGTCACCATGTTCGGTGCCGGAGTCATCTCCACCATGGGCGCCTTGACCATGGCCGTGTTCACGCTCCTGCAGAACCCCGGGGTGTGGGAGCAGCTGTGCGCGGAGCCCGGCAAGATACCGGCCGCCGTGGACGAGCTGCTGCGGGTGAACCTGTCCATCGCCGACGGACTGCCCCGCCTGGCCATGGACGACATGCTGCTCGGCGACACCGAGATCAAGAAGGGCGAACTCGTCCTCGTCCTGGTCGAGGCCGCCAACACCGACGAGAGCGTGTTTCCCGACCCGCACACCATCGACATCGACCGGCCCAACGCGGCCGCTCACCTCTCGTTCGGCTACGGCGGGCACTACTGCCCCGCCGTACCGCTCGGGAAGAAGCACATCGAGATCGCGATCGAGGCCCTCACCACCCGTATGCCCGGCCTGCACCTGGCCGTCCCCGTCGACCAGCTCGTCTGGCGCACCCGCTTCATGAAGCGCATCCCCGAGCGCCTGCCGGTCGCCTGGTAGGAGCAGCGGTGCCGGCGTGAGCCGGCGCCCGGCACAGGAGCGGTGGTCCCGGCCTGAGAGAGGTCGGGGCCATCGCTCTGAGCGTATTCAGCCGGTTTCTGTACATTCGGGCGGCCTGCGTAGGCGGCACGGTGTGCAAGGGCCGTCCACGTTGTGGGCACCGGGGTGGCGGATCTTCGCCCTTGGCTGTCGATGTCGCAGGTCAGAGCGGTGTGAGCGGGGCCGCGAGGTGGCGCAATACTGCCGCAACACCATCGCAGCCGCCGCGCCGGTACGTTTCCTGCCATGCCAGCAGAACGCATCCCCGCCTCGCTTCCGGTCGCCGCCGCGCGCCGTCGGCGGCTGCGTGCGGACCGGGCCCGGCAACTCGCCGACCTGCTGCGCCATCAGATCCTGGCGGGCGGCTTCCCGCGCGGCGTCCTCCCCTTGGAGAACGTCATCGCCGCCGACTACCGGGCCAGCCGCAACACCGTCCGGCTGGCCCTCGACCTGCTGCGCGGCGAGCAGCTCGTGGAGCGGAAGGCCGGCGTCGGCACCGTCGTGGTCTGTGAGAAGTACGCACACGGCCTCGACCGGCTGCAGGGCCTGGCCGAGACCCTGCACGAGCACGGCCGGGTCACCAACGAGGTCCGCACCGTCGGACCGGTCAGCGCTCCCGGCCCGGTGGCGCACCGGCTCGGCCTGCCCGACCACACCGACGTGCTCTGTATCGAGCGGCTGCGCCGCCTCAACGGACTGCCGCTCTCCCTGGACCTGTCCTATCTGCCCATGGACGTGGGCGGTGAGCTGCTCGGCTGCGACCTGGAGTCCACGGACGTGTTCCGGCTCCTGGAGACGCTGACCGGCGGCCCCCTGGGGCATGCCGAGATCACTCTCGAAGCCGTGAACGCCGACGCGCACTCCGCCGCGGTGCTGCAGGCTCCGCGCGGGAGTGCCGTACTGATGCTGGAGCGGCTGACGCATCTGCCCGACGGGCGGCCCGTGGACCTGGAGTTCATCCGCTTCCGCGGCGACCGCATCACCATGAGCGGCGTCCTGCACCGCTCCGTCTGACGTCTGACCCGCTCCGCCCGTCCCACCTCCGCGTTTCCTCCCGCGACTGCCCGCTACCGCCCTCCCTGGAGACAGCCATGCCTGTTGTCCCGAACCCCCGGCTTCGGCCGCTCGCCCGGCTCCTGCCGCTCGCCCTGCTGCTGCCGCTGGCCACGGCGTGCGGTGGCGCGGCCGGGGCCCAGGACTCCAAGACCGTCACCGTGACCGTCGGATACCAGTCGAAGACCATCAACACCGTCACCGCCGGAACGCTGCTGCGCTCCCTCGGCTACTTCGAGGAGGAACTCGCGGCCCGCGGCAAGAAGGACGGCATCACCTACAAGGTGAAGTGGCAGGACTACGCGACGGGCGCCCCGATCACCTCCCAGATGACCGCCGGGAAGATCGACATCGGGTCGATGGGCGACTTCCCGCTGCTGATCAACGCGGCCCGCGGCCGGCAGTTGGGGCAGCCGACGCGGCTGGTCTCGGTCACCGGCTACAACCTGCGCGGCGGCCTCAACACCGTGGTCACCGCGCCCGGTTCGCCCCTGCGCTCGCTGGCCGACCTGCGTGGCAAGAAGGTCTCCACCAGCGTCGGCTCGGCCGCCGACGGCACCCTGGTCCGAGCCCTGAAGCAGGCCGGGATCGACCCGGAGCGGGGCATCGAGAAGCTGAACCAGCAGCCCAGCGTGGGCGCGTCCGCCCTGGCCGGGGGCAGCGTCGACGCACTGTCCCAATTCGTGGCCTGGCCGGGCCAGTTGGCCTACCAGGGCAAGGCCAAGGCCCTGTACGACGGGGCCGACCTGAATCTGCCGACCTTCCACGGCGTCACCGTCCGGGAGAAGTTCGCCAAGGAGCGCACCGGGGTCCTGGACGACTTCCTCCAGGCACAGCGACGGGCCACCGACTATCTGCGCAGTCGCCCGGTCGCCGCCGCCGAGTCGGTGGCCGAGGAGACCGGGCTCCCCGCCGAGGTGGTCTACCTCTACAACGGCGCCCACGGCATCGCCACCTTCGACCCGGCGCTGCGCCCGGAGTTGATCGGCGCGCTGAAGAAGGACGTCCCGATCCTGAAGGCGGCCAAGCTGGTGGGCGACGTCGACGTGGACTCCTTCGTCGACCCGGCACCGCTGCGGCGGGCCGCGCGCGCCGCCTCCTATCCCCGGGCGGGCGCCGCCAAGGCCGAGCTGTGGCTGAAGGGCCGGTCCACCACCCGTGCCTTCGACAGCCCGAAGCAGCTGCTGAAGGCCGCGAAGGGCGCCGCGGTGCGGGCCGCGTACGTGCCGGACGCGCTGACCGGCACCCTGTGGTTCGCCGACCGGGCGGTGTGGGTCGCGGACGGCTCCGACCTGCGCGCCTTCGTCACCCCGGCCCATGCCAGGACGTACCTCGAGCGGCACGCCGGGGCCCGGGTCGTCAGCTACGCGGACGCCGTGGGGCGGGCGTCATGAGCGTGGGCCGCTGGCTGGTCCGGGCCGCCTCGCTCGCCGCGGCCCTCGGCCTCTGGCAGCTGCTGACCTCCCTGGACGTCGAACTCTGGCTGCGGTTCGGCCAGTTCCCCACGGTCGGCGAGGTGGCATCCGCCTTCGGCGACCGGCTCGCCACCGGCCCGTACTGGCAGGACCTCGGCCACAGCCTGCGTCGCATCGTGCTCGGCTTCCTGCTCGCCGCGGTCCTCGGGGTGGCGACGGGCACGGCGATCGCCCGGTCGCGGTGGGCCGCCGACCTGCTCGGCCCGCTGGTGGAAGTGGCGCGGCCGGTCCCGGCGATCGCCCTGGTCCCGGTCGCGATCCTGCTGCTGCCCACCAACGAGCAGGGCATCGTGTTCATCACCTTCACCGCGGCGTTCTTCCCGGTGCTGGTGTCGACCCGGCACGCGGTGCGCGCGCTCACGCCGGTATGGGAGGAGGCAGTGCTCACCATGGGCGGCGGCCGGCTGCGGGTGCTGTTCTCGGTGGTGCTGCCCGGCGCGCTGCCGGGCATCTTCGGCGGGCTCTCGGTGGGCATCGGCGTCGCGTGGATCTGTGTGATCTCCGCGGAGATGATCTCCGGCGAGTACGGAGTCGGCTACCGCACCTGGCAGGACTACACGGTCGTCGACTATCCGGGCGTCTTCGTCGGCATGGCCACCATCGGCGCTCTCGGCTGGCTGACCTCCACCGCGGTGGAGTTCCTCGGCCGCCGCGCCACCTCCTGGCTGCCGCGCCCGGCCGAGCGCGCCCCGTCCCGTGCGGCCCGCCGCGCCCTGCGCGCCGCTCCCCTGGCCGTCCCGTCCCCCGCTCCGGCCCTCGACAAGGAGCCCGTCCCATGAGCCCTGCGAGTCCCACGACCACGAGCGCCGCTCCCGTCCGGCAGGGCGCCGAACTCGCCCTGGACGACGTACTGCTCGGCCATCGGGCGGATCAGGCCCTGCCGGGCAGCGTGCGGCTGCGGATCGCGCCGGGCGAACTCGTGGCCGTCCTCGGCCCGTCCGGCTGCGGCAAGTCCACACTGCTGCGCACCCTCGCCGGGCTGCTGCCCCCGTTGGGCGGACGGGTCACCCAGGACGGGGCGTCGATCGGCGGGCCCGCCGCCGACCGGGCGCTGGTCTTCCAGGAGGACGCCCTGATGCCCTGGCGGAGCGTCCGCGCCAACGTCGAACTGCCGCTGGCCATCCGCCGCATGGCCAGGGCCGAGCGGCGGCGGGTCGCCGACGACTGGCTGCGGTGGGTCGGCCTCGCCGGGCACGCCCGCAAGCTGCCGCACCAGCTCTCCGGCGGGCAGCGGCAGCGCGTCCAGCTGGCCCGCGCGCTGGCCGGGCGGCCCCGTGCGGTGCTCATGGACGAGCCGTTCGGCGCGCTCGACCCGCACACCCGCGCCGGGATGCAGGACCTGCTCGTGGAGATCCTGCGCGGCACCGGTGCGACCGTCGTCTTCGTCACCCATGACGTGGACGAGGCCCTCTACCTCGGCGACCGGATCGCCCTGCTCACGTCCGGCGAGGTCCTGGACGTCCCGCATCCCCGGCAGCGGGAAGCCCGCGAGGCGCCCGGCACCACCGCGCTGCGCCGCCGCGTCCTCGCGTCCCTGTGAGGCGCGGTCTCACGACCTGACTCCCTCCCGGCCTGGCGACTGGGCCGTCCGCCATCGACCAGTGGCCGTGACATGCGCTGCGGGGCACGACCTTCGAGCGAACGCCTCAGGACGGCATCGCAGCCCGGTCGGCCTCACTGCGGAGCACACAGAACTCATTGCCTTCAGGGTCGGCGAGGACGGCCCAGCCCGCGCCGTCGCTTTCCCGGCGATCGGTGACGAGGGTGGCACCGAGGCCGAGCAGCCTGGCGACCTCCTCCTCGCGCGAGGTCTTCGGGCGCAGGCACAGGTGGATCCGGTTCTTGACCGTCTTCGGTTCCGGCACCTGGTTGAAGTACAGCAGCGGACCCTCCGGGAGCATCACCGCGGTCTCCGGGGCACCCGGTTTGCCCTCCGGATGCAGCGGACAACCGAGCACCTCGCTCCAGAATCGGGCCAGTTCATAGGCATCCGCACAGTCGATCGCCACGTTCTGCACCACCGAAACCATGCACCCGAGCCTGCCCCAGGCAACGTTCGTGATCAATACGCCTGGAGCCCGAAGGAGTCGGCCAGGGTGTCGATCTGCGCGGTGAGCAGGGTCGACGCGTGGTGCCCCATCCCGGCGTAGTGGCCGGATACCTCCAGGCCGACCGTGCCGTGCAGCTGCGACCAGGCCAGCACCGTACCGGCGAGGGCGGTGCCGGCCGCCTCGCCGTGCGGCGGCAGCCCGGTGTGCTGCGCCACCCAGTCGGCGACGCCGTCGTCCTTGCGCACCCACGCGTCCATCTCGGCGACGACCGGCCGTAGGGCCTCGGCGGGCGCACCGGCGGCGAACACCTTCAGAAACGGCCCCAGGACGGCCCTTGCGCGCTGGAGCGTGTCGGACGGAGCCGCGTAACCGGCAAGCGGCGTTCCCTGGATCAGGAGATAGCGGTGCGGCTGCGCGACGGCCCAGCTCCGGTAGGCGCCGGCGAGGGCGTGCAGGGTGGACCGCGCGTCCCCTGCGGAGCCGCCGACGGCCTGCGCGATGGCCTGCGCCACGTCGTCGTAGGCGTCCCGGATCAGCTCGCCCAGCAGATCGTCCCGGCCCGCGAAGTAGCGGTAGAGCGCCGGCCCGGACAGCCCCATGTCCTTGGCGATCCGGGTGAGCGCGACGGCCTGCACGCCACCCTCGGCGAGCTGTTGCAGCGCGGCCGCCTTGATCTCCGCACGGTTCTGCTCGCGGTAGCGCGCCCGGGGGCTTCGTACCTCGGCGGCCATGTTCTCCTCCTGCGTCGCGGGGCGGCGGACGGCATGTGTGAGCGGTCCTCGCTCATCGTAACCATCGCTTCAGTTGCGAGGTGGAATCACGATAGTTATGGTCTCTAACAGAAGTGAGGGAGTGAAGCGAAGCCAAGACCTCCGCTCCACCGCCTTCGCCCGCCGCTGATCCGATCCACCCACCGCCCTCCCGGAGAGAAGGAACCGCCATGTCTGTTGCCGCACGCCGTCTCCATGCCGTTCTGGGTGCCGGCCCGGCCGGCACCACGCTCGCCGCCGAGCTCGCCCGCCAGGGCAAGGCCGTACGACTGGTCAGCCGCTCGGCGCCGGACGGCGCCCCCGACGGCGTGCAGCGCCGTGCCGCCGATGTGAGCACGCGCGACGGGGCGCTGGCCGCCGTCGAGGGCGCCGATGTCGTGTACCACTGCGTGAACGTCGCCTATCACCAGCAGACCGAGGTCATGCCCCGGGTGCAGCAGGCGGTGCTGAACGCCGTCGAGGTCACCGGGGCACGGCTGGTGGTCCTGGACACGCTGTATCCGTACGGCCCGACGCGCGGTGAGGTGATGACTGAGGACACTCCCTGGCGGGCGACGAGCCGCAAGGGAGTGATGCGGGCGCAGCTGGACGAGGCATACCTCGCCGCTCACCGTGCGGGGCGGGCCCGTGTCGCCCTCGGCCGGTCGGCCGACTTCGTCGGTCCCGGCGTGCTCAACTCGACGCTCGGCGGCGCGGTGTTCCCGCCCGCGCTGACCGGCGGCGAGGTGCTCGCGCTGGGCGACATCGACCTCCCGCACAGCTACACGGCCATCCAGGACGTGGCGACGGGACTGGCCGCCCTCGGCGAAGACCCGGACGGCGAGGGCCGGGTGTGGCATCTGCCCACCGCACCCGCCCGTACCACCCGCGAGATCCACTCGATGATCGAGGAGCGGGTGGGCCGGCCGCTGCGGCGGGTGGTGCTCACCGAGCCGCGCCCTTTCGGGCCGTTCGATGCGACCTTCATGGACGAGTACGCGGAGATGTTCTACCAGCACACCGAGCCGCAGATCGTGGACTCCTCGGCGTTCGAGCGGTCCTTCGGCCTCCGTCCGACGCCGCTGGATGCGACCCTCGATGCCACCCTCGGCTGGTTCCGCACGCTGATGGCCGGTGCGCGGAACTGACCTGCCGCACCCGGTCGGTGGCCCCCGGAGCGGCCGGCCCGGTGCCGACGCCGCCGGACGGTAAGTCGTGGTCGGATGAGCGGCACGCGTTCCAGGCAGGCGTTCCGGGCAAAGGGTGTTTCGGCAGGCCGGAGCCGTACCGGCAGTCCGCCCTTCCGCATCGGCCCGGATGCGTCGCCGTGCGGTCGGCCGACCCCGCACCCTCGGACTCGGACATCGCCGGGAACACGGAGAGCGCACGTCCCGGCGAGCAACCGAGCCCCCGTCCTCCCCCCTCTGCGTTCGTCACACTTCCGTCAATCTCGCCAGTCGGGACGCACGATGAAGGACGACGTTACGAGTCGCGACCCGGGCCGTTATTAGAGCACCTGTACTCATCGCTCCCCCTGGAGGAACCCTGAATCCCTCAACCGCCCCCATGGAGGGACCCGCCGCGTTCGAATATCGGCCCTGCGGACCGTGCCTCCCCACCACCGACACCAGGACGGCACACCCGTGAAAGAGGACAACTCACCACTCGGCTCCGCCCCGCCGCCGGAGCACGGGCGGGCGAACGCGTCGGCACTGATCCACGACGGGGCCGGCGCATACCTGCTGCACCTGCGGGACGAGCGTCCGGGGATCTGGGAGCCGGGGTGCTGGTCCCTGCTCGGCGGCGGCCGTGAACCAGGCGACCGGTCACTGGAGGACACCGTCCGCCGCGAACTGCGGGAAGAGGCCGGCCTCGACATCGACCTTGCCCCCTTCGCCAGGGAAGAAGCCCACAGCGGTGACGGCACCGTCGTCCCGATCCGGATCTTCACGGGCCGGTGGGCCGGCGACCCGGCGACGCTGCCGCTGACCGAGGGCGTCATGCTGCACTGGTTTCGTCCAGAAGTCATGCCGCGCCTGCGGATGGCTCCGTCGACCCGCAGTCTGATCCGCCGCCACGCCGAGAGGCATCCCGCCACCCACCGGCCTCCCCACCCGCGCGGGCTCGCTCCGGCCTCGGATGGGCGAGCCGTGTCCCATGTCATCGGGGTCCACCTCTACCTGGAGAACAGCGAAGGCGAGGTGCTGCTCGGACTGCGCCACCCCGACTCCGCCTACGCGGGCTCGACATGGCACTTCCTGGCCGGCCACTGCGAGCAAGAATCCGCCGTCGCCTGCCTCGTGCGCGAAGCCCAGGAAGAAGCGGGCCTGGTGATCGACCCGCGCGACGTCGAGTATGTGCACGCGGTCCACCTCGTCGACTCACCCGGGAGCCGGCCGCGCCTGCAGATGGTCTTCCGCGCCCGGCGCTGGGCGGGCGTGCCGGCGATTCGCGAGCCCGACAGGTGCCTGAGCTGGCGCTGGTGGCGGCCGGAGGCGCTTCCGGAGCCGATCGTGCCCTACACCCGTGCCGCCGTCGAGGCGATCCAGGAAGGCCGCCACTACACCGAGATGGGATGGTCATGACCGATCAGACGGCGGGTACCCCTGAGGCGTCCTTCAGGGCGGTGGAGAAGGGGCGCCCCAGGCCGCAGGCGGTCGTCGGCGCGTGCGTGGTGGTCACCGACAGCTCGGGACGGGTGCTGCTGGGCCGGTCGACCAGCGGGATCTGGGAGCTTCCCGGTGGGCGCGTGGAGCCGGGGGAGCACGTCACCGCAACGGCCGTGCGGGAACTGGCGGAGGAGACCGGACTGACGGCCGAGCTGAGCGACGCGCACCTCCTGACGATCCTCCACGACGACCGGGAGGACGTCAGGCGCCTGTCCGCGGTGGTCCGTGTCGCCGCGTGGTCGGGGACTCTCGCCCTGCCCGAACCGCACCGGTTCCAGCGTTGGGAGTGGCACGACCCGCACTCCCTCGCCGCCCTCGGGCCGGTCTTCGTACCGTCCGCCCAGGCACTGGAAGCGGTGTGGCCGGGTGTCCTGCCCGGCCTGTCACCAGTGCACGGCTACCCGATCGACGGCAGCCCCGCCGGTGGCCGGAAACAGCAGACGGCCACGTCGCCGCAGCCGGCACCGCCGCACTCGCAAGGACGCCCCACCCTGGACGGATACGTCTGGGACACCGTTGGGCATCTGGCCCGTCGCTTCACCGCGCACGACGACGAGCGCGGGCTGGATCACGAGCAGCAGTGGACGCTGCAGGTGCTGAAGATCGCCGAGGAGACCGGCGAGGCCTCGCAGGCCGTCATCGGTGTGCGCGGTACCAATCCCCGCAAGGGCGACAGCCACACCTGGCAGGACGTGCACGCCGAGGTCGCGGACGTGGTCATCACCGGTCTGGTCACCCTCGCGCGTATGCGACCCGACGACGCGGCGGAGTATCTGCAGCGCCAACTGGCCGCGAAATCAGGCCGGTTCCTGGCGCCGGGCACCGTATCCGAAGACGCACCGTGATCACGGCCCTGCCAGGCGCGGGAGACATTGAAAGTTAGGTTAGGCTTACCTAAGTAGCTGTCACTGGTTGCGACTCCCTACCTTCGCCTGGAGCGCGGCATGCTGCGCGCCCTCCCGGTGGCGATGGACCGCTACGGCGTGACCCTGCGCCTCGAATACCCCGACACCCACCACGACGTCCGGCTGCCGTTCAAGACCCCGGTGACCGACATCGACCAGTCCGGCCCCCAGATCCACGCCCTCCTGGCCACGGCACGCCGCCTCTCCCATGCCCACCACCTGCCGGCCTGACCGCCGGGCAGCACCGGGGGCCGTCGGGGCGGCAGGTGATCGCATAGGCAACGGTCCCCCACAACGGTGAACTTGCTGCCGGCTCTCGCAGTCCAGCCGCCTCGCCGGTCCAACCAAAAGCCCTGTTCGTTGCGTTGACGCGGCTTCACGAGGCCGGTGCCGGCGCGGCCGGTGCGAAGTCCTGCCCCCTCGTGCCGCGCCTGGACTTCTTGGAGCATTGCGGTGTCGGCACCACTGGGCAGCGGCGACGCCGAGCCGCGCAGGTCTCCGTCTCCTAGGGCGCGCCTTTCGCACGAAAGAGCGGCGGAGCCCTCAGAGCCGCTCACTTGTTGCTCGGTCGCCCCGGCACCATGTGAGGAGCGCGGATGAGCGCCAGCAACGCACCTGGCCGGTACCAGCCGATCGCCATCGTGGGGGCCGCCTGCCGATTGCCCGGTGACATCGGCGATCTGGACGGCTTGTGGCAGGCGCTGGAAGCGGGCCGGGACCTGATCGGTGAAGCGCCCGCCGAGCGGTTCGACGCCGGCCGGTTCATCGACACGAGCATGCCGCGCACGGGCAAGAGCTATACCGCCGCGGGCGGTTTCCTCTCCGACATCGCCTCCTTCGATGCCGAGTACTTCGGCATCACGCCGAGAGAGGCGGCGCAACTGGATCCACAGCATCGGCTGCTGCTGGAGCTGGCGGCGGAGGCGCTGGACGACGCCGCGATCGCCCCGCGCGTGCTGGCGGGTTCGGGCACGGCGGTCTACGTCGGGATCTGCGACGCCTCCTACGGTGCGCTGCAGTTCATGAGGCCGCGCTCGGTGAACGCCTACACCATGGCAGGAGCCTCGTCCTCGCTGGCGGCGAACCGTCTCTCGCACTACCTGGACCTGCGCGGCCCCAGTATGGCGATCGACACGGCCTGCTCGTCCTCGCTGGTGGCTCTGGACCGCGCGTGCCGCACGCTGTGGGACGGCACCAGCCGTACGGCGCTCGCCGCGGGGGCGAACGTGCTGCTCAGCCCGTATCACTATGTGGGGTTCTCGCAGGCGTCCATGCTCTCGCAGCGGGGCAGGTGCGCGGCCTTCTCCGCCGAGGCGGACGGCTTCGTACGGGCCGAGGGGGGCGGGCTGGTCGTCCTCAAGAGGCTGGCGGACGCGTGGGCGGACGGCGACCGGGTGCACGGGGTGATCCTCGGCAGCGGCTCCAACTGCGGTGGCCGCACGGCAGGGGTCTCCCTGCCCAACCCCGAGGCGCAGGAAGACCTGTTGCGCGAGGTGTACGAGCAGGCCGGCGTCCGGCCCGATGAGTTGGTCTATCTGGAGGCGCACGGCACCGGCACCCTGGTCGGGGACCCGGCCGAGTGCCGCGCCATCGGCCGTGCGCTGGGCGCCCGTCGGCGGGTGGGGGCATTGCCGATCGGGTCGGTGAAGTCGAACCTGGGCCATCTGGAGCCCGCCTCCGGCATCGCCGGGCTGCTCAAGGCGCTGCTGGTGCTGCGCCACGGCACCGTTCCGGCTTCGCTGCACTCCCAGCCGGCCAACCCCGACATCGACTTCGCCGGACTGAACCTGGCGCCGGTGGCGAAGGCCCGTCCCCTGCCGGTCGCATCCCGCCCCGTGGTGGGCGTCAACTCCTTCGGGTTCGGCGGTGCCAACGCGCATGTCATCGTCGCCGCCGAACCGGCGGATCCCGATGCCGCGGGAGCGGCGACCTCCACCACGGGCACGGCCCTTCCGGTGCTGGTGTCGGCGCGCACCCCGCAGGCGCTCCGTGCGGCGGTGGCCCGTATGACCGAACGGCTGGCACGGACCGAGCCGGATCGGTTCTACGACCTCGCCTACACCGCGACCATGCGACGGGGCGCGCACCGGCACCGTGCGGTGGTGATCGCGGACGGGCCGAGGGAGGCGGCGGGTCGGCTGGCGGCGACCTTCCCGGGAGAAGAGGGCGAGGAGGCACGTGGGGAGAGCGGCGGGGCGATCGGCGAGGCGACGGAGCGCGGCCGGGTGGCGTTCGTCTTCTCCGGGAACGGGTCGCAGTGGGCGGGCATGGGCGCCGGCCTCGTGGACGGCGACGGGCCCTTCTCCACCGCCCTGGCGGCGGTGGACGCGGCGCTGCTGCCGCATCTGGGCTGGTCGGTGGCGGAGAAGCTGGGCACGGTCACGGAGACCGAGCTGGCGGCGACCGAGGTCGCCCAGCCGCTGCTGTTCGCCGTGCAGGTCGCGCTGGCGGCCGCGCTGCGTGAGCGCGGCGTCACCCCGTCGGCCGTGCTCGGACACAGCGTGGGCGAGGTGGCCGCCGCCCACGTGGCCGGGGCGCTGAGCCTTCGGCAGGCGGCACGGGTCATCGCGGAGCGGTCCCGCGCCCAGGCGGAGACCGCCGGCAGCGGCCGGATGGCGGCCCTCGCCCTGCCGCAGGAGAGGGCCGCTGAGGTTCTGTCCGATCACCCGGAGTTGGTGGTCGCGGCCGTCAACTCCGACCGGGACGTCACGGTCTCGGGCCCCGAGACGCAACTTCGGTACCTGGCAGCCGATATGAGCGCCCGGGGCACCGTCTGCACGATGCTGGAACTGGACTACGCCTTCCACAGCGCGGCCATGGACCCCCTCCGCGAGCCGCTGCTGCGAGCCCTCGCAGGCCTGGCGCCCGCCCCGGCCCACGTGCCGCTGTTCTCCACGGTGACGGGGCAGCGGATCGACGGCACCGAGCTGGACGCTGCCTACTGGTGGCGGAACGTGCGCGAGCCGGTGCGGTTCGGCCCCGCGGTCGAGGCCGTGTTGGACCACGCCGCGGACATCCTTCTGGAACTGGGCCCGCACCCGGTCCTGCGGCCCTACCTGCGCCGCGCCGGCGGTCGCAGAGGCGCGGGGTCCTCGGCAGTCGTGCCCACGCTGCGCCGCGCGACGGATGGTGGCCAGGCGCTGCGTAGGGCGGTCGAGGCGACCATGGCCGCCGGCGCCGGCATCGACTGGACGGCGTACTTCCCGCGTCCGGGCCGGGTGGTGGACCTCCCCGCCTACCCCTGGCAGCGCGAGCGCCACTGGAACGGCACCCTGCACGACTGGGTGCGCAGCAGCGGCAACGGCCAGGTGGAGCACCCCCTGCTGGGTGAGCGGATGCCCGGCCCGCACCCGGTGTGGCACGGCGCCGTCGAACCGGCACTGGTGCCATGGATGGCCGATCACAAGCTGGCGGGATCGGTCGTCGTACCCGCCGCCGCCTACCTGGAGATGCTCCTGGCGTCGGGCGAACGGGCGCTGGGGGCGGCGGTGTCGGTGGACCGGATGGAGATCAGCAGCCCGCTGACCATCCCTTGGGCCGAGGCCTCCGGCGTCCACACCCAGCTCGCGCTGAACCCGGATGACGGAGTGGTGACCATCACCAGCACCGACGAGGGCGCCGGCGATCCGCGGCCGCATGTGCGCGCACGGGTCCGACAGCGCATCGGCAGCGCTCCCGGGCCCCTGGATCCGGCCGGCATCCGGGCCCGCTGCACGCGCCGCATCCCCGCCGCCGACCAGTACGCGGTGCTCGCGGAGCGGGGGCTGGCATACGGACCGGCGTTCCAGGTCCTGACCGAGCTGCACGTGGGGGCGGGCGAGGTGCTGGCCGCCTATCGGCTGTCCGATCCGACGCAGCGGTTCACGGCCCACCCTGTGCTGCTCGACGGCGCGCTGCAGTCCGGTGCGCCGCTGCTGGAGGGGCTGACGGCCGACGGCGACGCCTATCTGCCCTCGGCCTTCGAAGCCGTTCACATCTGGCGTGCGCCGGCAGCCGTGGGCCTGGTGCACGTACGCGAGCGGTCCCGCGACCCGGCCGAGGCGTGCTGGGACATCACCGTCACCGACGAGGACGGCGCGGTCGGCGTCGAGCTGCGGGGCTGCCGGCTGCGCCGTCTCCGCAGCCCCGTGCACGCACCCGTGACCCGGCATCACACCGTGCTCCGTGCCGCCCCGCACACCGACACCCCGCCCGCGCCGAGCCCGTTGCCCGACTCCCGGTCGATCGCCGCCGCCTGCGAGGAGCGGATCGCCGAACTGCGCCGGTCCTGGCGGCCGTTGCGGTTCACCGAGGCGGCGGAACGGATTCGGGAGTACTTCGCCGGGGTGATCACGGCAGCCCTCACGGACCTGCTGCCCGATCCCGCCGAGCCGTTCACGCCGGCGGAACTGACCGCGGCGGGCATGTTGGAGAAGTACCTCCCCCTGCTGGAGCTGGAGCTGCCGGTCCTGGAGCGGCTCGGTTTCGTCACCCGTGCGGATTCCCGCCACTGGGTGCTGACGCCCACCGAGCGGCCGTCGTCGGACATGCTCGGCGCGGCATTGCTGGACTTTCCCGCCTGCGGCAACGAAGCCGCACTGGCGGTGCGCAACACCTCGCAGCTCACACGGCTACTGCGCGGAGAGCACGACCCGCTGGAGATGTTGAACGGCGAGGGGGCGGGACACGTCCTGGAGCTGTTCTTCGACACCGCGCCCTTCTGCCGCTTCCACCACCGCATCGCGCAGGCACTGGTCGGGGAAATGGCGCGGCGCTGGCCGGCCGACCGCCCGCTGCGCGTTCTCGAAGTCGGCGCCGGCACCGGCGGCCTGTCCGGCGCACTGCTCCCCGTCCTGCCGCCCGACCGCACCACGTACCTGTACACCGACGTGTCGGCGTTCTTCCTCCCCCGCGCCCAGCAACGCTTCGCGCGCTACGACTTCGTGCGGTACCGCACCTTCGACCTCGACGTGGATCCGGTGGAGCAGGGCCTGGCCGAGGGCGGCTTCGACCTGGTGGTCGCCGCCAATGCCCTGCACACCTGCGAGGACCTCACCGCCACCCTGGAACGGATCGCCGTCCTCCTCGCCCCCGGTGGCCGCCTGCTGAGCATCGAGAACCACCACCCCGAATCGCTGCTCCCCTGGTTCGGGCTCCTGGACAGTTTCTGGCACCACCACACCGACCGCGGGCTGCGCCCTGGGGCCATCCTGCTGTCCCGTGAGGAGTGGCCACCGCTGCTGGAGCGCTGCGGCTTCACCGACATCGTCCAGACGGGGGACGACCGCGCGTCGGACCTCACCTCCGCCTCCGTCATGCTGGCCACCGCTCCCTGGAAGCCCCCTGAACCGCCGCCCGCACCGCCCGGCGGCCCCCAGGGCGCGGCCTTCGTCCTGGTCACGGAGGAGGCCGCCGAGAAGCCGCTCGCCGACTCCGTGGCGGCGCTGCTCAGCGCCGGCGGACGGTATGCGGTCCACCGCGTCCGCGCCGACGAGGACGTACGGGAATGGCGGCGGGACATCGGTGACCCGGCCGAGGACCTCCATCTGGTGCTGCTCCTGGCCGACCGCACAGCCACCGGCGTGGCCGGACTCAGCGAGCTCACCGCGCGACGGGCAACTCTGCTGTGCGGCTTGGCCCAGGCGCAGGAAGGCAGCCTCCCGCACGGGCGCACCTCGCTGTGGCTGGTGACCCGCCCCAGCGGCGCCCTCCCCTCTCCCGAGCGTGCCCAGGCTCCCGTCGACGCCGCGGCCTGGGGCATCGCCCGCACACTGAGCAACGAGTACCCGGACCTGTCGGTCCGGCGGGTCAGCCTCGAGCGGTCCGGCGACCCGGGCACCGACGCACAGCGGCTGACTCGCGAACTGCTCACGCCCTCGGACGAGGACGAGATCGCACTGACCCGCCGGGGACGATTCGTCCCCCGCGCCATGCCCCTGCCCGCCGCGCCCGCCGGTGCGGCGGACCGCTACGGCCTGTGCGTCCGCAGCCCCGGCCTCTCCTACGCCCTCGGCTGGCGGGCGTCCGAGCCCCGGCATCCGGGCGCCGGCGAGGTCACGGTGGCCGTACGGGCCGCCGCGCTGAACTATCGCGACATCATGTGTGTGACAGGACTGCTGCCGACCGAAGCCGTCGAAGCGGGGCGGTCCGCGTCACGCGGGCTGGAGTGCGCCGGCATCGTCACCGCCGTGGGACCCGGGGTCGGCACGGCAGCCGTCGGCGACCGTGTCTTCGGCCTCGCCTCCGGCTCACTCGCCTCCCATGTGACCACCCCCGCCCAGGCGTTGCAGCCCATCCCCGACGGCATGAGCTTCGAGGCCGCGGCGACCCTTCCGGTGGCGTTCTGCACCGTGCACTACAGCCTGGAGCACCTGGCGCGGCTCCGGGAGGGGGAGACGATCCTGATCCATGGCGGCGCCGGCGGTGTCGGGCTGGCCGCACTTCAATTCGCCCGCCTGCGCGGTGCGCACGTCATCGCCACTGCGGGCAACGAGACCAAACGCGATCTGCTGCGCCGGATCGGCGTCGAGCGGGTGCTGGACTCCCGCAGCCTCGACTTCGCCGCTCAGGTCATGGCCCTCCCCGGTGGGCAGGGCGTCGATGTCGTGGTCAACTCGCTCGCCGGCGAGGCCGTCGGCCGCGGTCTCGAACTGCTGCGCCCCGGCGGCCGGTTCATCGAACTGGGCAAGCGCGACATCTACCAGAACAAGCCGCTCTCCCTCGCCCCGTTCGACAACGACCTCGCCTTCTTCGGCGTCGACCTGCTCGCCCTGATGCACCGGCCCGGCGAGGCGATCGACCTGGTCGAGGCGGTCGGTGAGCGCGTGCGCAGCGGGGCCTACCGTCCGCTGCCGCACACCGTGTACCCGGCGGCCCGGGTGCGCGAGGCGTTCGAGCTGATGCAGCACTCCCGCCACATCGGCAAGGTCGTGGTCGCCTTCGATCCCCTCGACGAACCCGTCACGGTCGAGGCCGGCCCCGCCCGGCCCGCCCTGGATCCGCAGGGTACCTACCTCGTCACCGGCGGACTCGGCGGGTTCGGGGCCGCCACCGCGCACTGGCTGGCCGACCGCGGAGCCCGCCACCTCGTCCTGGTCAGCCGGCGCGGGGCGGCCGCTCCCGAGGCCCCCGCGCTGCTGGACGCACTGACCCGCGGCGGCGTGCACGTGACGGCGCGGACGGCCGACTGCACGGACCCGGCGAGCATGCGTGCCCTGCTCGACCGCATCGACGCCGGCGGGCATCCGCTGCGCGGGGTGGTGCACTGCGCCATGCACCTCGACGACGCACCGCTGAGCGAGCTGTCCGAAGAACGCTTCGCCGCCGTACTGGCGCCCAAGGCGGACGGCGCACTGGTGCTGGACCGGCTCACCCGCGACCGGCGGCTCGACCTGTTCCTGCTGATCTCCTCGGAGGCCGCATACTTCGGCAACCTGCACCAGGCGCCGTACGTCGCGGGCAACCTCTTCCTCGAAGCCCTGGTACGCCGGCGGCGCGCAGCCGGGCTCCCGGCCCGGGCCGTCGCCTGGGGAGCGCTCGGCGAGACCGGATACGTCGTCCGCAACAACCTGACCGCCCAGCTCTCCGCCGTCGGGTTGGAACCCCTCGGTCTGCGCGATGCGTTCGCCGCCGTGGACGATCTGCTCACCCGCGACACCGAGGTGGTCGGAGTCGCCCGCGTCAACTGGGCCCGGGCCCGCGCTCTCCTCCCCGCCCTGGACGCCCCACGCCACAGCCTGCTGATGCCGTCGCACGGCGAGACGGACGGCCGGTCCCACGAAGGGCTCCTCGCCACCCTGGCCGCCCTGCCCCCGGAAGAGGCCCGTGCCGCGCTGCAGGACGCCGTCACCGAGCTGCTGGCCAGGGTCATGCAGATGGACCCGGACGCCCTCGATCCGCGCCGCAGGCTGGACGAGTACGGGCTCGACTCCCTCATGGCCGCCGAACTCCTGACGTCCTTGCGCCATCAGTTCGACATCGACATCCCCCCGATGGAACTGCTGCGCAGCAGCCGCACCGTCGAGGGGCTCACCACCCTGCTCCATCTGCGCCTCGGTATGACCCACGACCAGGGGCCGGCCACGAACGGGCCCCCGGCCGGGGCCGCCGATCCGCCCGCCCAGCGGTCCGTGACTCCCGGGCCTCCCGCACTGCCCGTACCGCGAGCTTGAAAGGGACAGCGATATGCAACAGCGGCCACCCGCACGAGCGTCGGCCCTGGAGACGGTTCTGCTGGGCGTCACCGTCCTGATCCCCACCCTGGCCCAGGGGGCGATCCTGCGCCGCCCCCGTATGGTCCGCCTCGCCGCCAGATTCGACACCAACCGCAGCGCCCATCGCACTCTGGCGCGCCTGCGCCGACGGCACGGCGCGGGCCCGGTCTCGGTCGCCGTTCCCGGGCGGCGGGTACTCCTGCTGCTCTCCCCTGAAGACGCCCGCCACATGTTCACCGCCACCCCCGCCACCCTCACCCCCGCCGCCCGGGAGAAGGCCGGCGGCCTGCGTCACTTCGAACCCGACGGAGTGCTGATCTCCCCCGGCGAAGTCCGCCCCGAGCGCCGCGCGTTCAACGAGGCCGTCCTCGACTGGGGCGCCCCCGCGCACCGGCTCTTCCCGGCCCTCACCCCCCGTATCCGTGCGGAGGCCCAGGCCCTCCTCGACCTCCACCGCGGATCGGGCCGGCCCCTGGACTGGGACGACTTCTCCGCGGCCTTCTGGCGCATCATCCGCCGCGTCGTGCTCGGCGACGCCGCCCGCGACGACCACCGCATCACCGAACTGCTGGCCGCACTGCGCGCCGACGCCAACTGGCTCAGTCTGCGCAGGCCGAAGGAGCGGACCCGCGAGGCGTTCCTCGCCGGCGTGCGCGCGTATGTGGACCGTGCCGAACCCGACAGCCTGGCCGCCCTGGTCGCCGCCACCCCGTGCACCGAAGGGGCCGAACCCGCGGGGCAGATCCCGCACTGGCTCTTCGCCTACGATGCCGCCGCCATCGCCACGTACAGCGCCCTCGCCCTCCTGGCCGGCCACCCCGAGCACGCCGACCGCGTGCACACCGAGATCGACGGCACCGAACCCGACCGGCCGGCCACCGCCGACGCACTGCCCCTGCTGCGTGCCTGCGTCCTGGAGTCGCTGCGGCTGTGGCCCACCTCGCTGGCCATCCTCCGCGACACCACCGCGGAGACCACGTGGCACAACGGCGCCACCACCCCGGTCGGTACCGGTGTCGTCTTCTACAGCTCCTTCTTCCACCGTGACGCCCGGCATCTGCCGCACGCCGACCAGTTCGAGCCCGACGCCTGGCTCGACGGCCGCAACCAGGACAACTGGGCGCTGGCTCCCTTCAGCCGCGGCCCCGCGAAGTGCCCGGGGCAGGACCTCGTTCTCTTCACCGCCGCGACGTTCCTCGCCGCCCTCCTGCGCGACCACAGGGCTCTCCTGCTGCTCCCCCGGCGCCCCCTCGTCCCACCGGCCCCGCTGCCCCACACCATCGACCACACCGCGCTCCGCTTCGCGCTGGCTCCCAAGTAGCGGCGGCGAACCGCGTTCCTACGGCGCCGGTGTGGCCTCGGTGTACTTCCTGATGAGTTCGTAGGAGCGGATGCGGTCGTCGAGGTCGTAGACGGGAGTGGTCAGCATCAGTTCGTCCGCTCCGGTCGCACCGGCCAGTTCCGCGAGCCGGGTCACGACGGTCTCGGGTGTCCCGACGGCCTGCTGCGCGCGGAAGGCGGTCAGCGCCCGCCGCTCCTCCGGCGTGAAGGGGTGGGCGGCCGCGTCCTCGGGCGTGGGGAAGGGGGTCTCGCTGAGGCCCTTGAGGAGGCCGGCCTTGACCACGTTCATCGGCCCGCCCCGCCATGCGGCCTCCTCCTCCGTCTCGGCGCACACCGTCTCGACGCAGAGCAGGACCCGAGGTCGCTCGCACCAACGGGACGGAACGAAGTCGGCACGGTAACGCTCCAGCGCCGCCTGGGTGTTGTCCGGACGGATGTGGTGTGCGAGGGCGATCGGCAGGCCGAGGCTCGCCGCGAGAGCGGCGCCGGCGGTGCTGGAGGCCAGTAGCCACGGCTCGGGCAGCGGGTCGAGTGCTACTTCGTCGACCAGGAAGGACAGGATCGCGGCCACGTCGTCGTGGTACTCCGCGTCCGTCGTCGGTCCTGCGCCGCGGCGCAGGGCCCGTGCGGTGGTCTCGTCGAAGGTGCCGGGGCCACGGCCGATACCCAGGTCGATGCGGCCCTGGTGCAGGGCGGCCAGGGTTCCGAACTGCTCCGCCAGTGCGAGGGGGGCATGGTTGGGTGCCAGTACGCCGCCCGAACCGAAGCGGATGGCCGAGGTCGAGGCGGCGGCGTGCGCGGTCAGCACGACTGGCGGAAAAGCGCCGATGGCGGGCGAGTGGTGGTGCTCGGCGTACCAGACCCGGTGGTAGCCCAGCCGCTCCATTGCCTGCGCGAAGGCGGTGGTGTCGCGCAGGGTCTTCTCGGCTCGGGTCCCGGTTTGGACCATTGCGACTTCCAGCGCTGAAAGCGGTACATCGATCATGCCGCCAGCATAGGGATCGGGTGTTCGGCGAGGGGGCGGCGATCCGTCTGTTCTCGGCCACACGACGAGGGCCTGCGCCGCGAGTTGGAGCGATGAGATGTGGCGGGGCTGGTGAGGTGTGGGGGGGCGGGGTGTGCGCGCGGAGCCTGCGCTCAGTCCCCGGAGGCCCCGAAGGCTCCGAAGGCCTCGCGCAGCGCCGCGGCGAAGTCCGCCGGGTGTGTCAGGAAGCCCACATGTCCGCCGGGGAACTCCACGATCCCGCTGCCGACCCGCTCCTCCAGGGCCCGCGCCGTACGGTGCAGGAGCGTCTTGGGCCCCCCGCCGCCGACCACCAGGGCGAACGGGCCGGCGCGCAGCGCCTCGAAGTCCGGCCGGAAGCGGACGAACGAGCGCAGCTCGTACGCCAGACAGGTCTCCATGTTGGCCCGGATGCGGGACAACATCTGCTGCACGGGTACGGGCAGGTTCTGCGCTGCCTGCGGCGGTGCGTCCACGCCGATCGCCGTACTGAACTTCCGCATCGCGGGGTCGAGGCCCTCGCGCTCGTACAGCTCGTACACCTCCTGGAAGAGGTCGTGCCAGTGATGGGCGTCGGGCAGCAGGTCGATGACGAACGGATCGTGTGCCACCAGGGCCCGCACCTGACCGGGGTGCCGGGCCAGGAGGTCCATGCCGATCATGCCGCCGTAACTCGTGCCGAAGACATACGCCGGCTCCTCACCGGCGACCGCGTCGAGCAGGAGGTGGGCGTCGTGGCCGTGCTCCTCGATCCGCTGTGCCCGGGGCGGGCCGGTGAGGCGGCTGCGGGAGTTGCCGCGCAGGTCGAAGGTGACGACGGTGTAGTCGTCCGCCAGGAGGCCGGCCAGCGGCGCGAACATGGCCGCGTCCGCGTCACCACCGTTGACGAGCAGCAGCGGCGGGCCAGAGCCGCGCACTTCGTAGTAGATCTCGGCCTCGGGAACGGTCAACGTGTCCGTCTTCATAGGACTTTCAGGGTGCACCGATGAGGTGGTGCGGGGCAATGACCTGATAACGTCGCCGTACACATGACCGACCGAGGAGGTGAGACCCGTTACCGCTGTATCAGGCCGGGTGCTCTCCTCCCACATGGCTGTGCGGTTCATCTGACGTAGGTGGCCCCGGGAGCGCCCGCAGGCATCCCGAAAGGCCCACATCCATGCGTTTCACTTCCGAGACGACCTCGAACGGCGTCTCGCAACGTCTCTTCCCCCTCGACGACACCACCGGCGTGCCCGCCTTCTCCGCGTACGACGGGACCGAACTCGCCTACCACGTCCACGGCAACGGCCGTCCCGTGGTCTGCCTGCCCGGAGGGCCGACGGACTCCGCATACCTCGGCGACCTCGGCGGCCTCGCCGCACACCGTCGGTTGATCCGGCTGGACCTCCGGGGCACCGGCCGGTCGGCAACCCCTGACGACGCCGCCTCCTACCGCTGCGACCGGCTCGTCGCGGACGTGGAGGCCCTGCGCGAGCACCTCGGCCTGGACCGGATGGACCTGCTCGCGCACTGCGCCGGCGCGAATCTGGCCGTTCTGTATGCGAGCCGCCATCCGGAACGCGTCGAGCGGCTCGCGCTGATCACACCGAGCGTCCGGGCCGTCGGCATTCCGATCAGCGGCGAGCTCCGGCTCGAGACCGCGCGGCTGCGCCGGGACGAACCGTGGTTCCCGGCGGCCTTCGCGGCCCTGGAGGCGATCGTGGCGGGCCGGGCCACCGCCGACAGCTGGCAGGCCATCGCCCCGTTCTCCCACGGCCGTTGGGACGCGGCGGCGCAGGCCCACCAGGCTGCGGCGGACGAACGGATGAACGGGGAGGTGGTAGCCGCCTTCGGCGCCGAAGGAGCCTTCGACCCGGACGCCACCCGCACCGCGCTCGCCCGCCTCGACTCGCCGGTCCTCCTGCTGGCCGGGGAAGTCGACCCGGGCGCCCCGCCCGCCACGGTGACCGAGTTCGCGGGGCTGTTCCCGCATGCCGAACTCATCGTCCAGCCCGGGGCCGGACACCAACCCTGGCTCGACGACGCCGAACGTTTCGCGACAGCCGTCGCCAGGTTCCTGAGGTAGGGGCGAACGCCTCCAGGTCCCGCCGGGTCACCATGGTGGCCCGGCGGGGCGGTATTTGGAGGCCGGCGTCCCCGTGACCACAAAGGAGTGTTGACAGCATGGCGAACCGCTGGGTCGGAGTGACGATCGACTGCGTCGACGTGGCACGAGTGGCGGGGTTCTGGGGCGCACTGCTGGACCGCCCGCAGGGGCCGTCCCGGCCCGGCTGGGTCTACCTCGGTCAGCCAGGTGACACGCAGCCCCGCCTCGTCTTTCAGCCTGTGCCCGAGCCGAAGCACGGCAAAGTACGGCTGCACCTCGACGTCGCGGTCGACGATATCGATCAGGGCATCGCCCAAGTCATCGCCCTCGGAGGCCGGTTCACCGGCGAACGGCACGACTACGACGAGGGCGTGGTCGTCGTGGTGGCCGATCCCGAAGGGCACGAATTCTGCCTGGTCCAGTACTACTGACCGGCGCCGCGCTCCACGACGTGTCCGCGGAACGTCCACCCTGCAGGAACCAGAAAACCGTTCGACAGCCGAGCCGGGACGGGCCATGATCCGCACTCGTGACGACGCCGCAACAGCTCCTGGTCCGAGCCGCCGCCGCCAACAACGCGGAGTGGTGCGCGGCGATGAGCCGATCGCACGGTGTGGTCGGTGCGTTCGAGGCGCAGGCCTGGGCCGCCCCGGCCCGCACGCCGCCGTACTACCCCGACGCGGTGACGCTGGTTCCCGGCGCCGACCCGGCGGCGCTGGTGGCCCGTATCGACACCGCCGTGCCCGGCGCCTTGGTCAAGGACAGCTTCGCCGACCTCGACCTGACGGAGGCCGCCTTCCAGGTGCTGTTCGAGGCACAGTGGATCCACCGCCCGGCCGGTCCGCCCGCCCTCCCGCCGGATCTCGCGTGGGACGTGGCCGACCACCCGGACACGCTGCGCGCCTGGGCGCTGGCCTGGGACGACGGGGGCGGCAACGCGGACCTCTTCCGGCCCGAACTGCTCGACGACCCGGCCACGTTCGTGCTCGCCGGACGGTCCACCACGGGCCGGGTGGTAGCCGGAGCAGTGGCGAGCCGCAGCGACCAGGTGGTCGGAGTCTCCAACGTCTTCGCACGGGACGGCGGCCCTGACACGGCCTGGCCCGCCGTACTGGACGCGGTCCACCGGCTGTTCCCCGCCCTGCCGGCGGTCGGCTATGAGCACGGCGACGACCTGGCGACCGCGGTGCGTCATGGCTTCGAGCCGGTCGGTCCGCTGCGGATCTGGCTGCACGGCCTCGCCCACCCGCAGGGCGACGAGTGCGGGGGCTAGCCCCACCCCTGTCGTCGGGCCTGCCGCATGGGCAAGGCAAGGGCCGCTCAACAACCCTTGTCTCATGACGACTTATCCCCGTGGACGCGCCTTTCGCCTCCTCCGTCCGTTGCCGCTGCTGCTCACCCTCTCCGCCACGGCAGCCGCGATGACGCTGACCGCTGCCGCTCCCCCGAAGGCGCGGGCCGAGGCTGCCGCCGCACCCGTCCTCATCTGGCGGTCCTGTGCCCAGCCAGGCGGGCCCGCGGGGCAGGAGTGCGCCGAGCTGCCGGTACCGCTCGACTACCGCGACCCCAAGGGACCGCGGCTGACCGTGGCCGTGACCCGGCTGCGCAGTGATCGGCCGGCGGCGAGGCGCGGGACGCTGCTGATGATCCCCGGAGGGCCGGGCAGCTCCGGGGTGCAGTGGCTGCGGCAGAAGGGGGACGCGCTGCGGAAGGAGACGGCGGGCCGGTACGACATCGTCAGCCTCGATCCGCGCGGGGTGGGCGCCAGCACGACCGCGAGCTGCGGGCTCGACGCGGACGACCGTCATCTGGTGCACCTGCGGTCCTGGCCGCGGCCGGACGGGGGGATCGAGGAGAACGTCGCGCGGTCACGGCGGATCGCCGCGGCGTGTGCGCGGCACGGGGGCGCCGTGCTGCGCAGTTTCTCCACCGCGAACGAGGTGCGTGACATCGACCGCTTCCGCCGGGCGCTGGGCGAGGAGAAGCTCTCGGCCTGGACCGCCTCGTACGGGACCTACGTGGGCGCCGTCTACGCGCAGAAGTACCCCCACCGCACCGACCGTTGGGTACTGGACAGCAGCGGCGACCCCGATCCGTCGCGCGTCGAGCGGGGCTGGCTGGTGAACATGGCGGCGGGCGCCGACGACCGCTTCCCCGACTTCGCGGCCTGGGCATCGGCTCCGGCCCGGGAGGACGAAGGTCTGCGGCTGGCCCGACGGGCCGAGGACATACGGCCGTTGTTCCTCTCGCTGGCGGCGGAGTTGGACCGTGCGCCGAAGGAGTCGACGACGGCGGGTGTGCCGCTGACCGGCAACCGCCTGCGGCAGGCGCTCCAGAGCGCCCTCTACGACGACGCCGCCTTCGCCCCGCTGGCCCGGCTCGTCCAGGCGGCCCGGAACCCGGCAGAGAAGCCGGTCCTGCCCGCCGCACTCGCCCAGCCCCTGCGGGACCAGGACGCCGCGGTCACGGTCGCGGTCATCTGCAACGACGTGCGCTGGCCGGGCTCGGTCTCCGGGTACCGGCGGGCGGTGGCCGCCGACCGCGTCCGGCATCCGCTCACGGCCGGGATGCCCGCCAACGTCACACCGTGCGCCTTCTGGAAGGACGCCCCCACGGAGCGGCCCACCCGGATCACCGCCGAGGGCCCGTCCAACATTCTGATGATCCAGAACCTCCGGGACCCCTCCACACCGTACTTCGGCGCCCTGAAGATGCGGCGAGCCCTCGGCGACCGGGCCCGCCTGATCACCGTCGACCACGGCGGCCACGGCGTCTACCTCGGCAACGGCAACGCCTGCGGCGACCGTAACGTCACCGCGTTCCTCTCGACGGGCCAGCGTCCGGAGCGCGATGTGAACTGCGCGCGATGACCCGCCCCGGCGGCCCGGGGAGCCGGGCGGCGCCGGGGCCGGCACGGTGTGCTTCGGCAGCGCTCAGCGCGAGCGGGCAGCCGCGAGCGGGCGCGGCACAGTGGGCGTCAGCCGACGCACACGACGCCGAGCAGGCACACATGTGACGGCGACGACGGATCGGCCGACGGCGACGTCGGCTCGGCCGTCGGGGTGGTCGCCGGCTCCTCGTTCGAGGACGAGGAGCCGGCGTCGGAGTGCTCGCCGGATGCGGGCTTGGCCGCCGGCGCCGCGGCACCAGTGTTGCCACCGGTGGCCGTGTCGCCCGAGTTGTCGGAGCGTGTGCTCGCGGCCGGCGCGGGCGCGCTGTGCGGCGCCGCACTCGTCGGCGCGGAGGGCTGGGCGGTGAATCCGCCGTCCGGCTGCCGGTGCGTCGCGGCGGGCGCGGGCGCGGCGGCGGTGTCCTGGTGCCGGCTGGAGGTGATGGGCGCACGCGCGCCGGGGTGCCGCGAGGCCCGGTCGTCCGGCTGCTCCGACCCGTCGGTGGCCACGGGGTGGGACTTGGCCGCGCTCTCCGGGTCCGGCGCCGCGGAGGCGTGCGTCTGGCCGTTGGACGCCTTGTCCGGCAGCAGAGCCACGGTCAGGGCGCCGCCGGCGAGGGCGAACGCCGTCGCCGCCACGGCGCGGCGCTTGTGCTTCTTCCAGCGTGCGAGCTGCCGGCGCCGGGCCGCCCGTCCCTGACCGGTGCCGGCGGGCAGCGGGCCGCTCTCCGGGCCGGCACCCGGGGCATCCGCCCGCGCGGCTTCCTCGGACCCGCCACCGCCGACCGGCGCGGCACCGGAGTCGAGCCCACCGGCCCCGGACCCGGGAACCGCGGCCACCTCTGCCTGCCACGCCTCCCAGGCTTCCCACGTCGTCGCGCCGGCGGCCACCGAGCCGTCGCGGTGGGCGGGCGGGGCTATGTCCGGGGCGTAATCACCACATCCCGGGCACACGAGAGCCCCGTTGAGGTTTCGACGGCACGACGAGCAGTAGTCCATCTGCGAGCTTTCTGTGCTGCGTCGCCAGGGACGCCGGCGATCTGTTTTCACGTTCGCACGCGGGATCGAGCGGCCAGCAACGCTAACGGCACCCACGGAAGACCGCACGTAGAGGTTGTGATGCTTCCGTGGAGATTCACTGCCGGCGGCGCCCGCACTCCGGACATGTCTCGACGAATGCCCGGATGGGCCGCTGGACCTGTCGCCGCCGAGTGTGGTTCGGGGCGGTGCCGAGTGCGGTCCGGGGCCTCCCCGTCGCCCCACCGCGCCCGTCGCACGTCCGGTCGCGGCCGGTCACCGGGACGGGTGGTGCTGTGCTCCGGTTGGCGCCGGTGCTTCTGCGGGGTGGTCGATTCGGTGCTGGGCTGGCGCCACAAGCCGTGCACCGGCTGGCTTTGGTGTGCCCTTGTGCCTCTTCCGCATCCATTTCGCCGTCAAGGGTGCCGGGAGCCGGATGCGTGTGCGCGCGAATCCCCTCCCGCGCGCCCTGGGCACCCGAATTCCCAGAGGAGAGCAGTGACCACTATTTCAGCGCGCCCTACGGCCGCGCCTGATATCGAGCAGCTTCCGGAACCACCGTTGCGTCGGTCCAGGGAAATCCAGGGAAATATCCTGGCCGCTTTCAACAAGGACTACACGGCTTTCCGTTATGTGCGCTTCCCGGACGACGACGGCGCGGCCGGCCGCGGCTGGCTGTCCGTCATGCTGAACACGGTCGCGGTGACCGCCGCGGTCGAGGATTTCAACGAGGAGTTCTCCCTCTCCCGCCGGGCCTGGGGCCAGGATCCGTCCCTCACCGCCACCTGGGTCGGGGTGTCGTTAACGTTCCAGGGACTGCTCCGGGTCGTCCGGGAACCGGACAGGGTGAAGCAGGACCTGGCGCCCTTCGGTTCCTTCGTGAAGGGCGCGGCCGCACGGGCGGCGGACCTCGGCGACCACGGTACGAGCGCCCCCGAGAACTGGCATTTCGGTGCGGACGGATCAGATGTGCATGCCGTACTGATCGTGGCCGCGGACACCGAGTCCGCGCTGGACGACAAGCTCGCCAACATCGCCGCCGCGGACTCGGCGCACGGTGTGACGCTGGTTCATCAGGACGACGGCCGCACCCTGACCGGCGATCTGCGCGGGCACGAGCACTTCGGGTACAAGGACGGCATCTCCCAGCCGGGCGTCAAGGAATTCCACCGCGAGGACCGGGACCATCCCGGTTTCCGGGAGAACCGTCCGGGAGCCACCTTGGTCGAACCCGGGGAGTTCGTCTTCGGGCACAAGAGCGAGAGCGGAAGCCCGCCCGAGGCGCCGTCGTGGATGGACAACGGTTCCCTTCAGGTGGTGCGCCGGCTGCGGCAGGACGTCGCCGGCTGGAACGAGGCCGTGGTGCGCGAGGCGGGCACATTCCAGCCGCACGCCATTTCGCCGGATCTGCTGGGCGCGTGCCTGGTCGGCCGCAAGAAGGACGGTACGCCCCTCGCACAGGGCCAGAACCCGGTGACCGGGGTCGGTCCGGGCGGCAACGATTTCACCTATGAGAACGACGGGGCGGGGAAACACACCCCCTGCGCCGCGCATATCCGCAGAACCCATCCCCGGCACTTCGAGACCACCCAGCGACACCGCATCATGCGCCGCGGTATTCCCTACGGTCCCGCGTACACGGGAGGCCATGACACGACGGACCGCGGTCTGATGTTCGTGTGCTACGGCACCTCTCTGGAGCGGCAATTCGAGTTCGTACAGCGTGCCTGGTCGAACAATCCCGGTTTCGTCCCCGGCACGGAGGGCGCGCCCAACGGCATCGACAAGGTGACCGGCACCCTCAAGCAGGGCGCCTCCGGCAGCCCGGACGCCCACATCGTGCTGGCCGACGGCCAGGAAGGCACCGTGTCGATGGACCGCTTCGTACAGACCACCGGCGCCGTGTACGCCTTCACGCCCTCCCTCTCCACCTTGCGGCGGCTCGCCGCGAACCAGTCCCTGCACGAGGAAGCCTGAGCCGCCATGTCCAAGAACCGTCATGACCTCCGCGACGAGCGCACCGGCGTCGATCGCGCCAATGACAAGACCTACCAGCAGCTGGCCCGCGAACTCCTGCTGGTCGGACCCGATCCGGCCAACGAGGACCTCAAGCTGCGCTACCTCGACGTCCTCATCGACAAGGGGCTGGAACGCCCCGTCGCACCCAAACGGATCCTGATCGTCGGCGCCGGCATCGCCGGCCTGGTCGCCGGCGATCTGCTGACCCGCGCCGGGCACGATGTGACGATCCTGGAGGCGAACGCCAACCGGGTCGGCGGCCGGATCAAGACCTTCCACGCCAAGAAGGGCCGGCCGGCGCCCTTCACCGACCCCGCGCAGTACGCGGAGGCCGGAGCGATGCGGCTGCCCAGCTTCCACCCGCTGACCCTGGCGCTGGTCGACCGGCTCGGGCTGAAGCGGCGGCTGTTCTTCAACGTCGACATCGATCCGTCGACGGGCAATCAGACCGCACCCGTTCCGCCGGTGGTCTACAAGTCGTTCAAGGACGGCAAGCTCTGGACGAACGGCGCGCCCAGTCCCGAGTTCCGGGAGCCGGACAAGCGCAACCACACCTGGATCCGCACCAACCGTGCCCAGGCCCGTCGCGCCCAGTACGCCAAGGACCCGTCCCAGATCAACGAGGGCTTCCACCTCACCGGCTGCGAATCGCGGCTGACCGTCGCCGACATGGTCAACCAGGCTCTGGAGCCGGTGCGCGACTACTACTCCGTACGGCAGAGCGACGGCACGCGGGTCAACAAGCCCTTCAAGGAGTGGCTGGACGGCTGGGCCTCGGTCATCCGCGACTTCGACGGCTATTCGATGGGACGCTTCCTGCGCGAGTACGCCGGGTTCAGCGACGAGGCCGTCGAGGCGATCGGGACGATCGAGAACATGACGTCGCGGCTGCACCTGGCGTTCTTCCACAGCTTCCTGGGCCGCAGCGACATCGACCCCACCGCCACGTACTGGGAGATCGAGGGCGGCAGCCGGAAGCTTCCGGAGGCGCTCGCCAGGGATCTGCGCGACGAGATCGTGATGGGCCAGCGGATGGTCCGGCTGGAGTACTACGACGCGGGCCGCGACGGTCACCAGGGCGGGCTCACCGGGCCGGGCGGCCCCGCCGTCGCCATCCAGACCGTGCCCGAGGGCGACCCGTACGGGGAGGTGCAGACCTGGACCGGCGACCTGGCGATCGTCACCATCCCCTTCTCCAGCCTGCGGTTCACCACCGTCTCGCCGCCCTTCTCGTACAAGAAGCGCCGCGCCATCATCGAGACGCACTACGACCAGGCCACCAAGGTGCTGCTGGAGTTCTCGCGCCGCTGGTGGGAGTTCACCGAGGCGGACTGGAAGCGGGAGCTGGACGTCATCGCGCCCGGTCTGTACGAGTACTACCAGCGGTGGGGCGAGGACGACGCCGAGGCCGCGGTGGCGGTGCCGAAGAGCCTGCGCGATCTGCCCACCGGGCTGCTCGGCGCGCATCCGAGCGTCGACGAGAAGCGGATCAGCCCCCAGCAGGTGGAATACCACCAGAACTCCTCGCTGCGCGGCGGCGTGCGGCCGGCCACCAACGCCTACGGCGGCGGTTCCACCACCGACAACCCCAACCGCTTCATGTACTACCCCTCCCACCCCGTCCCGGGGAGCCCCGGAGGCGTGGTGCTGGCCGGCTACTCCTGGTCGGACGACGCCGCCCGCTGGGACTCCTTCGACGACCACGAGCGCTACGGCTACGCCCTGCAGAACCTCCAGTCCGTGCACGGTCGCCGTATCGAGGTCTTCTACACCGGCGCCGGCCAGACCCAGAGCTGGCTGCGCGACCCGTACGCCTGTGGTGAGGCCGCCGTCTACACCCCGCACCAGATGACCAGCTTCCACCTCGACGCGGTACGGGCCGAGGGGCCGGTGCACTTCGCCGGTGAGCATGTGTCGCTCAAGCACGCCTGGATCGAGGGTGCGGTGGAGTCGGCGGTGCGCGCCGCCATCGCCGTCAACGAGGCCAACGCGGCCGAGGAGGTCGTCGCCGGACTGGCCGCGGCGCCCCGCGAGCGCCGGTCCCCCGCGGCTGCGGACCGGTCGCGCGAGGAGGTGCTGACGCCATGACCACCTCCCGGACCTGCACGGTGGCCGAGTACCTGGCCATCAGGCTGGAACAGCTCGGTATCACCCATCTGTTCGGTGTCCCGGGCAACCACCTGGGCCCGTTCCTGTCGACCCTGCACGCCAAGACCAAGGTGCGCTGGGTGGGCACCCCCACCGAGGGCGGCGCGGGACAGGCCGCGGACGCCTATGCGCGGGTGAAGGTCGCCGATGCCGAGATCGCGCTCGGCGAGCAGGGCATCGGCGCGGTGGCGGTCACCTACAGCGTGGGCGCGTTCAACCTGCTCAACGCGATCGGCGGCGGCTTCGCCGAGTATGTGCCGCTGATCGCGATCAACGCCGCGCCCACCTACGAGCAGTGGCTCAACCAGCGGGCGATCGGCCTGCTCACCTCGCACATGTCCCAGCGCCCGGACAGCAACCTGGACGTCTACCGCCAGGTGACGGTGGACGCCCAGGCCATCTCCCACCCGGGCCTGGCCCCCACCCAGATCGACGGCGCGATCACCGCCTGCCTCTCGCACCGCAGACCGGTCTACCTGGAGGTCATGGAGGACGTCTGGGAGGCGCGGTGTGCCGCGCCGCGCGGCCGTCTGACGCGGCAGCAGCGGCCGGTCACCGTACAGAACGCGCAGATGCTCGACCGGGCCGTCACGGCCTGCGTGGACCTGATCCGGGACCACGAGAAGCCCCCGATCCTGTGGGCCGGCGAGGAGATCGACCGCTTCCGGTTGTCCGACGAGTTCGAGAAGCTGGTGCACGAGACCCGCATCCCGTTCTGCACCACCGTCGGCGCCAAGTCCGTGGTCTCCGAGTACACCCCCGGTTTCTCCGGCGTCTACAACGGCAAGGCCAGCAATCCGGACGTGGCCGAGGTGTTCCACAACGCCGGCTGCCGGATCGGGCTGGGCACCTGGGCGACCTCGAAGAACCTCGGCGGCAAGCGGTCGATCGGGGACGACTGGGCGGTCGCCGCCCATGAGGGGGTGCACGTCGGCGCCTCGTACTTCCCCGATGTGCAGCTCGCCGAGTTCCTCCCCGCGCTGCGCCGGCGCCTGGTCCTCGACTTCGGCACCGGCGCGTTCGAGGCGGACCACTTCGCCCTCGCGCGCAAGGACGGTCTCGACGTCCCCGCGAGCACCGCCGCCTTCCTGGACTCCCAGATCGGCGGGGTGTACCCGGAGAGCGTGACGTACGACAGCTTCTTCCGGCATATCAACGCCTTCCTGGAGTCGCAGACCAGCGAGCCTCCGGAGGAGCTCAGCAATCCGTTCACGGTGGTGTCGGACGCCGCGTTCGCGCTGATCGGCTCGATGAATCTGCGGATGGCGGAGCGCGCCTCGTACGTGGCGCAGAACAGCTGGCTGTCCATCGGCTACTCGGTCGGCGCGGCCACCGGGGTGGCGCTCGGCCGGCAGCACGCGGGCAAGCGGCCGATGGTCTTCGTCGGCGACGGCTCGTTCCAGGAGACCTGCCAGGAGATGTCCACCCACGTGCGGCACGGTCTGCGGCCGGTGGTGTTCGTCCTGGACAACGAGGGCTTCTACGGGATCGAGCAGATGCTCGTCCACCCCTGCTACTACAAGGAGGAGACACCGACCCCGGCGTCCGACGGCGCCGACTTCTACAACGAACTGCACCCGTGGCGGTACGAGAAGCTCGCGGACGTCTTCGGCTCGACCAAGCACCCCATGCACGGCTTCGCCGTCCGCACGCACGACCAGCTCGAATCCCTGCTCAAGCAGATCGCCGAGCCCACCGACGCGATCAACCAGGGCCCGGTCGTCGTGCGGGTGCAGTTCGCGCGCCGGGACTATCCCGAGGCGCTCAAGTACAAGATCGATGAGAACTGTCCGCCGCAAGGTGGCGCGCCGTCGGAAGGGAACGTGCGATGACCAGCGCGAACAAACAGCGTTCCGGGACGGCGAAGGTCAGCGTCGACAGCTCCGCGAAGGCGCTGCGGCACGCGATGAGCGGGCTGTCGGGGCCGGAGGCCACCGGCTGGACCGGCACCGTACGGCCCGCCGGCACCCCGGGAAACGGCGAGAAGGTGCTGATTCTGGGTGCCGGCGTCGCGGGCCTGACCGCCGCCTATGAACTGAGCATGCTCGGCTACCGGGTCACCGTCCTGGAGGCGCAGGAACGCGTCGGTGGGCGAAACCGCACCGCGCGCCGGGGCGACGAGCTCCATGAGCTGGACGAGAAGGGGAACGTCACCCACACCCACACCTGCACGTTCGACGAGGGCCTGTACCTCAACCTCGGGCCCGGCCGGATCCCGTACCACCACCGGCGGGTGCTCAAGTACTGCCGGGACTTCGGTGTCGAGCTGGAGCCGTACGTCATGGAGACCACGGCGAACCGCGTCCGCCCGCCGGGTGCCGAGGTGTCCTGGCCCAACCGGCGGGTGGCGAACGACATCCGCGGCCACCTCGCGGCGAAGCTCGCCGAGTCGCTGCTGCACACGGACCCCTTCACCGGTGAACTGCGGGACCTGCTGAGGGTGTTCGGCGTGCTCGATCCGAACGGCAAGTACCGCGGCTCCACCCGCTCGGGGTATCTGGACGGACCCGGGATCGAGGACTGGCCCGTACCGGCGCCGCCGCTGTCCTTCGAGGAGCTGGTGGACTCGGGCTTCTGGAAGGCCCGTTTCTACCAGCCGGTCGACTACCTGTGGCAGGCCACGATGTTCCAGCCGGTCGGCGGCATGGACCACATCGTCAAGGCGCTGGCGCGGGAGGCCAAGCGGGCCGGGGCGACCTTCGTGCTCGGCGCCGAGGTCCGCGAGATCGAGATCGATCCGCACGGTCCCGGCGGGGTCGCCCTCACCTACCGCAAGGGCGACGGAGAGTTCCACGACACCGCCCGCTACTGCATCAGCAACATCCCCATCCCGGTGCTCCGCAAGCTCAAGCTGACCCGCTTCTCGGACCCCTTCCTGAAGGCGATCAAGCTGGTGGAGTTCGAGAAGACCTGCAAGGTCGGCTGGCAGGCGAATCACCGCTTCTGGGAGGGCGACCTCGGCAGCAGCTGCGACACCGAGGGGATCTACGGCGGCATCAGCTGGACCAGCCACAACATCACCCAGCTGTGGTACCCGTCCAACGACTACTTCTCGGACAAGGGAACCCTCACCGGCGCCTACAACTTCGGTGCGGCGGCCGACACCCTCGCAAAGCGCTCCCCGGACAAACGTCTGGAGCTGGCCCGCCAGGGCGCCATGGAGCTGCACCCGGAGTTCGCGGACAAGGAACTCGTCCCCGATGAGAAGGGCGTCTCCATCGCATGGCACAAAGTGCCCTATCAGCTGGGCGGATGGGCAGCCTGGAAGCCCAAGGAGGCAAGCCACAAGAAGGCGTACAAGCAGCTCCTCCAGCCTGAGGGCGAGGGCACGTTCTTCGTCACCGGCGACCAGATCTCACCGCTGCCGGGCTGGCAGGAGGGCGCCATGATGTCGGCGCACTACGTCCTCCAGCAGATGCTGGGGATCATCTCCCTCAGTGCCCCGGAGGAGGTCGCCGTTCCGGACTCGGTCGCGCTGACACAGGGTCTGTTCTGACCGGTTCGCGGTCTGTTCCGGTCGGCCCGGGGGCCGGTCCACCGATCTCTTCGGCGGACCGGCCCCCGTCGCGTGCCGTTGCCCCCGGGGGGCCTCGGTGGCGGCTACGGCGCCATCTCGTACGCCCCGGCCAGCGCCTCGACGCGCTCCCAGACGCGCTGCGAGCGGGCGTCGTCGACGACCGGGCGGCGGACCGCGCCCAGTGCCCAGCGCTGCTGTTCGGCGGTGGCGGAGTCCTTGCCGTGCAGCTCGACGGCGTGCGCGGAGAAGTCCCGTACGAGGACGGCGAACAGCTCGTCGAGCACGTCGCGCTCAAGCCCGGTCAGGCGGGCCTGCTCCAGGATCAGCTGGCCGTGCACGACCAGCGCGAACAGCTGGCCGACGGCGAGCAGCAGATCGAGGTCGCGGCTCTGCTCCTCGTCGGGTGCGGCGGTGGTGACGAACTCGCACAGGGCGTCGGCCTGTTCCCGGAAGCGGGCGACGTTGGGCACCTCGGCGTAGGCGTCGTAGGCGGCGCGCCAGTCGTGGAAGCGGATGGCGCCCAGCCCGCGGGCGGGTCCCTGCCGGAAGAGGAACGCGTCGTCGGCCGCGTCCAGGCGGGTCTCAACGGGTGCGTACTCGGTCGGGGCCAGCAGGTGGTTGCCCATGAACTTCAAGATCAGCGCCAGGTTGACGTGGACCGTGCCCTCCAGCTTCGGCAGCCCCCGGATCTCGGTGGCGGCCTGGGCGAAGTAGGTGTCCTTCTCGAAGCCCTTGGCGGCGATCACGTCCCACATCAGGTCGATGACCTTCTCGCCCTCGGTGGTCACCTTCATCTTCGTCATCGGGTTGAAGAGCAGGTAGCGGCGGTCGTCGGGGCCGGCGGAGCGGAAGTAGTCCACGGCCCGGTCGCTGAACAGCTTCATCCCGACGAGGCGGACATAGGCGTCGGTCAGCTCCCGGCGCACGTGCGGGAAGGCGGTGACCGGGCGGCCGTAGAGGATGCGGTTCTGCGCGTGGGTGACGGCCTCGTACATCGCGTGCTCGCAGATGCCGATCGAGGCGGTGCAGAGGTTGAACTTGCCGACGTTGACGGTGTTGAGGGCGGCGTCGAAGGCCGCGCGGCCGGTGTGCAGGATGTCGTCCGGCCGGACCGGGTAGCCCTCCAGGCGGAACTCGCTGACGTACTTCGAGGAGTCCACGACGTTCTTCACCAGGTGGTACGCCTCGTGGCGGCTGTCGGCGGCGAAGAAGACATAGCCGTCCGGGCCCTCGACGTCGGTGCGGCGGCCGAAGACGGAGACGAGTCCGGCGGCGTTGCCGTTGCCTATGTAGTACTTGGAGCCGCTGGCCAGGAAGCCGCCGTCGCCGTCGGGCTCCAGCAGCATGTCGGTGGAGTAGATGTCGGCGCCGTGGGTCTTCTCCGACAGACCGAAGGCGAACACCTCGCCCTGGTCGAGGAGTTCGGCCGCCCGGCTGCGGGCGGCGGCGTTGTCGCTCTGCCAGACCGGGCCGAGGCCGAGGATGGTGACCTGCCAGGCGTACCAGTAGTCGAGCCCGTAGAAGCCGAAGATCTCGTTGAGGGCGGCGATCCGGGCGGTGTCCCAGCGCTTGTCCTGCTGCCCGTCGGCGGCGGAGGCGGGCGTGAGGAACGTCGCGAACAGCCCTTCCTTGGCGGAGAACGCGAGGAAGTCCGCCAGCCAGGCGCGCGAGCGGTAGTCCTCGATCAGCTTGCGCTTGCCGCGCTCCTCGAACCAGTCGACGGTGGCGCGCAGCAGCCTGCGGGTCTCGGGGTCGAAGTGCGCCGGGTCGTAGGTGCGCGGGTTGAACAGCAGCTGGTCGGCCATGGGTGTTCGCCTTTCCGGCTCGTGAGTTGAGGCTGGGAACGGTGGCTGGGAAGTCGGGTGGGGCGGGGCGCCGGTTCAGCGCTCGGGGCCGAGCCGGCGGAGGGTGGCCAGGACGTCGTCGAGCCAGGCGAGCGTCATCCGCTCGTAGGCGATGCCGCCGCGCAGCACGACGTGCTGGAGCTCCTGTCCGGTGTCGAGCGGTCGGGGGGTCTCGGGGCCGGTGAAGTCGCGCCGCTCCCCCGCGAGATAGTGCGCGAGGCGGTCGGTGTGCGCCTGGTGGTGCCGCTCGACCTCGCGGATCAGCGCGGCCGGGTCGTCGAAGGCCGCGCCGCGGATCTTCACCGCGAGTTCGTGCCGGACGCTCTCGGGCTCGATCGGCTCGTGCAGCCACTGGGAGAGGGCGGCCCGGCCCAGGGCCGCGACGGAGTACTCCTTCTTGTCCGGCCGGCCCTGCTGGGGCACCTCGCGGACATCGATCCAGCCGTCGCTCTCCATCCGCTTCAGGACGCGGTAGATCTGCTGATGGGTGGCGGTCCAGAAGTATCCGATGGACCGCTCGAACCGCCGGGACAGCTCATAGCCCGAGCCCGGCTTCTCCAGCAGGGAGACGAGGATCGCGTGATCGAGCGCCATACCCCGATCCTTCTATGCAACTCGTTGCATAGACAAGGGGCGCCGCCCGGGTGAGACACGGCTCACCCGCCCGTACGGCCCCGGCACGCCGGTGCGGGTGGCGTGCAACCACCTCGCAACCTTGCCGGGGGTTAACTGGCCGGGGCGCATCGGCAGCCCGGTGGTCATGATCCGGCCGGTCAGGACAGGAGAGGCACATGTACCGCTGTGAGACGAGGAACCCGCAGGTCAGCTGCTTCGGCGCGACGCCGGGCCGGTTCTGATGGGCGGCGGCGACGGGTGGGAGGCGGCCGCCCCCAGGGCCGGGGTGGCCGAGGGCGCCTCGCGTATCGCGCTCAGCGCGGCGGCGAGCGAACTGCTGCGGCTGCTGCGCGATCAGCACGGGCCGCTGATGTTCCACCAGTCCGGTGGGTGCTGCGACGGCAGCGCGCCCATGTGCTACCCCGCCGGGGAGTTCCGTACGGGATCGTCGGATGTGCTGCTGGCCCGGCTGAGCGTGGCGGGGGTGCCGGAGCCGGTGGGGTTCTGGATGTCGGCGGACCAGTTCGAGCGCTGGCGGCACACGCATCTGACCGTGGACGTCGTACCGGGGCGGGGCAGCGGCTTCTCCCTGGAGGCACCAGAGGGCGTCCGCTTCCTGATCCGCTCGCGGCTCTTCAGCGACGAGGAGCGGGCCCGGCTCGGGGACTGACGCGGCGGCCGCGGGGCAGTGGTGAGGCCCCACGCACGGGGGAGAGCGTGGGGCCTCACTTAGACAAACGGGCAGCGGGCGGCATCGGTTCCCCCATGGTGGGGATTCGGCGAGAAAATCTTGTACGGAGTGTGCGCGACGGCCGCGGGGGGGGCGGGGGCGTCCGGCTGCCGGGCCCCGTGCGACGGTCAGGCCTCGTCCTGCACCAACCGGTCCAGCAGCTCCTGGAAGTCCCCGCTCACCACGATCCGCAGCCCGTCGCCGTCCGGCTCGCTCAGCGGCGTCATCACGCCCCGGCGCCACCAGAACACCTTGGGGCTGATCGCGCCCGCCGCGTCCTCGTGACCGGCCGCCGCGAACTGCGCCATGGCCTGCAACGCCGGGATGACCTGGGCGTCGTGGATGCGGTGGAACGCCAGCTGGTGCCGGAAGGGCATGGCGACCAGCGCACCGTCCGCGGTGAGCCCGGTGCCCATGATCCGCTGCACCAGCTCGTCGAGCACCAGGACCCGGCTCGCGGTGAAGAAGGAGTCGCCGAGCAGCACCTCGAACGCCGAGCCGTCGCCGCGCCGCACCGTCTCATGCCCCTCGACGGGCAGCGCCCGCAGATTGTTCATCGCCCGGATACGCAGCTCGGCCACGTCCCCGAGGTCGGTCAGCGAGTCCTCGCTCAGCATCTGCACCGCCTCGGGCAGGTCGAGGGCGAGCACCTCGCGCAGCCCCGGCGCCGGCTCCCGCCCGTAGCGGAAGGAGTCCGAGGCCGGCAGCGTCTCCTGGGCGACGACCCGGGGGTAGAGGCAGGCCCGGATCTCGTCCTCGCTGAGGATCTCCAGCGGCTGCGGGCCGTCCATCGTCCGCAGCACCTTTCCGACGTGATCCCGGATCAGCGCGGGCCAGCTCCGCTCGCCGCGCCGGTCGCGATGGCACACCGCGGCGAGGTTGCCGAGGCCGAACTGGCGGCCCGCGGAGTCGGTGACCAGGCCCGCGTACGCGGTCACTTCGAGGCCCTGTTCCGCGAACGCCTGCCGGACCTGTGATCTGAAGACGCCGCCTTCACGCTCGGAGAAGAAGCTGAACTCCCCGTCGCGTGCCAGGTCGCGGGAATCCCGCTTCGGTCCTCGGCGGAACAGGCCCATCTCTTCCTCCCGGCAGCGGCCACCCACATCGGCCATGGATGGGCCGATCGTAACGGGTGCGCCCGCCGCCCTCGTCGCCCCGCTGACCGCCGCTCACCGCACGGACCGGCTCAGGGGTTGGTTCGGACGACGAGGGGGTGGGGACCTCAAGGGGTGCGCCCGAGGGGGGAGGGGCTCCCTCAGCCGCCGATGGTGACGTCGATGCAGGCGTAGAACGCGTTCGCGGTGTCCGCGATGTTCCAGACCGCGAGGATCTTCTGCTTGCCGGTGATGCCGCCGAAGTTGACGGTGTGGGTGACGGTCTCGGGCGGCCGGGCACCGCCGTCGTTGAACTCCGCGACCTTGTTTCCGCCGACGAAGTACTGCCAGGTACTGGTGGAGTGACGTGCCGTCAATTTCCAGCTGAAGGTCTGGGAGCTGCCGATCGGGGTGACCTTCCAGCCCTTGGAGTCATCGTCGAGATCGGCGAACTGGCTGTTGCCGCCGCTGCAACTGGTCAGCCCCTTGGGGCCTTCGACGCTCTGCGGCTCCCATTTGATCGGCCCGCATTCGATGGTGCCGGCGGCGCACTGCGCCTGCCTGCTGGGAGGTGAGGAGACATATCCGTGTGCGCTTGCCGGGCTCACCGGCATGGTGACGACGAGCAACGGGGCGATTCCCGCACCGATGGCGAGGGCCAGCCTTCTTTTCTTGTCCATGTCAACCCTTTCGCGAGGGGGGTGGAGAGCGCGAGGGTGAGGTGATTGGTCTAGACTTTACTCGCTGACCGCGTACGGTCAAGAGGTTGCGGGCCCGGCGCGCTGGAGGCACGGACGACGAGCTCGGGAGCGAGCCGGACCGTACGCCGCGGGCCCGGGTCTCCCCCGGCCGGCCGACGGGCCAGCAACCGCGCGGCCTCGGCGGCCAGTTCGCCGACCGGCTGGCGGACGGTGGTCAGCGCGGGGTCGGCGAGGCCGGCGAGCGGGATGTCGTCGAAGCCGGTGACCGCGACCTCGCCCGGCACGTCCGCGCCCAGCTGCCGCAGCCGCTGCAGCGCACCGGCCGCGATGAGGTCGTTGGCGCAGATCACGGCGTCCGGCCGGGACGGCCAGAGGCGGTCGACGGCGGCCCGGCCCCACTCCACCGAGAAGTCGCCGAGCGCGCTGCGCCCGGGCGCCTCCGGGTCCAGGGCCGCGGCGCCCGCCTCGTACGCCGCACGGCGCTCGACGGCCGCCGACGCGGTTCCGGCCGCACCGATGAAGCACGGGCGGCGGCGTCCGGTGGCGACCAGATGCTCCAGTACGAGGGCCATGCCGGCCGCGTTGTCGACCGCGACGGAGTCGGCGACGCCGGGACCGCAGCCACGGTCCAGCAGCACCAGCGGGACCTGGGCGGCCGCACCGGCCACCGCCTCCCGGCTGCGCAGCTCGTCGACGGGTATCAGCAGCAGGGCATCGACCCGCCGGCTCAGCAGGGCGGCGATCCGGGCCGCCTCGGTCACCGGGTCGTCGTCGCAGTCGGCGAGGAGCACGGCCCGCCCCTCGGCGTGCAGGGCATGCTCCAGCTCCCGGACGAGGGTGGGGAAGAAGGGGTTGGTGATCTGCGGCAGGACGAGACCGACGGTTCCGGTGGAGCGGCTGCGCAGGGCCCTGGCCACGTGGTTGGGGCGGTAGCCCAGCCGCTCGGCCGCCTCGCGTACGGTGCGGGCCGTCTCGGCACCGACCGGGCGGGTGCCGGCCAGCACGCGGGACACCGTGGCGATGGAGCAGCCCGACGCCAGCGCGACGTCCTTCAAGGTGACTTCGGCCACGGTGGAGTGCCCTTCGGGTGGAGCCGTACCGGCATGAGGGCGGCCACCGTACCGGATGGGTGGCGGCAAACGTTATCACCGGTCACACACCGTGCCACCAGGGCGGATGAATGCGCGCGAAACCGGTCGGATGGCTCACATTCCGTTGACACCAGGCAGCGGAATGAGCCAAATTCTCGGAGAACGTTTTCCAGCGGCAGCAGCCCCCTGCGGCGCTCCCAGAGACTTCACCCCGCACCCCCCGCACCACCGTTCCGCAGAGCAAAGGGGCTCTTCCGTTGGCCAGAAAGATCATCCTCGACTGCGACCCGGGGCACGACGACGCGATCGCCATGCTCCTGGCGCATGGAAACCCCGACGTGGAGCTGGTCGCCGTGACGACCGTGGTCGGGAACCAGACGCTGGAGAAGGTGACCCGGAACGCCCTGTCCGTGGCGCGGATCGCCGGGATCACCGGCGTCCCCTTCGCGGCCGGTTGCCCGCGCCCGCTCGTACGGGACATCGAGACCGCACCGGACATCCACGGCGAGACCGGTCTCGACGGCCCGGAGCTGCCCGAGCCCGCCATCGAGCTGGACCGCCGGCACGCGGTGGACCTGATCATCGACACGGTGATGTCGCACGAGCCCGGTGAGATCACCCTCGTGCCGACCGCGGGCCTGACCAACATCGCCCTGGCCGTGCGCAAGGAACCGCGGATCGCGGAGCGGGTGCGCGAGGTCGTGCTGATGGGCGGCGGCTACCACGAGGGCAACTGGAGCGCGGTCGCCGAGTTCAACATCAAGATCGACCCTGAGGCCGCCCATATCGTCTTCAACGAGAAGTGGCTGGTC
Source organism: Streptomyces sp. NPDC043738 (assembly GCF_056436545.1). Classification (NCBI taxonomy): domain Bacteria; kingdom Bacillati; phylum Actinomycetota; class Actinomycetes; order Kitasatosporales; family Streptomycetaceae; genus Streptomyces; species Streptomyces sp. NPDC043738. The sequence goes on along the minus strand of NZ_JBWKCJ010000039.1, from coordinate 24,411 downwards.
ACGATGGTCGGCCTGGACCTCACACACCAGGCGCTGGCCACTCCCGAGGTCGAGCGGAAGATCGCCGCGGTCGGCACCAAGCCGGCCACCTTCGTGCTGGAGCTGCTGGAGTTCTTCCGTGAGGCCTACCGGGAGAACCAGGGCTTCGACCACCCGCCGGTGCACGACCCGTGCGCGGTGGCCTACGTCATCGACCCGGACGTCATGACGGTGCGCAAGGCTCCGGTGGACATCGAGCTGCAGGGGACGCTGACCCTCGGCATGACCGTGGCGGACTTCCGTGCGCCCGCGCCGGCGGACTGCACCACCCAGGTCGCGGTCACCCTCGACCACGAGCGGTTCTGGAACCTCGTCGTGGACGCGCTCGAGCGGATCGGCGACGTCACGGCATGAGCGTCTCCACCAACCAGCGCACCCTCGCACCGGCGGGCGGCACCGGATCCGGCGTCCGCACCGGCGTCCTGCTCACCGCCCTGCTCGCGGCGTGCTTCGCCTTCCAGCTCAACGCCAGCATGCTCAGCCCCGCGCTGAAGAACATCGAGGACACCCTCGGCGCCAGCTCCGCCGAGATCGGCCTCACCCAGACCGCGTTCTTCACCTCGGCGGCCCTGTTCTCCCTGTTCCTGCCGAGGCTGGGCGATGTCATCGGCCGCCGCCGGGTGCTGGCCGGCATGCTCGGCCTGATGGTCGTCGGCTGTGTGATCGCCGCGCTGGCGACCAGCGTGCCGATGCTGTTCGCGGGCCGCGTCATCCAGGGCGTGTGCGGTCCGGTCGTCCCGCTGTGCCTGATCATGCTGCGGGTGGAGGTGCCGGAGCCGAAGCGGTACGGCACCCTGCTCGGCGTGATCACCGCCGTCAACGGCGGCATCGCCGGTGTCGACTCGCTCGCCGGCGGCTACCTCGCCGACCACCACGGCTTCGGTTCCGTCTTCTGGGCGATGGCGGTCGTGGCCGCCCTCGCCGCCGTCCTGGTCGCCACCCTCACCCCGGAGTCCAAGGCACCCGTCCTGGACACGACCGGGAACCCCGGCGCCCAGGGGCCGGACGCCCGCCGGATGGACTGGCCCGGGGTCGCCCTGCTCGTCGTCTCGGTCGGCTCGCTGCTGACCGCGCTCAACGAGGCGGGCAAGCTCGCCGCGGCCGACTGGACGCTGATCGCCGTACTGGTCGTCGTGGCCGCGGCCGCCTTCGCCCTGTTCTGGCGCACCGAGAACCGCAGCGCCCACCCGCTGGTCGCCACCCGGCATCTCAAGCAGCGCGCCACCTGGGCCACCCTGCTGACCACCGTGCTCACCATGACCGGCGTCTTCGCCGTGATGAACGGGCTGATACCCGCCTTCGCACAGGACGCCCAGGCGGGTCTCGGGATGAGCGCCGAGCAGTCCGCGTGGTGGACGCTGTCGCCGTACGCGCTGGCCGGACTGGCCATGGGCCCGCTGGCCGGTCGTCTCGCGGCCACCTACGGCTACCGCCGCGTCCTGCGGTTCGGCCTGGTCGGCTCGGTGGCGACGGTGGTGCTGATGCTGCTCACGATGCACAGCCACTCGCAGGTCCTGCTGCTGGTGACCTCCATCCTGGTGGGCATCGCCTACGCGGGCGTGGCGAACATCGTCCTCAACGGCCTGGGCATCGTGCTCTCCCCCAGCGACAACCCGGGCTTCCTGCCCGGTCTGAACGCGGGCGCGTTCAACCTCGGTGCGGGGCTGAGCTTCGCGGCCCTCTACGCGGTCAAGACCGCCGCCGCCCCGGCGGACCCGTCGTCGCCCGGTGGCTACACCGCCGGCATGATCGCCGGAGTGCTCATCCTGGCCGCGGCCATCGCCACCTCCTTCCTGATCCCGAAGCCGGTGGCGGCCGAAGCACAGGACTGAGGCACGCCGTACGGCACGAGGAGCCGCCCGCCCACCGGCGACATCCGGTCGGCGGGCGGTTCTTTGTGCGGTACGCACTCGATGGCCGGACGCGACGGGGCGGTCACCCGGGCGGGTCCTCCTGCGACCCGCGCAGGATCGCGCCGAGACCGCCCTCCGGCGCCTGCTCCAGGTCGCGCACGACCACGATCTCGGCTCCGCCGGCGACCGCGGACCGCACCAGGGCGTCGTCCGCGCGTGCGGTCGCCGGGCGCTCCTCCCCCATGGCCTGCAACTCCGTTCCCCGTACGGCCAGTTGATCCACTCCCTCGCCCACCCAGACCTGCCGTGCGATGTCCGAACCGTGCGGGCTGACCAGCAGCGTTTCGATCCGGTGCGCCCGCGCCGCCTCGACCAGGGCGGGGATGCCGGCCGCGGCCCGCGGGGCGCTCGGCCCGCCGGACCCGGCGCCCGTACGGAAGCGGTCCGTCACCTGCGCGACGTGCTCGCGTTCCCGGACGGCCCGGACCTGGGCGATGTCCCGCTCGACCAGGTCGCTCTCGGCCCCGGGCGCGCGCCCGCCGTGCTCGCTCTCGTAGGTGACGGCACGCAGCCGCCCGGGCAGCTTGTCGTGCACCAGATGCCGCTCGCGCGCCTCGCCGATCAGGACGACGGCCTCGGCGCCGCTGCTGTCGAACGCCTCGCGCACCGCGTCGGCGATCTCCCCGGCGTTCTGCTCCACGGTGTGCTCCGCCGTGGTCCGCAGATGCCGTTCGGACCAGTCGGCCGGGGCGGTGCGGGGCGGGGGCCGTTCGGCGTCGCCGGCCCGTCCGGTGTCGTCGGTGCCCCGCTCCCCCAGCACGACGAGGTCCGCTCCGTCGTGGTCGAGGCGGACCACGAGGCAGACGGGGTCGTCGCCGACCGCCGCCAGCAGGGGGGTGACCCGGGGCACCGGCCCCCAGGCGGCGAAGGGAGTGGCCGGCGGGCCGGGAAGCGGTGTGTCGAGCACGACCACACCGTCGTGGGCGAAGAGCACCCGGCCGGTGTGCGCTCCCGGTGCGCCCTCGCGCGGCGCGATCAGGGCCTCGTGTACGGCGCCGCAGGTGGCCTCGTCCGCGCCGAGCGCGAAGAGCTGGGCCGTGGTGGCGCTCGCCAGCAACTCCTGTTGCTTTTCGACGTCCTCGGTGCCGTGCGAGATATCGGCGTAAACGGTTGCCCAGGGGCCTGGCCGATCGATGACCGGTCGAAGGAGCGAGAGTCGCATGGCGCTGCCTCCTTGGATTCCTCGGATTCCTCGGATTCTCCCGGTTTGCGGTTGGCTGCCACCGGTAACGCATTGCCGTCGGCGAGACGCGGTTGGCTCCCCTACGGATTCCCCTTCCGGAAATGGCCTATGCATCGCGGGCATATGCGTCTGCACGGATCGCGGTCACCTTCCGTATGCGACCGCGCCCATTCCGTGCACACGCGGCAAAACACGTCGACGGTGCCTTCCAGTTGTTAGGGAGAAAGGACCGGGGAAACTGGGAGAGACGCGTCGGGTCGGTACGACAGGTAGAGCCGGAGGCAGCGATGGTCATGGAACACGGAACGGACAAGACCGGACCCGCACGGGACGACGTGATGAAGAAGCAGCTGCGCGGGCAGTTCACCACGGTGCGCTCGCTGCGCACGGACGAGGAGCACGAGCTCCAGCCGGCGGGCGAGGACCAGCCCCTGGCGGCGTGGTCCCCCGAGAGCGACTTCAGGGGCGGCACACCGACCGGTATGACCGAGCAGGACGTCGGGCTGCGCTCGGAACTGGCCCAGCACCTCGGCCGGAGCCTCTACCCGGCCGACAAGAACACGATCATCGAGACGCTGCGGCGCAACAACGCACCGGACCGGCTGGTCAGCATGGCCGAGCGGCTGCCCGCGCACGAGCGCTTCGGCAATGTGCAGAGCATCGCCGAGGCCGTCGGGCTCCACACGGAGCACCGGCGGGCCTGACACCACCGGCCCGGCCCGTCCTGGCGCTGCCGGGCGGCGCCGGGAGGCGGACAATTGGTGGTACCGGCACCTGCCGCACTCCGCGGCGGGGCGAGCGGAGGGAAAGAGGGAGGGCGGTCATGTCCGACGACACGATGGGCGACGAGGTCTACCAGCCGCCCCGAATCGATCCCCAGGACAACCCCAACGACCTGGACATGGAGGACGCCCTCGACGAGCCGGGGCTCGACGAGATGCTGGACACCGGCTACTCGCCCCCCGAACGGCCGTATGTGGTCAATCACGCCGGGACCACCGCACGGGAGCTGCACGACGGCGACACCCTCGAACACCGGCTGGCCCTTGAGATGCCGGAGGTGTGCGCGCCCGACGGCGACGGGATCGGCGATCTGCCGGGCGGGGTGGGCGAGCCGGTGGACGTCGAGTGCGGCGACGAGCGGGCCGGGCGGCTCGTGGGCGCGGACGAGGGGTTCTGGCGCGGCGGCAGCAACGACGTCTCCGCCCGGGACGTCGGCATCGACGGCGGTGCGGCGTCGGCGGAGGAGGCCGCGGTGCACATCGCCCGCGATGAGGATCTTCCCGGGTAGTCGGCGCGTTCCCCGCGTTCCCCGGCTGCCGCTTCGGTCATCCGCACGAGACCCGCCGACGCCGCCGATCTCTGGGGGCCGCGATCACCGCGCGGTGAAGTGCGCGGTGGCCAGGACTCGGCCGTCGGCCGAGGTCAGCCGTACGCCGGAGAGCGTGGCGGGGTCCACCGGCGCCGGGGCGCCCCAGTAGCCGTCGCCGTCGTGCAGGTCGAAGGTGCCGAGCCGGACGGTGCTGCCGTCGGTGCGTTCCAGCACGCAGGTGACCTTCCCGTCGTACGGGACTCCGGCGTCGGCGAGGTCGACGGACATGAACACCCAGCCCTGCGCCCCGGGATGGGCGTAGAGGTCACCGGCCGGCAGGCGGTGCCCCGCACCGGCTCCGGTCAGCTGCGCCCACAGCACGTTCGCCCCGGCCTGGACGGGCCGCGCGGGGCCGGCCGCCATGTTCTCGATGGCCGTGCCGAGGGCCCAGCCGCCGAACCCGAAGGCGAGCGCCAGCACCGCCGCGGCGGACGCGACCCGCAGCCGAACGCCGCGGCGGAACCCCGCGCGCCGGCGACCGAAGCCACGGGCCGACTCGCGTCCGTCGCGCTCGGCCTGGGCCTGGGTCAGCAGCCGCGCCACCCTGGTCTCGAAGCCGGCCGGCGGTTCGCTGCGGGGCAGCAGGCCGAGCAGTCCGTCACCGACGAGGGCGAGCTGCTCGATGTACTCCCGGCAGTCCGCGCAACGGTCCAGATGGGCGGCCGCCTCGGCCCGCTCCCGGCCCGAGAGCACGCCCAGTGCCAGCTCGGCACCGGTCTCGTGCAGCTGTTCGCAGGTCAGATCCCTAGTCATGGCCGCCTCGCTCGGGGGCCCCGGGTCGCGGGCGCGTGGGATGCGCCGACGCGGGGCGGGGTTGCGTGGGATCCGGCGCGGTGAGAGTGACCCGCAGCTTCGCCATCGCGGCCCTGATCCGCGTCTTGGCGGTGCCCAGGGGGATGTGCTCCCAGTCGGCGACCTGCTGGGCCGTCATCCCGTAGATGCCGGCCATGACCAGTGCGCGGCCCTGTTCACCCGGCAGCCGCGCCACCGCGGCCCGCAGGGCGGACGACGCCTCGTCGGCGAGCGCCCGGTCCTCGGGGGTGTCGGTCACCGCGTCCAGGAGCGCGTCGAGGTCCTCGGGGGCCACCGGCTCCGGCCGACGCGACCGGACGGCGTCGATGGCGAGGTTGTGGGCGATGGTCGTCAGCCAGGCCGTCACCGATCCGCGGCGGGAGTCGTAGATCTGCGCGTGCCGCCAGGCACGTTCGAACGTCTGCTGGGCGATGTCCTCGGCGAGCTGCGCATCGCGGGTGACCGCGATGGCCACGCCGAAGACCGTGTGCTGGAAGCGCCGTACGAACGTGACGGCGAGCTCCGGGTCGCCCGTGGCCAGACCAGCCAGCAGCGCCTCGTCCGGGATGCGTCCGACCGGGAGCTGCAACCTCTGCATACCCTTGTCTACGGTCCGCCCCGGCCAGGGGATTGCCTGGCGGTTACGGAAGACCACGGACCCATTCTCCCTCGGTGCCGGCGCCTCGACGGGGGTCGGCGGGCACCGGCACACGGGCATCGGGACCGGGGGCGCCGGGGTGCTCACGGCGGGGCTACCGAACGTGCACGGACGCGGCGGGCCGGGTGACCGCGGTGGACGCGGTGCGTGTCCGCGCCACGCCGCACCACAGGGCGAAGGCGACGACGAACGCCACTTCGGCGACCATGGACAGGGCTCCGTACGGTGGGTCCCAGCCCTCTTCCTGGTAGGACGGCAGCCCGACGGTGCGGGACAGCGCGAAGCCGAGCGCCATTCCGCCGCTGACCGCCGTGCCCAGCAGCCACGCCGGCACAGGGTGCGGCCGCGCCAGTCCCGCGGCGGCGACGAGGAGCGCCACACTGCCGACCAGGAACAGCACTCCCACGTACGGCACCTCCGCAAGGTGTTCGGGAACGAGCAGGAGATGGACCACGGCGCTGAGGAGCGCGCAGACACCGGCGACCCCCCTCAGCGAAGCCTCGGCCAGACGAGCGGACATCGGGCACCTCCTGGAGTTCGCCGGGTCGGATCTGTCTGGGGTACGTAGTGGGCCCGGCGAATGGTTCATGATCGTCCCCGTGGTGGGGACGTCCGTTCGCGAGCGCGGTGTTTCAGCCGGCCGCCGCCGCACGCCGGCCGTGCGGCAGCAACCCGTCGAGTTCCGCCGCGAGCCGGGTGAGGGTCGGCCGGGCGGCCGGGTCGGGGGCGAGGCAGCGGTCGATCGCCGTGCCGAGGGCGGGCGGAAGGCGCCGGCGCGTGCCGACGGACGGGGCGGGCCGGTCGAGCTGCGGGTACCGGTACCGCCCGGTGTCCGGCTCCTCCTGCGATGCGCCGCCGGCGGTGTCCGGCCCCGCCGTTCCGCTGCCGTCCCCCGTGCCGCCGTCCCATGTGCCGCTGTCCCCTGTCCCGCCGTCGCCGAAGGGCACCTCGCCGGTGGCGGCCTCGTACAGGGTGCTGCCCAGTCCCCAGACGTCGGCCGCGGGGGTGAGCAGCCCGCCGCGCGCCTGCTCGGGAGCGAGGTAGCAGAGGGTGCCGATGCCCGGCGGGGCGGGGCCGGGCGGGCGGGCGACGCTCAGGTCGAGCAGCTTCGCGCGCCGGCAGCCGACCACGACGTTGGACGGCTTCAGGTCGAGGTGCAGCAGGCCGTGGCCGTGCAGGTAGTGCAGCGCCGAGCACAGGTGCAGGCCGAGCAGGGCGAGGTCGGCGGCGGCCAGCCGGCGGCGGTCGATGAGGTGCGCCAGGGTCTCCCCGGTGAGCGTCTCCAGCACCACGAAGGGTTGCGGGGTCTCGCCCGTCTCGTAGCCCCGGACCAGGTGCGGGTGGGTGAACGTCTGGAGCCAGCGGCCCTCTTGCAACAGCCGCTCGCGCAGCCGCCGCTCGCCCCGCCGGTCCGGGCGCAGCACCTTCACGACGCATCGGCACTCCCGCTCCTGGCTCCAGGCGTCGTACAGGTCCAGCCAGCCGGTGCGGCACAGGTGGGCGAGGACCTCGTAGCGGGGGGCCACCGTCGTTCCGGCGGCCAGCGGCGGCGGCTCGGGGGCCGGTGCCCGGCTCATGGCACGACCTCGGCCCTGGCCGTGTCGCCGGGACCGTGCAGCCGGTGGAGCCGTGCGTAGGTCGCACTGCGGCGGAGCAACTGCTGGTGGGTGCCGCGGTCGGTGACGCGGCCGTGTTCGAGCAGCAGGATCTGGGTGGCGTCGCGGACGGTGAGCAGGTTGTGGGAGATGAGGATCGTGGTGCGTCCGCGCATCAACCGGCGCAGCGGCTGCAGGACGTGCCGGCCGGATTCCGCGTCCAGGCCGGTGGTCGGCTCGTCGAGGAGGAGTACGGGCGCATCGCGGATCACCGCGCGGGCGATGGCCAGGCGCTGTCGTTGTCCGCCGGAGAGCAGCCGGCCGCGCTGGCCCACCACGGTCTCGTAGCCGTGCGGCAGTTGGCCGATGAAGCGGTGTGCGTCCGCGGCGCGGGCGGCCGCGACGATGTCCTCGTCGCTCGCGCCGGGGCGGCCGTAGGCGATGTTGTCGCGCACCGTGCCGTGCAGGACCAGGGTCTCCTGGAGCAGCATGGCGACGTTGTCCCGCAGGTCGTCCAGGCGCAGCTCGCGAAGGTCGTGGCCGTCGAGGCGGATGCTGCCGTGGTCCGGGTCGTAGAAGCGCAGCAGCAGCTTGGCGGCGGTGGACTTCCCGGCGCCGCTGGCCCCGACCAGTGCCAGCGTCTCGCCGGGCGCCACGCGGAACGAGACCCCCGACAGGGCCGGCCGAGCGGTTCCGGGATAGGTGAAGGAGACGTCGTCGAACTCGATGTCACCGCGGGCACGGCCGAGCGTGCGGGGAGCCGGGGCCTGGAGGACCTGCGGGCGCTGGTCGAGCAGTTCGATGATCCGCTCCGCGGCGGCGGACGCCGAGTAGAAGGTGTTGCTGAGGCCGGAGATGCCGCGGATGGGGCTGTAGAGCCTGCTCAGCAGGGTGAGGAAGACCATCAGGCCGCCCAGGGTGAGGTGGCCCTGGGTCAGTTGCCAGGTGCCCAGGCCGATCACGAGCAGCGCGCCGGCCAGCTCGATGAGGTCGACGACCGTGGCGTACACCGCACCGATGCGCGCGGAGGCCATGGCGGCCCGGAACCGGCCGAGGTTCTCGCGCTCGAACCTCCGGTGCTCCCACCGCTGCCGGTTGTACGCCTGCACGAGGGCGATGTTGCCCAGGGCCTCTTCGGTGAGCGCGCTGATCGAGCCGCTGCGGCGCCGCCGCTCCCGCGACGCGGCCTTCACCCGCCGGGCGAAGCGGCGGGCGGTGCACCAGAACATCGGCGCGATGACGAGGGCGAGCAGCGTCAGGTCCCACCGCAGGTAGAACAGCACGCCGAGGAAGACGCCCAGCCGCATGACCTGTGCGATCGCGTCCACGATCCCGGAGAGCAGGAACGTCTCGACCGCGTCGACGTCACCGGTCACCCGGGAGAGCACATCGCCGAGCCGACGCCGCTCGAAGAAGCCGAGCGACAGCCCCTCGACATGGCGGAACAGATCGGACCGCAGGGCCAGCAGGAACCGTTCGCCGACCCAGGTGGAGGTCACCTCGTCGGCGAAGTCGAGGGCTCCGGCGAGGAATGTCAGTGCCAGGTAGGCGAGCGCGATCGGCAGCAGGAGGTGCAGATCGCGCGGGACCAGCATGTCGTCGATGACGATCTTGAACAGCCAGATCTCGGCCGCGTCGACGACCGGTCCCAGCACGACGAAGGCCAGGATCACCACCAGCCAGCGCCGGCCGCCCCGCGTGTAGGGCCAGAAGCGCCGGAAGACCTCGCGCAGGGCCACCGGGGGAGCGGCCTCGACGATGCCTTCCGCACCGTCGGGGTCCTCGGCGACGGACAGCAGCCGCCGCACGCTCCAGATCAGGCGGCGCGTCTCGGCGGGGCGCGTCCCGACCCGGCCCGCGCCTTCGCCTGGGGCGCCGGCGCGGGTGGGAGCGTCTGGCCGCGCGCTGCTCATGCCCTCTCACCCACTGATGCGGCCGGGCAGTGAGCCCGGCCGCCGTCAGACACATCGAGTGCTCAGTACCTCCCTCCATGGCCCCTGCCGTGGCCATGGCTCCGGCCGTGGCGCCGACGCCGGCGCCGACGGCGGTCATGGTCGTGTTCGCTGGTGTCCCTGCGCCTGCCCGTCGTCGAGCGGTCACGACGGCTGTGGCCCAGCGCGGGAGCCAGGTTTTCCAGGACTCCCATGCTCATCCCTTTCTTGTGGGCCCTCAGAACCACCATCAACCACGTATACGAAACAAATCGAAAAAGGGATTCCACCCGCTTCCGGACCCGTTCATGGTGGTCGGCGCCGGCCGCACCGACGCCGACCGCCCGCTCCCGGTCGTACCGGTCGTCACCGCACCCGTTCCTCGGTCTCCTCTTCCTCTTCGGGGAGTTTCACATCGCTCACCGCGATGTTGACCTCGACGACTTCGAGCCCGGTCATCCGCTCCACCGCGGCGATCACGTCCTCGCGCACCGCCCTGGCCACGTCCGGGATGACCTCGCCGTACTCGGCGACGATGTCCAGGTCGACCGCCGCCTGCTTCTCACCGACCTCGACCTTGACGCCGTGCGTCGCGGTCGTGCCTCCCCCGGGTACGCGCTTGCGCAGCTCCCCCACCGACCGGGAGAGGCCGCTGCCCAGGGCGTGCACCCCCGCCACATCCCCGGCCGCCAGATATGCGATCTTCGCGACCACGCCGTCGGCGATGGTCGTCCGCCCGAGGTTCCCCGCGTTCCGCTGCCCTTGCTGGGAGGATTCGGTCATCGCGCATCACCCTCTGCTCCGTCGCGGCGAAAATTCGACCCTCTCTTCACGCTAGGGCGCGAGGCAGGAAGCCGCCTCTCTTCCTTTGCCGACCCGGCAATCGCCTTTGGGGTGCAGTGCGGCGCGCTCCAGCGGTGCCGACGGGTCGATGGACACCTCCGGCGGGGCGGGTTCGGCACCGGCCCGGACCAGCAGATCCCCGACGGCCGCGATCATCGCGCCGTTGTCCGTGCACAGCTTCGTCGACGGCACGCGCAGCGCGATGCCGGCCGCCCGGCAGCGCTCCTCGGCCAGGGCCCGCACCCGGGAGTTCGCGGCCACCCCGCCGACCACCACCAGGGTGCCCACCTGGTGCTCCCGGCAGGCCGCGACGGCCTTGCGGGTGAGGACATCGGCCACCGCCTCCTGGAGCGAGGCGGCTCCGTCGGCCAGGGGCAGCTCCTCGCCCTGGATGCGGTGCCGCTCCGCCCATCGGGCCGCGGCCGTCTTCAGCCCCGAGAAGGAGAAGGCATGGCGGGCGTCCCGCGGCCCGGTCAGCGGGCGGGGGAACGCGACGGCGCTCGGATCGCCGTCCCGGGCCGTCCGGTCGATGGCGGGGCCGCCCGGGTAGGGCAGGCCGAACACCCGGGCCACCTTGTCGAAGCACTCCCCGGCCGCGTCGTCCACGGTGTCGCCCAGGTGCACGATCGGATCGCGTGCCAGGTCCCGCACCAACAGCAGCGAGGTGTGCCCGCCGGAGACGATCAGCACCATGCAGGGGTCGGGCAGCGGCCCGTGCTCCAAGGTGTCGGCGGCGACGTGCCCGGCGAGGTGGTGGACGCCGTACAGCGGCACATCCAGCGCATACGCCAGGGACTTGGCCCCGGCCAGGCCCACCTGGAGCGCCCCCGACAAGCCGGGGCCGGTGGTGACGGCGACCGCACCGATGTCCGCCATGCGCAGCCCCGCGCCGTCCAGTGCCCGGCGGACCACCGGCGTGAAGGAGTGGACATGGGCGCGGGCGGCGATCTCGGGGACCACCCCGCCGAAGCGGGCGTGCTCGTCCATGCTCGACGCCACCGCGTGTCCCAGCAGCCGCCCCTCCCGCACCAGCCCCGCGCCGGTCTCGTCGCACGACGACTCGATGCCGAGCACTACCGGAGAGCCCACACCGCCACCTCTTTCCCGCTCACCGCAGTTGCAATTCATGTGCAATAAGAATACGGCGAGGCCACGGCGGCACGTGGGCGCCCGCGAGCGCGGGCAGGCGCCCGGCCGACCGCCCGTTCCCCGCCGTCCGCCCGGCACACCGTCAGTTGGCGCCGCGGGCCCGGGGAACGACGACCGGCGAGCCGTCGCCGGGCGCCCGCAGGATGTCGGTGTCCAGCGCGTAGAGCTCCTTGACCAGGGCCTCGTCGACCGTGTCGCGGGGGGCGCCCTCGGCGATCACGCGGCCGTCCTTCATGGCGATGACGGTGTCGGCGTAGCGGGCCGCGGCAGCCAGGTCGTGCTGGACCATGACGACGGTGCGGCCGGTGGCGGCCACCTCGCGGACGAGTTCGAGGACCTCGACGACATGGCCGAGGTCGAGGGCGCTGGTGGGCTCGTCGAGCAGGACGACGGGGGTGTGCTGGGCGAGGACCATCGCGAGCCAGCAGCGCTGGCGCTGGCCGCCGGAGAGCCGGTCGAGTCGCTCGGCCGCCAGATCGGTGGTGCCGGTGGCCGCCAGCGCCTCGCGTACGGCCGCCTCGTCCTCACGCGACCACTGGCGCAGCAGGCCCTGGTGGGGGTGGCGGCCGTAGCGGACGAGCCCGGCGACGGTCACCGCCTCGGGGGCGCGCGGCGACTGCGGCAGCAGGGCGATACGGCGCGCGGCCTGACGCCGGCTCATGCGCCACACGTCGGTGCCGTCCGCACGGACCGTGCCGGATTCCGGGCGGTGCAGCCGGGCGAGGGTCCGCAACAGGGTGGACTTGCCGCAGCCGTTGGGGCCGACGATGGCGGCGACCTGCCCCGCGGGTACGGCGAATTCGGCGTCTTGGACGACGGTGCGGCCGGGGTATCCGGCGCTCAGCGCGTGTACTTCGAGCCCGGGAGTGGCGCTCATGCTGGTCATGCCTTTCTGGTGGTCCGGTCCGAGCCGAAGAGGACCCAGAGGAGGAAGGGCCCGCCCAGGACGCTGGTGACGACGCCGACCGGGATTTCGACGGGCGCGGCGACGCGGCCCAGCGCGTCGGCGGCGACGATGAGCGCGGCACCGGTCAACGCGGAGCCGAGCACCGGGACGCGGGTGGGGCCGCTGAACCGCTGGGCGAGCACCGGGGCGGCGAGAGCGACGAAGGCGACGGGGCCGCCGACGCCGACCGCGATCCCGGCGAGCGCCACGGCGAGGGCGAGCGCGGCGGCCCGCAGGCGTCGCAGGTCGACGCCGATGCTCGCGGCCATGTCGTCGTCGAAGCGCAGGAGTTGGAGCCGGTGCCCGGCGGCGAGCGAAAGCGGCAGCAGGAACAGCAGGGCGATCAGCAGCGGCGTACCGACGCTCCCGTCCCGGCCGTTGAGGCTGCCGACGGCCCAGAGGAACACGCCGCCCGCGGTGTTGTCGTTCTGGCGGGACATGACGAGGTCGCCGACCGCGCCGACGAAGGTGGAGACACCGATGCCGACGACGAGGACGCGGTAGCCCCGGCGGCCCGCACCGCCCGCGCACAGCACGACGAGCGCCGCCGCGGCGACGGCGCCGAGCGGGCCGAGCCACCAGTCGCCGACCATGCCGGTCGCGGAGCCGGCCGCGGAGGCGACGACCGCGGCGGTGGCCCCCTCGTTGACGCCGAGGAGGTCGGGGGTGGCCAGGCGGTTGCCGGCGAGGGTCTGGGTGAGGCAGCCGGAGGTGCCGAGGGCGGCACCGACCATGAGGCCGACGAGGACGCGGGGCAACCGGAAGTCCCGCACGATCATGACGCTCCCGGGATCTCCGGTACCGAGCAGCCCGGAGAGGGTCTGCGCCGGACTCATCCCGGTCGAACTCGCCATGACGGCGAGGGCGATGAGGACGAGGAGCAGCGGCACGAGGAGCGCCGCGGCGAGCGCGCTGCGGCGGGGGAAGAGCCAGGAGAGGGTGGTGGTGCGCAGGACCGTGCTGTCGGGCGGGGTGAGGTCCAGTCCCCTGCCGGAAGGTGTCATGCCGAGGCTCCTGCGGTCGACAGGCGGGAGGAGCGGGCGATCCACACGAGCAGCGGTCCGCCCACGAACGCGAGCAGCACGCTGACCGGGGTCTCCCAGGGCCGGATGACGATCCGGGCGAGGACGTCGGCGAGGATCATGACATCGGCCGCGATCAGCGCGGACAGGGCGAGTTGGGCGGTCGTCCGCGCCCCGGCCAGCGTCCGGGCGGCATAGGGGGCGAGCAGGCCGAGGAAGGCGATGGGCCCGGCCACCGCGACCGCGCAGCCGGCCAGCAGCGAGACGGCCGCCGCGACCACGAGCCGGATCCGGCCGGGATGGTGCCCGAGCGAGCGGGCGCCGTCGTCGCCGAGGCCGAGTGCCGACAGCGGGCGGGCGCAGCCGAACGCGGTGAGCAGGCCGACGGCGACCAGCGGCAGCAGCGGCACGAGGTCGGAGGTCTCCACCCCGGCCAGGGAGCCGATCGTCCAGTAGCGGTAGGTGTCGAAGGTCGCCTGGGTGCCCAGCAGCACATACGAGGTCATGCCGTGGAAGGTCGCGCCGAGCGCGGAGCCGGCGAGGACGAGCCGCAGCGGGGAGCCGGCGGCGCGTCCGGACCCGGCGAGCAGCAGCACGACCGCGCTCGCGGCCATCCCGCCGAGCAGGGCCCACAGCAGCAGCGCGAAGGAGGACGCGGCGCCGAAGAAGGTCAGACCGACGACGACGGCGAAGGCGGCACCGGAGTTGACACCGAGCAGTCCGGTCTCGGCGAGCGGGTTGCGGGTCGCGGTCTGCAGCAGGCAGCCGGCCGTGCCGAGGCAGACGCCGACGAGCACGGCGGCGAGCGTGCGCGGCAGGCGTACGTCCAGGACGGCGAGCCGGAGTTGGGCGTCGGCGCGGGCGGCGGGGTCGCCCACGAGGTAGTCCCAGGCGCGGGCGGGCGAGCTGGATCCGGTGCCGATGAGCAGCGAGAGCAGCGCCAGGCCCAGCAGGAGGACGGCGAGTGCGGCGGCCGCCCCGAGGGGAGGCCGCGCCGGAGTCGGCGGGCGCTCACGACGACCGTATCCGGTCGTATTCGGCCGCTCTCGTTGCGTTATTGACATATGGTTAGCCTAACCTAAGTTCAGCTGGCCGGTACGGGCACTGCACCACGCACCTCAATGCCCGGAATGACCTCATTTTTCGTGGCGTCCGCCTCCCCGGTAACAGCGTCGGAATGCGCTCTTCCGGGACCAACCCCCCATCGAACAACGGAGATTTCAGGTCATGATGTCCCTCTCTTCCCGCGGCGTGGCCCGCCCCGTCGTCGCGGCCGCCCTCCTCGCCGCCTGTGCGCCGGCTCTGAGCGCCTGCGGATCCGGCGGTGCGGACGCCGGCTCCGGCAGCCGGAGCCGCACGGTCCGGATCACCGACGCGATCGGCGCGAAGGTCCAGGTGCCGGCCGCACCCCGGCGCGTCGTGGCGCTCAGCGAGATGGACCTGGACTCGGCGCTCGCGCTCGGCGTCAAGCCGGTGGGCCTGGCCGCGGGCCGCGGCCAGCGGGGCGCCCCCGGATACCTCGCCGAACGGGCCGAGGGCATCCCGGTCGTGGGCGCGGTGACCGGCCCGGACATCGAGAAGGTCATACGGGCCAGACCCGATGTCATCCTGGCCGGGCAGACGGCCGACGCCCAGATCCTCAAGCAGCTGCGGGACATCGCCCCGACCGTCGTGACGATCGACGGCGGCAAGGACTGGAAGAAGTCCCTCCAACTCACCGGCAAGGTACTCGGCAAGGCCAACGCGGCCGAGAAGTTCCTCGCCGGCTACGACACCAAGGCCGCCGCCCTCAAGAAGGATCTCGGCGCACAGGCCGGCGCGCAGGTGTCGGTGGCCCGCTACTCGGCGAAGGGCACGGCCGTCATGCAGCAGGGCGTGTTCATCAGCGACGTGCTCAAGGACCTGGGCTTCCGCCGGCCGGGCGTGCAGAACGACAGGGGCGAGGGGCACTCGACGCCGATCAGCGACGAGAACCTCAAGGAGGTGGACGGCGACTGGCTGTTCATCGGCACCCTCGCCGCCGCCGGCCCGGACGCGGACCTGTTGGACCAGCTCACCGACAAGCCCGCCTACCGGCAGCTGAAGGCCGTGCACAACCGGCACGTCAGCACCGTCGACGGCTCCAAGTGGACGAGTCTGGGCGGCGCCGAGGCGGCGCTGTCGGTGCTCGACGACATCCGGAAGGCCATGGTCAAGTGAGCGCCGAGGGGGAACTCACCGGGCGGCTCGCCCTCGTGACGGGCGCGGGCCGGGGCATCGGCGAGGCGGTGGTCCACGCGCTCGTCGAACGCGGCGCCCGCGTCCTGGCCACCGACCTGATGCCCGAGGGCGCCGAGCGCCTCGCCGAGCGGTACGCCGACCACGTCACCGCCCGGCCGCTCGACGTCACCGACGCCACGGCCGTGGAGGCCCTCGTCGCCGAAGCCGAGGACACGCTCGGCCCGTTGGACATCGCGGTCAACGTCGCGGGAATCTGGCGGAGTTCACCCGCCGTCGACCTGACCGACGAGGACTGGGCGGCCACCTTCGCCGTCAACACCAACGGCGTCTTCCACGTCTCGCGGGCCGCCGCCCGCCGGATGGCCGAGCGCGGCTCCGGCAGCATCGTCACCGTCGCCTCCAACGCGGCCGGCATCCCCCGCGCGGGGATGTCCGCCTACGCCGCCTCGAAGGCCGCGGCCGTCATGTTCACCAAGTGCCTGGGCCTGGAGGTGGCCGCGCGGGGCGTCCGCTGCAACACCGTCTCCCCCGGCTCGACCCGCACCGAGATGCAGCGCGCGATGTGGGCGGCCTCCGGCGAGGACGACGAGGCGGCCGCCGTACGGCGCGTCATCGAAGGGGACCCGGCGGCGTACCGCACCGGTATCCCGCTCGGCCGGATCGCCGACCCGGCCGACGTCGCCGAGGCCGTCGCCTTCCTCGTCTCCGACCGCGCCCGGCACATCACCCTGCACGACCTCTACGTCGACGGCGGCGCGACCCTGCGGGCCTGAACCGGCCGCACACCGCCCGCACCACTTCCGACTCCGGCTCGTGCCCTTCCCACTGGAGAGACCCATGTCCGCCTCACTGTGCGAACCCACCTCCCCCGTCCCGGACCCCGCCCTGGCCTCGATGCTCTCCCCCGGCGCGGCGACCGCCCTGCTCAGCGCCTGCCGCCCCGGGGAGGACCGCTTCCTCGCCTCCCCCCGGCACACCCTGCTCGCCCGGGGAACCGCCGCCGAAATCCCCCACGACGAACGGCCGTTGAGCAGACGGGTGCAAGAAGCCCTCGACGCCCGGCGGCACGCGGGCGAGCCGGCGCCGATCGTCGTCGGCTCACTGCCCTTCGCCCCGGACGCGCCGCCCGCGCTCGCCGTCCCCGAGTCCGTGCGGTGGGCACCTCCGCTGCACGAGGACCCGCTCCTCGCGCTCCCCGCCGCCGCGGACCGGGGGCCGCTGACCGCGGTGCCCGCCGCCGCGCACTGGCAGGTGCGCGAGGTGCCGTCGCCCGCGCGGTACGGCGAGGCGGTCGCCGCCGCGGTCGCACGGATGCGGGCCGGGGAGCTGGACAAGGTCGTCCTCGCCCGCACCCTGGAGCTGACCGCGGAGCGCGAACCCGACCTGTCGGCGATGCTGCGGCACCTGGCCGGCCGCGACCCGGGCGGCTACACCTTCGCCGTCCCCAGCGGTCCGGGCCGCACGCTGATCGGCGCCAGCCCCGAACTGCTGGTCGCCCGCCAGGGCGGCCGGCTCACCGCCAACCCGCTGGCCGGCTCGGCGCCGCGCAGCACCGACCTGGCCGAGGACGTGCGCGCCGCGGCCGCGCTGCTGGAGTCGTCCAAGGACCTCCACGAGCACGCGGTCGTCGTCGGCGCCGTACGCGAGGCGCTCGCGCCCTACTGCACCCGCCTGGAGGTGCCGGCGCGGCCGACGCTGGTGCGTACCGCCGCCATGTGGCACCTGTCGACGACCGTGACCGGCGAGCTGGCCGAACCCGCCGCCACGGCCCTGGAGCTGGCGGCCGCCCTGCATCCGACCCCGGCCGTCTGCGGTACGCCGACCGATCTGGCGCGGAGCGTCATCGCCGCGTCGGAGCCCTTCGACCGGGGCCCGTACACCGGCCTGGTCGGCTGGCAGGACGCGGACGGCGACGGCGAGTGGGTCGTGACGATCCGCTGCGCCGAGGCCGAGGGCCGCACGCTGCGGCTCTTCGCGGGGGCCGGCGTGGTGGCCGCCTCCACACCGCAGGCCGAGACCGCCGAGACCGCCGCCAAGTTCCGTACCTTCCTCAGCGCCGTGGGAGCCTCCCTGTGAGCACCGAAGCACGCGCCCTGGCCACCACCCCGGGCCTGGACGCCCCCACCTGGCCCGCCGCGTTCGCCGAGCGCTACCGCGCCGCCGGGTACTGGCGCGGGGAGACCTTCGGGCGGATGCTGCGCGAGCGGGCCGCCGCCCACCCCGACCGGACCGCCCTGGTCGACCCCGCGCCCGAGCGCCGCACCTGGACGTACCGGGAGCTCGACGAGCGCGCCGACCGGCTGGCCGCCGGGTTCGCGGCGCGCGGGATCGCCAAGGGCGACCGGGTCGTGGTGCAGCTGCCCAACGTCGGTGAGTTCATCGAGGTGGTCTTCGCGCTGTTCCGGATCGGCGCACTGCCCGTCTACACGCTGCCCGCGCACCGCGAGACGGAGATCGGGTACTTCTGCTCCTTCACCGAGGCCACCGCGTACGTCGTCCCCGACCGGCACGCGGGCTTCGACCACCGCACGCTGGCCTCGAAGGTCAAGGCGCGCACGCCGAGCCTGCGTCATGTCTTCGTCGTCGGCGACCCCGGTGAGCACACCGCGCTGTCCGACGTGCCGTGCGACCCGGTCCGGCCGCCCGACGGGCCGGAGCCGCACGAGCTGGCGTTCCTGCAGCTGTCGGGCGGGACGACGGGCGTGCCCAAGCTCATCCCGCGCACCCACGACGACTATCTGTACTCGCTGTGGGGCTCCAACGAGATCTGCGGCGTGGACGCGGACACCCGCTTCCTCGTCGTCCTGCCCGCGGCACACAACTTCCCGATGAGCTCGCCCGGTTGGCTCGGCGTGCTGTACGCCGGAGGCACCGCGGTCCTGTGTTCCCGGCCCGACCCGGCGACCGCCTTCCCGCTCGTCGAACAGGAGCGGATCACCATGACGGGGCTGGTGCCGCCGCTCGCCCTGGTGTGGACGGAGGCCGGCCCGCAGACGGAGCACGATCTGTCGAGCCTGGAGCTGGTGCTGGTGGGCGGGGCCAAGTACAGCCAGGAGGCGGCCCGCCGGCTTCAGCCCGCGCTGGGCTGCCGGCTGATGCAGGTCTTCGGCATGGCCGAGGGGCTGGTCAACTACACCCGTCTCGACGACGACCACGAGACGACCGTGACGACCCAGGGGCGGCCGATCTCCCCGGACGACGAGATCCGCATCGTCGACGACGCCGGCCACGAGGTCGCCGAGGGCGCGTTCGGGCATCTGCTCACCCGCGGCCCGTACACCATCCGCGGCTACTGGCGCGCACCCGAGCACAACGCGACGGCCTTCACCGACGACGGGTTCTACCGCACGGGGGACATCGTGCGCCGCACCCCGACCGGCCACCTCGTCGTCGAGGGCCGGGCCAAGGACCAGATCAACCGGGGCGGGGAGAAGGTCGCACCGGAGGAGGTCGAGAACCTCATCCTCGGCCACCCGTCCGTGCACGACGTGTCCGTCGTCGCCGTGGCGGACGACTACCTCGGCGAGCGCACCCTCGCCTACGTCATCCTGCGCGAGGGCGCCGAGCCGCCGCGGCCGGCCGCCGTCAGGCGCTTCGTGCGCGAGCGCGGGATCGCCGACTACAAGGTCCCCGACCTCGTCGAGTTCGTCGACGCCTTCCCGCAGACCGGGATCGGCAAGGTCAGCAAGAAGGGCCTGCGGTCCACCGCGGCCACCGCCCAGCAGCACCGAAAGGCCCCCACCTCCATGGCACTTCCCACCATCGCCCCCTACCCGCTGCCGATCGCGGACGAGCTGCCCGCGAACCGCGTCGCCTGGACCGTGGACCCCGCCCGCGCCGTGCTGCTCGTCCACGACCTGCAGCACCACTTCCTCGACGCCTTCCCGGCCGGCGAGCAGCCGGTGACCGGGATGCTCGACAACACGGCGCGCCTGGTGCGGGAGTGCCGCCGCCGCGGCGTGCCCGTCGTCTACTCGGCGCAGCGGGGCGGCCAGACACCCGAGGAACGCGGTCTGCAGCTCGACTTCTGGGGCCCCGGCGTCGCGGACGACCCGCACGCCCTGGCCATGCCCGAGGCCGTCGCGCCCGAGCCCGGTGACACGGTCCTGACCAAGTGGAAGTACAGCGCGTTCGTCCGTACCGAACTGGAAGCGCTGCTGCGCGACGCCGGCCGCGACCAGCTCGTGATCGTCGGCGTGTACGCGCACATCGGGGTGCTGATGAGCGCCTGCGACGCGTGGATGCGCGACATCCGGGCGTTCGTCGTCGCCGACGCCGTCGCCGACTTCTCCCGCGACGACCACGACATGGCGCTGCGCTGGGCCGCCGGCCGCTGCGCGGTCGTCACCACCACCGACGCGCTCTTCAAGGAGGTCTGAGCCGCCATGGCCCTGACGTTGGACCAAATCCGCCGGGACGTCGCCGACTGTCTCGGCGAGGAGCCCGCCGACATCCCTCTGGACGAGAACCTCGTGGACTACGGGCTGGACTCCATAAGGATCATGTCGCTGGTCGAGCGCTGGCGCCGGGAACACGGCGTCGAGGCCGGGTTCGTGGACCTCGCCGAGCGGCCCGCCATCGACGCCTGGGCACCGCTGCTGGGGGTCACCGCGTGACGGCCCTGCTCACCGGCGGCGCCCGGCCGAAGCCGGCCGGCGCCCCGGGCACCGTGCTGCCGCTGACGGCGGCCCAGTCGGGCATGTGGTACGCCCAGTCCCTCGATCCGCTCAGCCCCGCGCAGAACACCGCGGAGTGCCTGGAGATCGACGGTCCGCTCGATGCGGGCCTCTTCGCCCAGGCCCTGCGCCGCGTCACCGCCGAGGCCGACGCCTTGCGGGTGGTGCGCGTCGAGGACACGCCGGAAGGGCCGCGCCAGTGGGTCCTGGACGAGGTCGAACCGCCGCTGACCGTACGCGATCTGCGCGCCGCGGACGACGCCGAGGAGGCGGCCGGGGCATGGCAGCGCGCCGACCTCGCCGAGCCGTTCGACCTGACGGACGGCCCGCTGTTCCGGCACGCCCTGTTCCGCGTCGGCGAGGAACGGTGGCTGTGGTACCAGTGCATCCACCATCTCGTCATGGACGGCTTCGGCTACTCCCTCCTGGTCCGCCGCACCGCCGAGGTGTACGGCGCGCTGGCGCGCGGTCAGGAGCCGGGCCCGAACCCCTTCGGCTCCCTGGCGGACCTCGTCGCCCAGGACCGGGAGTACCGCTCCTCGGCGGACTTCGCGGCCGACCGTGCCCACTGGTCCGCCGCCTTCGCCGACCGGCCCGAGGTGCCGCGGCCGGCCCGCCGCGGCGCGCCGCCCGCGCGGACGTTCCGCCGCCGCACCGCCCACCTGCCCACGGCGACCACCGAGGGCGTCCGGGAACTGGCCGCCCGGCTCCGCGCGACCTGGCCGGACGTCCTGATCGCCGCCCAGGCCCTCTACACCTCCCGGGCGTGCGACCGGTCCGACGTCGTGCTGGGGCTGCCGATGATGGGGCGGCTGGGCTCGGCCGCCCTGCGCGTGCCCGGCATGGTCATGAACATCCTGCCGCTGCGGCTGACCATCTCCCCCGGCGCGACCTTCGCCGAACTCGTCCGGCAGGTCGTGCTCGGCATCCGGCAGGTCCGCCGCCACCAGCGCTACCGCTACGAGGACATCCGCCGCGACCTGGGACTGCTCGGTGAGGGCCGCGCCCTGGTCGGCCCGCTCGTCAACGTCATGCCCTTCGACTACGGCGTGGAGTTCGCCGGCGCGCCGGCGCGGGCGGCGAACCTGTCCGCCGGGCCCGTCGACGACCTGACCGTCAACGTCTACGACCGCGCCGACGGACGCGGCCTGCGCATCGATCACGACGGCAATCCGGCGCTGTACGAGGACGCCGGACTCGCCGCACACCAGGAGCGGTTCCTGCATCTGCTGGACCGGCTCGCCACCGCCGATCCGCACCTGCCGCTGGCCGCGCACGGGATCGCCACGCCCGCCGAACACGCCCTGGTCGTCGAGGAGTTCAACCGCACGGACCGGCAGCTGCCGCCGACGACCCTGATCGGGCCCATCGAGGCGCGGGCCGCCCGCACCCCCGGCGCGACCGCCCTGGTGTACGGGGCGGTCTCGCTCACCTATGCGCAGCTCGAGGCCCGCGCCAACCGTCTGGCCCGGCACCTGCAGACCCTCGGTGCCCGGCCCGGTGCGGTGGTGGCGGTCTCGCTGCCGCGCTCGGTGGAACTCGTCGTCGCCCTGCTCGCCGTGCTGAAGGCCGGTGCCGCCTACCTGCCGCTCGACCCGGACTATCCGGCGGAGCGGCTGGCGTACATGCTCGACGACGCCGCGCCCGTGTGCGCCGTCACCGACCGCCCCGGCCGGCTTCCCGAGCGCCCCGGAACACCCCTGGTCGCCCTGGAGGGGCTCGACCTGAGCGGGTACCTCGCCGTCAACCCGGGTCGCCCGCTGACGCCCGCGCACCCCGCGTACGTCATCTACACCTCCGGTTCGACCGGCCGCCCCAAGGGCGTGGTCGTTTCACACGGGGCGATCGACAACCGGCTGCGGTGGATGCAGGCCGAGTACGGCCTGACGGCCGCCGACCGGGTGCTGCAGAAGACACCGTCGTCGTTCGACGTGTCGGTGTGGGAGTTCTTCTGGCCGCTGCGCGAGGGCGCGGCGCTGGTCGTCGCCGAGCCCGGGGGCCACCGGGATCCGGCCTACCTGGCCCGCCTCATCCGCGAACAAGCCGTCACCACCTGCCACTTCGTGCCGTCGATGCTCCAGGCCTTCCTGGCCGGGGCGGACGCGGCCGAGTGCCGGGGGCTGCGCCGGGTCTTCGCCAGCGGCGAGGCCCTGCCCCGCGAGACCGCGAACGCCTTCGCCCGCACGCTGCCCGGTGTCGCGCTGCACAACCTCTACGGGCCGACGGAGGCCGCCGTCGACGTCACCCACCACACGTGCGCGCCGGACGGCGACGGTCCGGTGCCGATCGGCAGGCCGGTGTGGAACACCCGCCTGTACGTGCTCGACGCGGCGCTGCGGCCCTGTCCGCCGGGTGTCCCCGGCGAGCTGTACCTGGCCGGGCGGCAGCTCGCCGACGGCTATCTGCACCGTCCCGAGCTGACCGCCGCCCGGTTCGTCGCCGACCCGTTCGGGCCGCCCGGCGGACGGATGTACCGCACCGGCGACCTGGCGCGCTGGACGGAGCAGGGCGAGGTCGAGTACCTCGGCCGCACCGACGACCAGGTCAAGCTGCGCGGTCAGCGCATCGAACTCGGCGAGATCGAGGCCGCGCTGGCGGCGCAGGACGGTGTGGACGGCGCCTGCGCGCTGGTGCGCGAGGACGACGGGGACCGGGGCGGATCGGCCGGCCGGCGGCTCGTGGGCTATGTGACCGGCGGCGCGGACCCCGCGGCCGTACGGGCCGGGCTGGCCCGCGTGCTGCCCGAGCACATGGTTCCGGCGGCCGTCGTCGCCCTCGACGCCTTCCCGCTGAGCCCCAACGGCAAGCTGGACCGCCGCGCCCTGCCCGCCCCGGTCTTCACCGGCGGCGCGGGCGCGCGGCGCCCGTCGGGTCCGCGCGAGGAGGCCCTGACGCGCCTGTTCGCCGAGGTGCTCGGAGTCGAACGGGCCGGTCCCGACGACGCGTTCTTCGACCTGGGCGGCACGTCCCTGCTCGCCGTGCGGCTGGTGGCGCGGGTGCGCGAGGCCCTGGGCACCGAGCTGACGATCGGCTCGCTCTTCGAGGCACCGACGCCGGCCGCGCTCGCCGCCCGGCTCGACGGCTCGGGTCCGGCGGCCGAGGACGCCCTGGACGTGCTGCTGCCGCTGCGCGGTGCGGGCGAGCGGCCCCCGCTGTTCGCCTTCCACCCCGCCGGCGGCATCGCCTGGTGCTACGCGGGCCTGTCCGCCCGCCTCGGCCCGGAGCAGCCCGTCTACGGCGTCCAGGCGCGCGGCCTGGTCCACGACGAGCCGCTGCCGGACGCCCTGGAGGAGCAGGCCGCCGACTATGTGCGCCAGCTGCGCACCGTCCAGCCGCACGGCCCGTACCGCCTCCTGGGCTGGTCCGTCGGCGGCGTCCTCGCGCACACCGTCGCCGTGCTGCTCCAGGAGGCCGGGGAGGAGGTCGCCCTGCTCGCGCTGCTCGACGCGTTCCCGGCCGAGCAGTGGCGCGAGCGGCCCGCGCCCGAGGAGGGCGACGCGCTCACCGCGGTGCTGCGGATGGCGGGCTTCGACCGTACCGACGAGCGCACCCGCGACGATGTGCTGGCCACCCTGGGCCGCGCGGGCAGTCCGCTCGCCGGGCTCGGCGACCACACCCTTGCGAAGATCGTCGACATCGTGCCGAACCACGCGCGCATGATGCGCGCGCACCGCCACCGGGCCTACCGGGGCGACCTGCTGTTCTTCACGGCCGCCGCCCCGCGCGCCGAGGACTGGCTGACCTGCGAGGCGTGGCGGCCGCATGTGAGCGGCACGATCACCAACCGGGATCTGGACTGCACCCATCCGCAGCTGATGCAGGACCGGCGGCTCGACGAGATCGCCGCCGTGCTGGCGGCGCACCTGAAGGAGCTGGACGCATGACGCCGCCGTCCGGTCGCTCCGCTCCGTTCGGCGCGGTGCCCGACGGTCGCGGCACGGGGTGACCGCCGGCACCGGGGGGGGGGGGGGGGGGGGGGCCCCCCCCCCTCCCCCCCCCCCCCCCCTCCCCCCCCACCCCCCCCCCCCCCCCCCCCCCCTTTCTGTTCTCCCACCCCCCCCTCCCTGTTCTT